>JAKUUP010000016.1 GCA_022447095.1 Candidatus Thalassarchaeum betae
GTAGAATCTCGGCCAGCATCTCAGCAGTCTGCAAGTTTGAGAGGTGACCCCCCCTGCTAGAGATCCTCCTCTTGAGCGAGTCTGGGTAAGGTCCGTTCATCAGACGCTGGAGGTCGTAGTTAGCCTCGACGGAGACGTGGCTGCATCCACTGAGATGTTTCTTCAACTCAACAGTTGGCTCGCCGAGATCAGTCACGATTCCGGCTCTGCGCCCGTCTCCGTTGGTGGCAATAACAGCAACGTTGGCAGCACCCTCGTGCGGGACCGGTATCGGAAGCAGACTGAGTTCGTTGGAGATGCTAATCCTGTCCAAGTCGCCGAAGGTTCTGCACTCAGAGACAGGCTCCCACCCCATCTTCGTCGCCGTCTGGAGATTTGCGTGCAGAGTCGAGTCCCACTTCTTCGCGGCATGCAACGCGGAACGCGAGTGGTCGGAGTGGTGATGAGTGACGAAAATGGCGTCTATCAAAGTCGGCTCGACTCCCACTAGCCCCAATCTGACCTCCATCTGGCGCAGCGAGAATCCACAATCCACCAGAGCTAGGGTGCCACCCGATCTCAGTAGCGTGGAGTTACCTCTGCTGCCCGAGCCTAGATGGGTAATCTCCATTCCCACGACAATCGAGACTATCCGGACATCTGCCCCCCTTGAATGAATCCGTTAAGCAGATTCTGCTTACCGCGATTTGGCTCTCTCGACGGCTACGCCGTCGCGTGTGAAGGACCGCGATGTGTCCGAACGGCGCTCCATCATCATCATAAGTCAGCCAAGAGCGCTCAAATTCGTCTAGACGAGGTCATATCATGCGTCGCAAGCAGACAGCGCTACTCATGACGATTCTACTCCTAGGCAGTTTGGCTTTCGTCTCGCAGACTCGTCCTCAGTCATCAGTCTCCTCGACTGATCCGATTACAGCAGATAGAGGAGGGCCTCCCGTGACCGATGAGGACGGCGACAGGATACCCGATCTGCACGAGTCGATTTTCGGAGATGTCAGGCTGATTAGCACCAGCACAGGTGTTGTCAGCGTCAGAGGATTGGATCCAACTAATGGGACCGACAACATGTCCGATTACGACAACGACGGCGCCAGTGCCCTCCTTGAGTTCTGCTGGCCATATACGCTGGATTGGTGTTTCGACAGGCTCTCGCTTACCGGTAAACCCCCTCAATTCACCGATTCTGGCCTTCGAGAGTATCTCGACCCCCGGAATGCCGACACCGACGGCGACGGACTGCCTGACGGTTATGAGATATACATGTGCACTGAAGGGGGTTTGGGCTATCAGAACGCATCCAATGCATGGCAGTGCCTGTGGTTCGATCCTCTCGACGCCTCTGACTCGACAGAGGACATCGATCGCTGTGAGGACTTCAGTTTCGGTTGCGGTGACGGCTTCGATGTCAACCGTGACGGCTTCATCGACATAGGTGAGCGTTACACGAATTCGGAGGAGTACTCCTACGGCACTCCGGAAGACTGGCTTACTGAGAGGGACGGACTGTGGTGTGCAGGACAGATTGCCGGACTCAGCCCCGACTCATGTCAGGGTGATGTCGAGAGGGCTACTGAGGACAACGGCTGGCTCGGAAGCGACCCTACTGAGCCCGACTCTGACTACTACACTTGGTCGGAGGTGATTGCTATCGGACTCGCCGTTCCCGGAGATGGAATACCCGACGGTTGGGAAGTTCACTACGGCTTGGACCCACGGAACTCCAGTGATGCCATAGAAGACACTGACATGGATGGATGGGACCTCGACAGAGACGGCTTCTTGATTCCTGACATCTCCACCTCGACCGCCCACTGGGGCGAGGCATTCAGCAACTACGAGGAGTATATGGTACACTTCGACGAAGGTGCTTGGGTCACTCCTGGGCTAAGGGGTGCACCTTCTTCGCAATCCGATGGAGATGTGATTTCATTCGACCAGAGCACGAGTCCCGGTCTCGTAGATGGAGCGGTCCATACCGTGCTGTCTGACTCTGCGAGAGATAGACTGCTAATCGGCTCAAGATACGGAATCACCGCCATCGACCCATTCGAGGGGACATCATCGCTGTACCATCTGCCATCAGGAATGGAGATGCACACCATGATAAGGTGGTCTCCGAGTGACTCCGACTTCCTGCTTATCGGCTCCAATCTAGGGTTGCACTGCATCACTCTCGACAACGGACTTCCTGTGATGGAATCAATGTCCGAATCGGACATAGGGTCAATTGAGAACATCTACGCCCTGAAGACGGGCAGCGGCAATCTTGACCTGATTTTGTTCGGCAAGGACTTTGCCACTTGGACAGCCACTGTGATGGACCAGGGGGAGGATCAGGATGCTATGGTAGGCGAACCCGAGTACAACGATGAGATGGTCGAAATGCTGTCGGCTGCCGATGCCGAGATCAACACGGCCTTGCATGTTCAGATGGATGGGCGAGGTCCACTGTTGCTGGTCGGGACTGATGCTGGACTCATCGCTTGGAACACCACCGACGGCTCGGCTTCCGCCGGCGACCCATGGTGGGTCTTCGACCGTGAGAATGCAGAGGACTTCGTTCAGCGCGCTGACCTACTGAACGTTTCAAAGTCCGCCGTAGTCAACGCACTAGTCCTCGCCGGCCCCTTGGATGCTGCAGGGGGCGTAGAAGAGATCACCGGCATCTGGGTCGGCACCGCTGGTGGACTGCACCTTCTAGACCTAGATCTCCTGATTCAGATGCCATACTCGGCATTCGACTCCGACAGGATGTACAATATCGAGAGGTGGGCAGAAGGGGCCAACGACATCCGCTCAGTACTGCCGATGAACGACATGGTAGTCATTGGTTCTAGGGACGGATCGTGGTGCCTTGAGGGCGGCCATTTGGGTGTCCTCGGTTTGTATCTCAACCAGACTAAGATACCCGGGCTGATAACCTCCCTGACCACTTTGGAGCACGGCGGGAACTTGTGGATATTCGCAGGCGTCTCACCGGGCCGTTACATGAATATCATGCCAATCGACCCGACATCAATTGATTCGGACCTCGATGGAATGCCCGACGGTTGGGAGTTCGTCTATGGACTAGATCCAACCGACCCTCACGACCGCTACCGCGACGCCGACGCCGACGGAGTTCACTTCACCTCTGCCGACGGCTTTGAGTTCAACAGGGACTGGACCAACTTGGATGAGTATAGGTACGTATCTACCACTGAGAACGGCTTCAATGGCACTGACCCCAGGGACACAGACTCGGACGCCGATGGACTCACCGATGGCGAGGAGTACTGGGGCTGGTTCGCTGACTCTACCGAATTCGACTGCCACTACCTCAATGACGAGTATATCTGTGACGAAGACACCGGCGCACTCGCAGAACAGGTTCACCTAGAAGGGTGGTTAGGCTCAGGCGCCGGTGGAGGGACGGATGGCCCCACTGATCCGACCAACCCAGATACCGACGGCGACGGGATGCCTGATGGCTGGGAGATGGAGCATCGCAGGTGGGTAGGCGATGCTTACAACGGCGGCAACCTCTGGACACTGGACCCAAGGGATCCGACGGACAAGGACGAGGATGCCGACGGCGACGGACTCAGTAATCTGTGCGAGTATATGTGGGGGAACCTGCTCGAAACGGTACTGAGAGAGGGTCTGCCGACGCATGGGGAGACGGCCGAGGCCGCACTCAATTGGACCAAGACTGATCCCAACGAAATCGATTCTGACGGTGACTCCCTGCCCGACGGCTGGGAGGCCCGTTACACCTGCACGTGGAACAAGGACAACTCGGGAATCAACCCGTTGAACGGCTCTGACTACCTCAACAATCCCGACGGTGACGGATTCGACGTCAACCACGATGGAGTACTCGACCTAGAGGAGAGGCTAGTTAACTGGCTCGAGTACCACCTCAAGTCTGAGATCCTGTATGGCGACCAGACCGCCTCGGGCATAGCATACCCGGAGAACTTCACCACTCTGCTGTGGAATGAGACCTGGCTCAACTTTGCAGATGATTCATTTGGCCACTTCACCAGTCCTGCTTACAGCAGCCTGGTTAATGGAACCACTCCGCAAGATGTCGGTTCCTCCAATCCATTGAGCTCCGACTCCGATCGCGACGGTATGCCGGACGGATGGGAGTTTTTCTACGCAAGATGGAGCCTGTTCGACGAGCAGTGGACACTCAACCCCGTCGACGAGAGAGATCGAATCGGAGACCCCGACGGCGACGGGATGAACAACTGGGAGGAGTACAACGTCATCGACGGGAACCTCAGCGAGACCGACGAGCTGATTACCGTACCGCAGTTCTATCTGCTTAGAGTCGGCGGTGAAATACTCGCTTCGCCTTGGCTCTCTGCCGAATCCTCCTCCTCATTCGGTATGTTCCTGTCTGACGAGCAAGTCAACAAGAGTGGGAGGACCGCTGATCCAAACAATCCCGACACCGATAACGACGGGCTGCTCGACGGCATCGAACTGATATTTACACGTTGGAACTCGACTGATGAAGTCTGGACACTCAATCCTCTCGTCGCGGGTGATGGGAACTACGACTCGGACCGCGACGGCATCACTGACCTCGTTGAACTAAATCTGACTCATAATAACCCCGCCAACGGCGGACTATCGCCGCCAGATGCGCCGCGTATGTGGGAGGAGGCTGAGCAACTTGATCCCGATGAGGCTGTGAACAGGGTCTATAGGATCCTGTTCAACAAGGAGGGTAGGGCTGAACTCGCCATTGCGCAGTTCCAAGAGTGGCAGCAAGGCATGCCCGCCAAACCGGTTGTCTCAGCACTGCTTGGAGCCGCGGACCCAAATTCTGTTGACACCGACAGGGACGGTATGAGCGACGGCTACGAATACTGGTTCACAGAGTGGGACCTTGAGGAGAATATCTGGGAGATGAACCTCCTAACTGACAGCGATATCCACGCGGACGCGGACGACGATTCTTTCGACTGCAATGGTGACGGCCACATTTCCGATTCCGAGTCGTATGACAACCTCGCCGAGTATGACGCTAGAGTCTACGGCAAGCGTTCCGCGATCGACACCATCCCCAACGGCACAGGTCTTGTATCCTACGGCGCCGACGCGGTCACCGCGCAGATTGACGAGAATGGCATGTCGTACGAGGCCGCCTTCGGACAGTTGTACGTCATGTTCTCCACCAAGAGCCTAGTCTCAGCAGAACGCGCCGGCCTGATCAACGAGATTGACCCTGATACATTCAACTACAGCTTGGCCGGAGTAAGTGACCCGACAGACGATGACTCGGACAGGGACGGGATGCCTGATGGCTGGGAGTTCTGCTATTCAATCTACGGCGAGTTTCTCCCTGTCAACGCGTACCGCTGGTCGATGAACCCAATTAACCCCCTCGACACCTCCTACGATCCCGACGCTGACGGTTGGTATGACAGGACTTGGGGAGATGCTGCGGCCGAGCAGGGTACTTGGGAGGGCAGGCAGTTTACACCTGCGCCGGTGGACCAGCAGATTGGACAGGGCTTCCTCGGTCTGTTCTTCAGCAACCTGATGGAGTATGACAACGGCACACATCCTCTTGACCCCGACACCGATGACGACTCTATGGTGATGGAACCGATTATTCAGAACGGCATCGTCATCGACTATGTCCAGAACACCAATTTGTCGGACGGTCGCGAGGTGTTCAAGTACGGCACCAATCCGCTCGACAACGACACCGACGGCGACATGATGCCTGACTTTTATGAGTACTACAGGGGATGGAACGAGGCTAATGACAATTGGTCGTCCTATCTCCGAATCTCAGTGGTGTGGCAGCAGATTACTGCGACCAACTTGAAACCGGTCAACATCTCGGGTGCCAACATTGCAAGACCTGACTTGGACTGGGTTTGGTTCACTCATGATGCGACCGATCCGTCCGATGCTGGCCAAGACGCCGACAACGATGGCAGTTGGGACTGCTCCAGCGGCAACTGCGTCTATGTCCCGTACAACAACTTTCAGGAGTACTACGGGCTCGTCAACGCCTCCCTAGCCTCTCCAACACTGGTCAGGCAGGCAAACCTCTACGATTGTTCGGGCAACATCGTCCAAGAATGGTGGCAACTGCGCGAGTCCCTGCTGGGCACTTGCTCGGGCAGTGCGGCACTCGCGACCAACTACTTCCGCATGTACAGGGTGAACAACGTCGACATGCTCTATGCCCTTATTGTGGACGACAATGATGATCACTACGAAGACGTCGACACCAGCGACGACGAAGTTTTGGTGAACGGCGCTTGGGCCGACGAGTACCACAGATTCGCCGGAGATCAGTACCATTTGCCGAACACTGGCTTGGGCGAGTATGTCTACGGATGGTGGATGATCGATATTGACGGCGATCAGATTGCCGATGGCACCGATCCGACCAACTGGGATACCGACGGCGACTGGCTGAACGACTTCTTTGAGATTGAGGATGACATGCTGGATGGCGTCCGCGGTAACAGCGGCTCTCCCATCAGATATGACGACCGGACAACGTCGTGAGCGCAGACTGCATTCATGTGCCACGACTCGCTCCCGCAACCATGGCAGACAACGCGCTCCCGGCTCAGGACTCACCGGTCGAGGAGCGACTGCTATTCCTGCAGGAGAACATGGTCAGTTTCACTACCCAGTTCAGTATGCCCATCGTCGAAGTCTCACTGGTCCTCTCGAAGTACATTCGGATACTCCTTGAATCACTAGAGACAGCAGCCTCTCGGAACGGCGAGGAACTGCCTGCGAGACTCACTGAGGCGTGGGAGGTGGATGTCAAAGGCGAGGCCCCGGGGATTGAATCATTCCCGCTCGAGACCCTCTTGGGCAGTTTGGATGAGGACAGGATGGATATTCTTGATACCCTAATTAGGACGATTCTGAACGAAACTCATCTGCCGTTTGCCCCTGCTTTGACGCTATTCAGAGAGTGGGAATCGATGGTTAGGGTACAACTGGCCAACGCCAGTAGTCCTGGACAACTGTTCAGTCCAATCGAACTGCCTGAAGGCTTCTGAATCTGCGAGAATTAACATCGCACCGTGATTATCAGCTGTTTTCTGCTTTAGCGACAATGCCACTAGAAACCCACCAAGCGTCCGCAATGGACCAGATGAAGAGGACCGGCCAGAGAACCACTGACAGAATCAGCGGTAGTTGGATGACGAACCAGCCGAACCCTTTGCTGTGTTGCCGGTTGAAGTGCTGGCCGAGGAACAGGAAAGGGACTAGGGACAGTGCCAGAGCCACAAGAGGCCGCAGAGTCCCCCACGGTCCGATCCCCCCACTCAACTCGTTCCAGATGACACCGACGACGCCTAGGGTACTGGCTCCCCTCGGCTCCTCGTCCGGTACGACACTCACCGCGTATTCCTCTGCCATCGGGCGGTCACCCTATGTCGCGATGCATGAATCTGACGCCGACAGGCTCGGCGAAAAGGCGAACAGCACCCCTCGACACCGATGCCACGTGGGCGAGCCGCGAATCCTTGTCACGGCATTCCCGCCGTTTTCCGATTTCGAGACCAATGTCTCTCAATCCGTCTTGGAACGGCTCCATGTTGACGGGATTGATGGACTAGACGTAGTTACGTGGATGTTGAGTGTCGACGAGGCTGGCTCAGGCGCTGTGGCTGCTGAGATCAGAGCCGGCATTGAGGTGGATGGCGTACTCCACCTCGGCCTTGCTGCCGGGAGGACAGGAATATCTCTAGAGAGGATTGCTCGTAACAGGTACTCGATGACTGAGCCCGACAATTCAGGAAGGCTGCAGGAGTCCGGTAGTATAGTTCTCGGGGGCCCAGAGACGCTGGTGACGACGGCCCCACTCCACATTCTGGATGAGGAGTTTGAGCATGACACCGACGTGCAGTGGAGCGATGACGCGGGCGGCTATGTGTGCAATGAAACCATCTACAGGACGCTGAATGAACTGCAAGTCAGCAACGGTCCTGCATTGCCCGCTATATTCGTACATCTGCCTCCCGAGAGCGAAGTCCCGCTCGAAGATCAGGTAGCGGCGGTAATCAGAATCGCCAATTGCTTGGTCACTAGACCTAGGTATGAGGTCGCAGCTGCACTGCTTTTTGACGATCAGGGGAGAATACTGTCGTGCTGCAGGCCCAAGGGGGATGAATGGGGTGGCTGGTGGGAGTTCCCAGGAGGAAAGATCAATCCGGGCGAGGATGCTCCAGGGGCACTGCTCCGCGAACTTGAGGAGGAATTGCGAATATCTCCCGAGCCTAAGGAAAAGGTCGCTCACATCGTCTAAGACTACGATGACAGAACTGTGAGCCTACAGATATGGAACTGTGGAAGTATCGAATCCAAGTCGATCACTCTAGTCGAACACGATTCGGCTCGTTGGCTATCACGAGACGAACTGCTTCAGGTGAAATGGCTGCCGGCAGACCTTCCGATTATCAAGAAATGGTCCCAAGAGGGCCTACCGGAATCTAGTCGTCTCCGCTAGTGCGGTTTCCCTTACGGTCAAACCACTCGACAGGCTCACCGTCATCAGACATCGCCAAATCGTCTCCAACGCTGCGTGGAATCGAGTTGCGACCGGCGTGCCAGGTTTGCTCTTCAAGCCAGACTGCTAGGTTCTCTCCAGTCAGGCCGATGCGCATTTCTCCGCCAATCGCCCTCTCACCGATGATGAATGAGACCTTGCCGGCCAGAGCAGCCTGTCTCGATAGAGCGAAACCCGTCGAGTCTCCTTCGAGTTCCATTGTCATAGCATCGAAGGCAGTATCGAGAATTCTCTGGTTCTTCGCAGCCTCTAGTAGCGTGTCCAACGTCTCGGCAGAGCCGGTGATCAGGACACCTCCCCTCTCGTTCGGGAACGCCGCGTTTTCAGGAATACGATCGGGTACCCAGTCCGGGAAGACGGCCTTGACCGACTCCACAACCTTCGTTGCATCCTCGTGCGGTTGCACGACAGTGGACACACTGACGAGGGGTGCCATACCTTCTCGTAGGGGATGTCTGACATGAGTCCTCTGCCCTCGCCCTCTCCCGTGAGCGCGAATGATTCAAACGATGGGCGAAGGGGCCGGTTCCATGGCACAGCGGTCGCCGATGCTCGGAGCAGCACTCCTCTTGGCTCCAACTATGTGCGTGATAGCGCTGCGCTACGGCCTACCGGCTATCGACGAACTCCTCTCTGAGGATGATACGATGATGTACTCGGTTTACGTAGCGGCTCTTCTAATCGGGATTGTGATGTTCATGAGGTACCGAAAGGTCGAGGATCACGAGTATCACCGCTCCAAGGCGATACGCAAACTCTCCCGGACCTACTCCAAGGAGGACAGGGGTCTTTGGGAGAAGGGCGAGGCGGCGATTGAGCGGCTTGAAGCGAAGGCCGGCGAGCCCCGGACCGGAAGGGCGGCACTACAGGCGCAGACACTCAAGTCAGGGACCGTCGGTGCCCTGAATACCGAGCGCCCTGAGGAGGAGATTGCTGAAGACGACCCTGAGCCACAAGCCAAGACGCAGGTTACCGGAATGAGTACGATGGTTGATGAGCAGGCTATAGCCGAACCAAAGGCCCCTGGGTTACTCTCTAGGATGTCCAATTCTATCAACAGCAGAATGGACGCATCTGCCCAGCGCCGTTTGGAGAAGCGCTCCGCCAAAGCGGCGGCCAAGAAGACCCCGGCGAAAAGCGACTCGGACTCTCAATGGGAGGCTCCGTCCGCATCGTCTCTGGCCCGCTCAGTCGTCTCCTGTGCCTCCTGCGGGGCACTGAACAACTCGGGTGCGCCCTACTGCACCTCATGCGGCGACTTCCTCTCCTGAAGGGAGGGGTTGAAAACGGTCGACCAAGAGCCCGCGACAGGTGAGCCCATGGCAGGCAAGCGCGACTACTACGAGGTACTGGGAGTCTCTAAAGACGCCACCGACGCCGATATCAAGAGGGCATTCAGATCGCTCGCGAGGCAGCACCACCCTGACAAGAACCCCGGAGACGACGAATCTGAGAAGCGATTCAAGGAGGTCCAGGAGGCGTATGCAGTTCTCTCTGACGCGGATGAGCGCAGGAAGTACGACACATTCGGCCACGACCAGCCTGGTGGGTCTCCATTTGGTCCCGGTGGTTTCCAAGGTATCAACATCAGCATCGACGATATCTTCGGAGGAGGCATCGAGAGCATATTCAGCCAACTCTTCAGCGGGACCAGAGGAACTCGAAGAGGCCGTGGTCAGGATCTCCTAGTACGTCACAAAATCCCCTTTGAAGCCACGATGGAGGGGCTTGAGGACGAGATTGAGATTGACGTGCTGAAGGTCTGTACGAAGTGCGACGGCATCGGCTCTGAGAGCCAAGATGGGGTCCGTGAGTGCCCCACTTGCGATGGCAGAGGACGACTCCAGAGAATCGAGAGGGTAGGACCATTCACCAAGCAGGTCGTATCGGACTGCCCGGCCTGTGACGGCGAGGGTAGGATAGTACAGGACCCCTGCTCTGGTTGCCGAGGACATGGCAGAGCCAGCCAGTCCAAGCAGGTTAGGTTCACGGTCCCAGCAGGAGTCTCAAGCGGCACTAGGATCCGGATAAGGGGGCACGGAGAAGCTCCGAAAGGCAACAGGGGAGACTCAGGCGACCTCTACATACAGATCGAAGTAGATTCACACCCGTGGTTCGAGAGAGACGGCCCAGACTTGCTCATGGCCCTGCCCCTCGGTTACGTCGACTTGGTCCTCGGCACTGACATTGAGATTTCTCATATTGACGGGAAACCACTGACCATTAAAGTCCCAGCAGGCTCGAAACCCGGTGAGACTCTGACGATAGCCGGACGCGGATTGCCTGGAGGCAGGGGCCGCCGTGGAAGGGGCTCGGTCACGGTACTTCTCAAACTAGATATGCCAAGCAAGATCTCACGTGGCCTTAGGAAGAGTTTGGAGAGTATGCGTGAGGAGATAGGCACGGACATGGATTCGCTTCAGGACCGCATTAGGGAAGAGGCTAGGAATCGTCGCAGAGGCGGATACACAGGCTAGTCACTCCAGTCAAGAACTCTGCTGGGTACAGCTGCCAGCGGCTGATCTCCAACTAGGCCAGAGAGCTGAAATCCTAGGCTGGATGGACTTCCTTCCAGAGTCAGACTGAGGAACATTTTGCTATCTGCCGGCATCTTATCGAGGAATATTTCGTCCCCTTGGAAGAGGTGGCTTGGGGAGACTGCGGCTATTCCGACCTTGGCCCCCTCTGGTGCGTGGACCCTCATTGCGGCGAGTTCCCAAGGCTCGTCAGCCACTCGTATTCCCAAGAGCAGTGTTGCTTCACCTTCGCTGATTCGCCAGACGCAGATTTCAATCTGTTCGGTCATATGTCGCAGTAATGGCTCACCCCAGTCCTGCACGACCGCCCTCCACGGACTGTCGCCCATCTGCCGAAGGGCATATTCGACCTCTCTTTCGTTGACTGTCTCCTCGGCCAGAGCCTCAGCCAGCCTCTCACGCAGGCGGCGAAGCCTGCGACGCTCATGCTCCTCTATATCAGAGGCGAGAGGAGCACCGCTGAATATCGCCCCCCTGTTCCACCATATCACCAGTAACAATGGAGAGAGCAGGAAGATTCCCGCAAAGATGTAGAAGTCCTTAGCGCGGTAGGACAAGTCCAGATATTCCCCTCCATCAGGTTCGTAGGGCCCGTTGTAAGGAAGAGAGAAATGGTATTCGACAGTCTGATTCGTATCTCCTGTCTCGATTACCAAGGCATGGGTTCCGGTAGGCACTATCATCATCGAGCCGTCAGTGGAGTTCTCAACATCCCCTGTCTCCTGATTGAGAGTCAGAAGCCGGTATGACGCCGCTGAGTCACCTATCGTGTCGACGCGTACGTACGAACCATTCTCCTCGGTGATGTTGAATGCGAAAACATCGACAAAGTCCCCCGGTCCGAGGTTGCCTTGGAACGAGGGCGGGCCGAGAGTCAGTACCTGCCACCACTGGTCCAATTCGCCTGGCGCCCAAATGATGTCAGGAGCGTCCCCGACGAGCGAACCATCGCCAGAATAGTCTGTCTGCAGGTAGATGCCCCATGCTACCACTTCAACAGAAGTAATCCTGAATTCGATCGATTCTGTCTGTTCAGTGGTCTGGAACGAATCGGGACATGAATGTGCGTTTTGAGTAATGACGACTGTCGAACCATCTCGCTCATGGAGCACGATGTCCAGATCCACGGCCCCTTGTTCGCCCGTGAACATGCAATTCGGCTCGATACGCATCTTGGGCCCAGAATCGATTAGCAATGAGTCGCCTTCAGGATCCTCGCCGGCGATGTGCCCGTAGTAGTGGAGCGAGGAATGACCATAGAAGGGAAGGGGATTGCCATGAGTCCACGGGTTACTCAATTCGCCGCCCCCGGGAGCCTCCGTATCGTCATCAAAGCGTATGACTTCAAATTCGTAAGGAGAATAGTCAGCTTCAGTAGCGTGAACCAAGCGGAGCCACAGTTCTCCTTCCGGAGGGTAGTCGAAGTAGTGAGATTCGAGTTCATCAGAGGAGATGCTTTCGAGAAGAATCTTGGAATCCGTGTTTCTCTGCCATATCTCCATGTTAATCTCTTCCGGCCCTCTCAGGCTGTTGAGCAGCATAACGTCACCCACGTCGCCTACCACGCGCAATGCGTCCTTGTCGCTCAGGTTCTCTAGCGCGCCGACGTAGAGCACACCCTCTGACAACAGGTCGATTGCGCCGCAGAAGTGCAACTGGCACGGCGAAGCAGTGTCGATCTGAGGGTACTCTCCCTGTGCACCAGGGGGTGGTACGATGTTGGGTAGGTCGTCGTACTCTGTCCAGTCCTCTTGCCAACTCATCACTACTTCAAGGTCGAGGTGAGTCACATCCGTACCGTCCTCGGCCAGCAACGTCCAAGAGATGTTTTCGTCGACCCAGCCCGCCCACTGGACGTGATGGGAGTCAGAATGACTCGTCTCATTGGCGTTTGCTGTAACAATGAGTTCCATTCCCGGGCAACTAACCTCAGTACAAGTCACGCTGATCCACACCGGCCCGCTAGTGCTGAATGAATCATCACGCAGGATTACCTGGTCGTCATCCTGCGCCGTAGTGCAGATGCTGAACGCAGAAAGAGTCAGAATCACTGCCAAGAGCCACGTTCGCACGCCTTGCACGTATCCGCCGACCCGGCTTCACCTTAGAATCCTTCAAGCGAACCGCGTCAGTGCGACGCGCTATGCCCGAGCGACCGCTGGCCCGAGGTGTTGCCGCACGTCACCGATTCGGCAGGTTGATGTCGCTCGGAGACAGGAATCAGCCCTCAGCCTGGACTCCGGGGCTGGTATTGGGTCCGCAGGACCCCGAAATACCCCTCGCTTTAGCCCCTTTTACAAGCCTCAGGGGAGGAAACTCCCTACCTGCCGAAATCACCCTTTCGACACGCGCCAACCTGTGCTACCCATTCGACTCTGAGGACACTTGGGAGGCGGCTGAGGGCCTAGTCCTCCCTCCAAGCCTCGCCGAGGCTGACTCGGGTGAGTTCGGGAATGGCGCGCAGGTACTCCCTGTGTCGTGGCAGACGATGCACCACGACCAGAGCCTCAACGATACCGAACTTGAACCATCGGTGGTGGTCTTGGTAGACGCGCCGCAACTGACTAAGCGACCGGGTATGCTCGTCGATGCACTCGACGCGTTGAGAGTGAGATTCCCGACATCGCTGCTGTGGACTCCCGGAATCGGCGGCCCTGACAACTGCGCCATGCTAGTTTGGATGGGAGTGGATCTGTTCGATCTGGCACGTTCCAGACACGCTTCCTCGTTAGGCGTCCTCCTATCTGAGGACGGACCTAGGGAAGTTGAGGAGACTGCGAGTGAGAGCGCGGATATGGATGCCCAATGCGCAGCTTGGACCCGCGCCCTCGCAGCCACTAGGGCTGCTATCAGGAACGGCTCGCTGCGTGAGCTCGCCGAGCGTCAGAGCACCTCAAGCCCCCGCTCGGTAGAACGACTGCGTCGTCACGATGCAAAGATGAGGAGGTACGACGGCGGACGCGCCGGTTTGGCAAGAGTAGTAGGCAGTGAGCGCACTCTTAGATGCCATACCTACATCAGCCGCGACGACCCGCTCATACACGATTGGCGCAACAGGGTCGCTGACCAGCACGAGCCTCCAGAGCATCAGCGCGACGCGCTCGTCCTGCTGCCGTGCTCGGCCACCAAGCCTTACAGAATCTCTCAGAGCCACAAGAAGTTTCTCAGGTCTCTGCAGTCTAACGGAATTCATCAGGTAATGGTCACGGCCCCTTTGGGGCTGGTGCCCCGAGAATTGGAGGAGATATGGCCCGCGGCGAACTACGACATACCGGTGACCGGCGATTGGGACTCCGACGAGATTACTGTGATTCGCGGCATGGTCACACGCTTGGCGACGAGAGTAGGGTATTCGCGAATCATCAACCACTCTGGAGTCACAATTGAGATCGAAGGCACTGAAGTCATCGACACTCGAAATGGCGATTCTGCCGGCTCACAGGAGGCGTTGGAGCGCTTGAAGTCGGAAGTAAACCGCGCCGCCGATGATCTGAATTTACCGAATCCTAAAACAGGTCATAACAGACTGGCTCAGTTGCGGGCGTTGTCTCGATTCCAGCATGGTACCGACGTTTGGCTCAAAGACGCCTCCGTCCTAGGTCGCCCACCGATATTTACCATCAAAAAGGAAGGGGTGCAGATCGCGCAGTGGAATCCACGCACAGCCCGCTTCGCCTTCTCGAAGTCCTGCCTACCATTGCTTGCCTCCTGCAACGCGCTGCCTCGGGTATCCCTCAAGACCGGTGTTGATTGGCGGGGGGACTTGTTTTCAACAAATGTTGAGAGCGCTGAGGAAGGAATCAGAGCAGGCGACGAGGTTCTGGTCATGCAAGACGGTGGGTTGGTGGGTTCGGCACGTGCCGAGGCGCCCGGGTGGGAGTGGCCCAATGGCCCCGGCAGACTGGCCCGCGCACAGCACCGCCTGTGAGATCCACCCTACGGGTGGGTTTGCGTAGCGATTAAAGAGGGAGAGCAGGTCGGCCGGATTCCTGAGGTAGTCGGAATGGCACGTATGCACAGTGGCGGAAAGGGTCGCAGCGGTTCCAACAAGCCTAGTGTGAGTGAGGCCCCCGCATGGTCGGCCACCGACAAGAAGGAAATCGAGGATCTGATAGTCAGCCTCGCTCAGGACGGAAACTCGACCGCTATCATCGGGACAATCCTGCGTGACCAGCATGCAGTCCCTGATGTCCGCTTAGTCACCGGAGAGAGAATCTCGCAAACTCTTGCTCGAAATGGCATCTCACTTAGGTACCCTGAGGATATGATGAACCTCATGCGGCGGGCTTTGAGCCTCATCGACCACCTCGCAGGAAACCGCAAGGATTTGCACAACCGCCGCCAACTCGAGCTCTGTGAGTCGAAGATTCGACGTCTTGCCAGGTATTACAAGAGCAAGAACCAACTCGATGAAAACTGGGTCTACAAACGCGACCAACTGCGACTGATGGTCGAGTGATTCTTGCGTAGGGGATTTGAACCTCGACTGCACAGGCCCCTTAATGCGCGCGCTCCTCGAGCTCGAACCGTTCGCTTCCGTTGCTGGTGTTCTCTCACAGGCCGCAGATGAGTTGCGTAGTTGCAACGAGACAATCCTCCTGCTCGCAGCTCCCTCTCTTCCCGGCGCTCTGGCTATCGCACCCCTAGAAGCGGCTCTAGTCGATGCTGGCCTGCCGTACCGACGGCGATTTAGACTCGAGGCCCCTGCCAAGGGGTCATGGGTGCATATCCTCGGTCCTGCTGAAGAAAGTGGCCCCCGCCTCTCCTCAGACCCCCCGCAACTCACTCTGGCTAGTACTGTCGTAGATGGCCTGACCGGACATCAGGGCGATGCTCGGAAGGGGCCACTCACTGCAGTGGCTCAGGCGCACGCTCTGGCTCAGGCGATATGTCCAAAGGGCTCGAGAGTGCACCGACTCAGGCCTTGGGCGATTTCGGGGAATTGGCTCCACTCTTCTTTGGATACCACTTACGACCCGGTCTTCACAGCCCTGCGGGACGCTCTGGTCGAGGATGGATCGATACGAGTTGTCCCTCTACCAGAGGTACCTGAGCCCAACGTCAGCGCAAATTCGTGGATTGACCAGAACGCGCTCGACGCGGTCGCCTCACGATGGGCCACATTGGATATCGAAGGTCGGGCACGTGCCCTCTCTCACCTGATGCGCCCCGCCCTCTCTCGCTCCACTCCATCCACAGCGAGACTTGAGGAGATCGGCTGGCATTGCGTGTTGGGGCCTGGTTGGTCCACCGATCTGTCGGGGCAGGTGTCATCTGCGGCCGGGCTGTGGAAGGAGAATCCCGCCGCAGTAGCAGCGGGGAGACTGGTTGACTCGCTTCTTAGAAGCGGGCAGAAATGATTATTCTTCTACCCTAAGCATACTCTTGCAGTTGTGGCATTCCAGCCTCAGGGGGCGTACGTCAGATTCCACAGGAACAGAGGTTCCACAGGCTGGGCAATCTATGTGTGGACCTCCTTTGCGCTTTCTAATCAGTTGCATAGTCTCCTGTTTCGGAGAGACTAGAGCAACGGGGAACACCAGTAGCACGGAAGACAAAACCACACCGAGCACTATCGGCATCGGAAGCCCGAGAACATAGATCACTAAGGCCAGACCACCTAGGGCGACTACGGTTACTAAGGCGGGCACACTCGCCCTATTCTTCGTCAGTAACAAGCCCAGTCCGAGGGCACCTGAGAGTATCAAGACACAGAACATCGCACCGAACAGAGAGCTGAACATGGTGTTGCCTGAAGGTTGAAACTCCAGTCTGAAATCCAATTCCGGATCGAGTTCTGGCTGGTCGATGGTGATCACTTCGACAATTAACCATCGCCGGTGAGAATACTCGATTTCATCGGCAGAGACGGCACCTAGGTCCTCCAGCATGGTGGCTCTGATTTCCGCATCCAGATCGACTTCGGTCCAGTACTCCTCAAGCGAGGAGCGCACGAAGGTCTCGACCAGAACCTGCCTCTCACCGCTTTCGGTGCTGTAGGAAGTTTCGATGACGATGTCTATGGCATCGGCGCTGAATGCCCTCGTGCCGCCCATGTCGATGATTATCTCGGTCGGCCCGAGGTCGATCGGATTGACTCCGACAATTGCCTCGACTTCGAGTGAGAGGCCGTTAGACAAGAATGAGCGCAGGTTAGATGCAGAACCGGTAAGGTGTCCCTGCAGCGCGAGGAGTTCGGAATCATCGACCCTACCGTTGTGCTTGTCCGCAGATGGCACCGAGTCGGAGTACGAGTTGAGGTTGCGCCACCAACTGTTGGAACTGAGACTCTGATTGCCGATGTTGTCCAAGCCCCAGCGCATCCACTGAGACATCGCTCCGTCGAAACTGATAATGACCTCGCGATCTATCTTGTATCCGTCCCACTTCGCCTCGATGTCGAGGTCCAGTGAGGAGCCACCGGTTCGTAGTGGTTCGTTCGCCGGATACCAGCCTCCAGTGTTGCCGGTGTCCTCGCCGATGGTGATTTCATGGGTGCGACTGGTATCGATTCGTAATCCGCTCTGCGGTATGAGGTGGAAGTCTACACGTACACTGCCCCCTTCCGAGGTCTCCGGCACCTCCCAAACGAAGGTCACTTCAACTCCGTTGTCCAGTCCCGTCGCTATCGGCATCTGGCTGACATCGGCGTTTTGCACCGCAATACCCCCGGTCGAACCAGACCACATGCGGTCATCGAAGCCTGATGTGAGGACGATGGGGAAATAGACCAGCCGCCCGAGGACGCTCGCATCCTTCATTTCGATGTCAACCAGAGGGAATCTCATCGAGACGTGTGCGTCGTGTTCCTCTGAGCCCCAGAAGAATCTGATTCCGGCCTCGTCTCCAGGCTGTGCGAACATCAGGCTTCGAACAGTCAGAGTGAGTTCAATCAAATCACCGTCGCGCACCTCTCCCTGGTCGACTTCCACGGTGATCTGTAATTCACCAGAACCGGTAAGATACGGGTCGATACCGGAAGTGCCTTCGTAGAAAGAGCCACCAATCTTCACCTCTAGGGTCGAGTTGATGTTCACGCCGACGGCACCCTCGACAGTATAGGGGATCCAAAAGTCCCAGCTAGCGTTGGGGTAACTGCCTTCAATGCCCCAGACTACGCCCCATGTTCCAATATTAATCTCGCCGAGGATAGAAGGAGTAACCAAGGTCGACTCGGAATCATCCACATCTTCCTCCAAGTCCCCCTCGAACGGCGAGAGCGTCCCGACGTCAGCCTCGCCCATCAGGTAGAGGTTGAAGTCGGCGGAGTTGCAGCACGTAACCTCATCCTGAGCGACTACCGCCATCGGAGACATGCTCATGGCCAACATCAGCGCCACCAGAGCAAGGGCGCCGGGTCCGCGTCGATGCGACATCAGTCCTCGTGGCCGGCCAGTCTCCCTTGAATCCGCCGCCTCACGGGACCACACTCGCGCGGTTCGCGTGGGCGGCGCCGTAGGCGCCGAACCGACCTATCTATGTAGCCAAAGAAGGCTTGCAGGGCCGTTTTCAGGAAGTTCCTCAAGTTTGGCAAAGCCTACCCTTTCGAGTTGGTAGACCTTTCCGACTTCCAACTCAAAGTCCTCTAGCAGACCTCTCTCGGAGATTATGGTACCATCCTCGGGTCGATGCAGTTTGGCTTCACGCCCCATCTCAAGAGGCAGCCAATGTACTACGGGCCGGTTGTCCGACCTACCATAAGACTCGACCACTGCTGACTCTCCGGACACCCTGATATCCGCATACTCCTTCAGTCGGATGCTGCCGACCTCAGCATCAGCGACCTGGACAACAACTGAATCTCCCAAGTTCCATTCACGGAAACCCCCAACAGTGCCGTCTGGGTGCTTCTGTACGGAAACCCGCGAGCCTGGATTGTCTGTGGCTGAGTTGCTGTCTAAGGAGAGTGTCACCGGCTCACGGACGAAACTGCGTCGCTCGGTTGAGGAGTCGATTCGCTTGGCGTTGAATGCCTCGATCGTCTGCATGGAGATCGAAATATCCTTCTGGGTCAATCCGAGATCGATCCAGAAGTCCCGGAGCGATTGCGCCGTGAAACCCCTCCTCCGAAGCGCCCGAAGAGTAGGCAGGCGGGCATCGCCCCAGCCAGAGTGTTCTCCGGCTTCTATCGAGGCGCGCATACCAGAAGTGGAAAATCCGCCGAACTCGTGGACCTTTACACGTCCCCAGTACAGTGGTTCTGGATAAGTCCATCCGAAGTGTTCGTAGAGCAGAGTCTGCTTGCGCGTGCTGTCCATCAGATCCTTACCTCTGACGATGTGCGTCACTCCCTGCTCGTGATCTTCGATGGCACTCTGAAAGTCAAGCAGCGGCCACACCTTGTAGCGATCACCGACCATCGGATGAGGGGCGTGCTGAATCCTCAGGGCAGGCCAGTCGCGCAGAGCCGGGTTAGGCAGAGTCATTTCCGTCCTCACCCTGACCACTGCATCACCCTCCTCCATCTCTCCAGCGTTCATCGCCTTCCAGTCGGACAGGCTCTCAGTGACATCCTTGTCCCTGCAGGGGCAGTCCTGCTTGTTCTCGCGTAGATTCTTGAACGACACCGAACTACAGCGGCATACATAGCCGAAACCTCCGGCAATCATCCTCTCTGCATACTCAAGGTAGACCGGCATCCTATCACTGGCGCGGATAACGATGTCGGCCGGGTTTCCTGCCAGCCATTCATACTCGTCAGCGATCCAGTCGTATGCATCAGCAATCGGTGGCTTGACCTTGGTGTCTGTGTCATCGAAGCGTAGCACCACTTTACCATCGTACACCCTCGCGTACTCGGAGTTGATTGCAACGCCTCTGGAATGCCCCAGCGTCAGCGGCCCGTTAGGATTGGGTGCGAATCTCAGGACGACGCCTTGGGAAGTGTCGCCTGGCAATTCCCTCAACCCTACGGCCTTCTGGTGCTTCTCACGATTGAGCGCCTCTGGAGCAGCCTGCTCGAGCTCGGCTCGCACAGCGCCTACCCCCTGGCTCGCCGCTAGTGAGTTTGCGGCAGCCACTTCGACATCTACTAGAGGCATTAGTTCGCTAGCCATCTGACGCAAATCCCCGCGCTCAGAAAGCAATCTACCTAGCACGCTGCTGGACCGTCCCTCTCCGCCGTACTCAACCGCGTTCTGCAGAGCGTACTTGCGCACAGTCGAGACGATATCGGGGTCCCAATCGGCGGAATCGGCCATGATATCCGTAGAGACCGCCGAAAAGCAGCATTTCACGCTTCGTGTGCCGACCACTCGTCGAGCGACGATTGAACGGTGGCTGCCTCGTCGGCAGACCTCACTGGAACCGGGCCTTCGTGGAACTCTTGCCACGCATCCGAGACTGTGGACCAACTCCACCGCAGACAGTCGTGCGGCAACCCACCTGAGACCAGTTCTCGTACGGCCTGACGGGTAATCCGGTCAGATGGGTATCCCGAGCCGAGACGAATCCCCAGTCCCGACTCCAGTCGGGCCACTTCGGCGTCGCGCTCAATCTTGGCTAGTATGCTCGCAGCCCCAGCTACTCTGTCGTCAGCATCCATGCCGTGGCGCGCGACTATCTGCCACGAGGACCAGCCATCTCCGAGTCGAGAGGCCAGTCTCCTTGCGAAGCGCTTTTCGTCGACATCGCAAGCATCGGCCATGATCCTTCCCTCACTCTCTCGGGGTGAAGCTGCTTCTATGGCTTCGCCGAAGAGTTCTATCTCAAGGCTATTTAAGTCCGAAGAGATACTGTTAGAATCGATCCTGCTAGCTTCACAGACCACGAGGCCGATTCCCCACCCGCGGGTTTCGGCTTCTGCGCGAATACGCTTCGCCACGTCTTCCCTGCGTCGACTGCTGAGATCTTTGGAATCGCGTGCGCCGATGCTCTCCAAGACTCCCCTGTCACCTTCGGGTATGCAAATGGCGGAGACCACCATCGGGCCGATGACCGGGCCTCTGCCCGCCTCGTCCACACCTGTGCACAGCGCACTCACAACTCCAATTCGTAGTCCGACGGACCATCATCATCTCTATGCTTCTTGGGCACTACCTTGCGAGACTCTGCCTCTGCAGGGTCGAGCATCACGTTGCTGGGATGCGGCAGTTCTCCCTCTGCCATCTCCTCTGCTATCTCTATGGCCGTGTCTATCGCATCCTCTGTCTGGTACTTGTCCAGCACTTCACTGGCGGAATCCACCACTTCCTTGTCCGGTCCGACACGAGGCTTTTCCGACGGACCTCCGGACTTTTCCAAGAACTCTGCAGCAAAACCCTCCGCTTCCACCTGTGGGCTCTCCACTATCACGGGAGGCTTCTCGCTGCCTTCCTCAAATTTGGACATCCAGTCCTCTGCCTTCTCCTTCACAGGAGGAGCCGGCCCTCTCAAGGCCAGTTCGCGCTCCTTCCTGATCCGTATTGCTATGACAACCCCGATGCTACCAGCGATGACCACGATGGCAATCAGGATGAATTCGTGCCACACCTCAAGCCAGCCAATCAGCGCCCCTTTCCAAGCGCCTTCCGTAGTTATTGGCGGAGGAACATAGGTAGCAGGGACTAGTGCTGAGTCTTCAGCTGTGAACGAGATGTCGGGCTCGCGCATCGAGCGCACCTCGACCGTCAGCACGACGGTGGTCTCCACGGGAGCTTCCAGCGGTACAACCATCCAGGCACTGAAATTAACCGATCCGCCTACGGGCACGTCCAGTATCTCAAAGGAGCGAGGGGAGCTGGATTCGGTACCAGTTGAAGCCCCTTCGGGAGGAATCAAGCCGAACTCTGTAGCCAGATTGACATCCAGATTGACCACTAGTCCATCCGGCTCGTTGCCAGCATTAGTAAGGGTCCAGTACGAAGTCAGGTTGTTGTCCTCTCCGAGTTCCGATGACACCCTCTCGACCAACCAATTGTATATCTCACCTACTGATATCTCCAATTCCAGTTGATTCGGGGACCAGTCATCCAACCACAATCCGACAATTAATCCCCCGACTAGATCGGCAGGAGTCCCGTTTGCTACCGTGCAAGAGATGACTATGCCGCTCATCGACTGCCCTGGGCCCAGAGTGATTTGCGAATGCGCCAATTCGACAGAGAGCCATTCAGGAGTCTGGCCGAACACCAAATCGAAAGTCGACAACACGTCTCCAGTGTTCTCGATACGCAAGGAACCATGGCAAGTTTCTCCGGGGAGAATGTCACCTGTACACTCGTTTTCGACGAGAGTAAGCACACCGCCAGTGCGCGGGATGATACTAACTCTCTGGGATACAGTAGATACCTCATCAGGGGCCGCAGTGCTCCAAACTCGGATGTCGAAGAACAGTGTCCCAGGGTAACGATTGGGTGACTGGACCTGTAGATGGACCTCGCCCGACCCGTTCGGTGACATCGCGACCAACTGTGCCTTGTTCAGAATTATTGCCGCCCACCCACCATCGGAGAATGCCATTCCTGCAATGCCAGTCTGGGAGCCATTCTCATCTGTCTGCGCGATTTGGATTTCCAGGTCGCGCACCGAGTTGCCGAGGTTCCTTGCTGTCACAAACAGGTCAATCACCTCGCTAGGCGGGAGTGAGGCATTACCGCCGCCCTCATCAATAGTGGCAGCGTGGTAGAAACCGTACTCCAGAGAGAAGTTATACCAATCACGCATACCATCGGAGCCCGTGGTCAGTCGCATGCTGAATCCATGAAGAGATCCGGCTAGTGGATAGCCCTCAGAGATTTCTGGCGCAGTGATGGAGAACCCCACCCACTGAGGGGTATCAGAGGGGGCATCGTAGGTGTGGCCGACCTCAGGAGGCTCGGAGTTCGACCACCCGATCGACCAACCTTCGGGACCGCTGATATCAACGAGCGCTGTGTTGTCGACCTCGGCGTGGTTGGTGAAATTGAAATTGAGTCCGATGGTGTTACCTGGATCGATGTCAAAGACCGAACCCGAATCCGGACCGAATTCGATGCCCGGGGGTTCGATGTCGAATGGGTAAATGTAGTCAGCAGTCTCGTTGAACACAGTTGCAGCAGCGGTTTCCTGCAATTCAAGCGCTCTTGTAGGGGAGATCTGCCCTGGATAGGTGCGTCCTACCGGAGATTCACCAGTGATCACAGCGTGGAAAACGCATGCGGAGAGATATGTCCCATCTATTGATGGATGCGAGCCGTCGCTAGAATACAGAGTTGAGAATGGAGTCGAGCCAGCGCTTGGATCGACTCCCGTATTGGCAATTGCGTCGTACAGATGCTTGTACGCCAAACCTACCGGTGCGATGAAGGCGGGTTCCGATTGCATCGTGATATTCTCAAGATACATCTCGTACCCCTGCTGCAAATGAAGTTGCATCGTAGGATAATCCGGGTTTCGCCACTGATTGTTTGAGTCGCCATCCTTGTAACCCCATGTCATGAACAGAATCGTATTTCCACCGGAGCTCAAGGCACGCTGATTAAGGTAAATAGCAGCGTCCCGACTATCCTGCCAGTATTCGGAGTTTGTTGGGAATGAAGGGACCTGACTCTGGTCTTGAAGAATCACGAAATCATTCGGCTCATTGAGTGAGAAATTCCACTGATTGCCACTTTCCCTAGCACGGCCTTCGTGTTCGTAGAGTTTCAATCCTCCACCGGTCAATGCGGAGACTTCAGCATTCTCTCCCCCATCGGCGAGGATACTATCGAGTTTTGAAGCGAGATCGTTCTGACTGGTATAGGAATTGCCGAGCATCAGCACGTTAAGAGCACTCGTTTTAGGGGGGGAACTTGCGTCTCCAATCGGTGAATCCAAGGTGCTCGGCGAATGGTTGGACGCAATCAGTAAGAAAATGAGAATCGTGGCTAACCGACGCTCATTCATGGGCTACTCTCGTCGTTCTCACTCTTTTATCCCTACTCTCTTTCGATAGTGAATCCTGCGAAGTGTTGATGGTGTGTGGTGCTGTTGCATGTACATGACACCGGTGTGGCCCTTCGGGAAGAAGGCGGCCGAACCGCGTCAGGCAAAGCCCCCTAAGTCCGGGAAAGTCGTCGAGTACGAGAGGAAGGCGGACGACCCATCCATGGAGACGATGACTAACCGCAGTCATCTCGACGACAAGGGCTTCAAGGACGCGATGGCGCTTCTTGGCGATAGTCCGAAGAAGAAGTAAACGGGCTCAGAGTACTGGGTCCGGTATCAGCCGGCTTATGGCGTCGATATCGAACTCTCCTGCTTGAATAGGCGACCTGAGTCCGAACTCATGACTCACTGCTGGATCGATCTCTCCGAACTGACCAATCTCCTCGTTGGACACCATGACTCTAGCCCCTCTACCGCTTATCCATGGCCCGTCTCGATGGTCGACCGTTTCAAAGTGGATATCACCTGCCTCTGCTCCAATGTCTCTGAGGAGAGCTTGGGTGATTCCCTTGGCGGCGGTGAACCCACCTCCGACCTCAGCGCACGCCCACGCGACTCTCGTAGCGTTATCCGAGTCGCGAACCACAGTCCCCAACTCGTACACCTTCTGAGGCAATTCATGGTGTCGGTTTGCTGCTAGCAGTGTCATCAGCGAAGGAAGCATGTACTGGCGCAGCATAGTATGGTCGACGGTGATAGGGGTCGCGATAATCGCCAAACCCCCGCCTTGTGGCCATCTGATACGCTCAAACTGGTCCCTCTCGTTGGATAGAGTTAGGCTCTGAGTCTCTTGGATACCAAGCGCCCTAAGGCTCGCTCTCACTCTGCGCCTCAAGTGGGATGACTTCAGAGGAACAGCATCTAGATGCACAGTAGGTAGTTGTTCGGGCATGTTGTCGTAGCCGTATCCTATGGCGATATCCTCGACGATATCGATGGGGTGCATTATGTCGCTACGCCATCGTGGCATCACTACTACGTGTTCGCGCTCCCCGACGGCGCAGTCGGCCCATCTCTCAACCGAGTTTACTCCATCGGTGACAGTCCTAGACTCGACGAGCTGGCCTCCCATCCTCGTCAGTGCGGCTGCGATTTCGTCAGAGCCGAGGTCGAGGCCCAGCACCTTCTGTATCAGGCGATGCGGGATACGATGATGGCGTGCATCACCCCGGGGGGTAGAGGTAGTAACGCCGTCGTGACCGGTGACGCGAACGCTCTGTACACTTCCCCCCCTCTCTGCAAGTGAGAGACAGACAAGCATCAGGCAGGCCTCGCAGGCCCTCTGGCTCCACCCAGTGACATCGATGAAGAAGTCGGTCGTCATCTCGGTGACCGTGGTATGGTCACCGTTGATGATCGGCGGGAAGGAGAGTATGTCGTCATTGCAATCTAGAATCACCGGAAAGGAGTCCAACTCGTCCATGAGGTGGGCGTACTCCATCCCCTTGGGGTGCTCGCCGAGAATCTGCTCAATACTCATTTCCTCGGTCATAGCCAGAGGCACGAAGGAATGGGATGAAGGGACTGTGACCACTCTGAACGGTGCAACCAAGGTCGACAGGTCGTGAACCCCTATCGATGAAAACTTCCTCTTTCTACCGAGAGTCAGATGTAACTTCTCTTGGTGGTCCATCAGAGACTGGATGAACTCGCCCTTCTCCGCACTAGTTTCTCCGGTGTTCACTCCTCTCACGACAGCTGCGAGTATCACAGGTCTGACTTCGGCCAGCGACGCATCCACTGTCATCTCGATACCACTGTCTGAGACTTCCATAGAAGGGTCCTCGACGACTGAGCCGAGAAACGAGCGAGCCGCTCTCGCCATCGTCTCGTGGCTGAGAAGATCGGGACGGTCGGGAAATACCTCGATCTCGACGGCGCTATCATTGTTGCTCTCCACAGGACATCCGATTGCTGGAAGCCAGTCGGACCACCCCGCTCCATCGTGGCCAGCGCCGTTGGTTTCCTGTATGTATCTCAGGAGCGCGTGCTGGAGATTTAGAGTAGGCATTTCTCACCTCAGTTGCCTAGCCACATCGGCAGCGGTCGATCGTAACCAACGAGGCGCAGACCGCTGATAGCCGCCGTGTCGTAGTCCAAAGCGCGCAGATTGCGGCGGGTGACCTTCTCTAGGCCGTCCACACCGAGCTCACGCATCCACCCCCTAAGGGTGGAATCGAGCCAGACAAGGAGTTCCTCAAAACCCTCTTCTGGAGGTGGCGCCACGATGATAGAGCATCCTGCCGCGACTACAATCAATAGGTCCTCGGCGCTCGGCGCTTCGTCGAGTTCTATCAGCAGTTGGCGCCCTTGCTCGGTCAGGTTCATCGCTCTAGCGGCAAGACCGATTCTAGGCAACGCCGATGCCGCACGCCCCCCTCCAGGAGATGCCGCGTCGATTACCGCACCGTCAAGGTCCAGATCTACCACCAGTCTGAACAGGTGGTCAACCCTGTCGACGCAGTCGCGAAGCAGCACGAGAGAGTCTGGCTGCATCCTACTTGTTATCGATACCAGTACTGCCTCTATCTCGGCGTCGTTGAGTGGCGGCAGGCTCGCTAGGTCGAGTACAACTCCGGAGCATCCCGCTAGGAGGGTTGCGCAGTCCACAAGCCCCGAATCTCCGATCAGCAGCAAATCACACGCACGCGGCGAAGACCTGACCAGAGCAGGTTGCTCTGCTGCCATTCCTACTTCCCACTCGTAGGCCGATTCGCATTCGACCAGCCAAGGTACTGGGAACAGCACGCCACCTTCGTCCGAGCCGAGAGGCATCAGGAGGGTGTAGGGGTCCAAGGAGGAGTGTTCCGTCAGTCGCTCGGAGGTAGACGGGACCAGAGCGACACTCTCAAAACCCTCGGCGACTGATACCTCGGGACTTTCGGCCACAGCTGGTGCCGAGTCTGATGGGACCAGAACAAGTGCATCCTCCTCCAAAGTCAGACCCAAGGGCTCGAGGTGCTCTGACAGTTGCGAAATCTCGGAGGCCTCTATACCTCGCATGGACACTCCCTCCCCCGGCGGCGGGCAACTGCCTGCGATGACCACTCGACCGCCGGTCATTCCTATTCCCGGCTCGGAGCCAACAGAGCCTAGGACGACCAAGGTACCTCCTCTCATCCCTGCTCCAACCATCTTGCCGGCATGCCCGCGCACGAGGATAGTGCCTCCGCAAATACCTGCTCCTGCCTCGTCACCGGCTGAGCCTTGGACTGTGATTGCCCCACCTGTCATCATGTACCCCAATCGATCACCGACATCCTTCTCGACTACGATACGACCGTTTTGCTGGAACGCCCCGAGCATCGACGTGCTTGAACCCTGAAGGGTGAAGGTGCCGCCGCGGTTCATTGCCCCAGCACACTCGCCTAGGTCACCAAGTAGGAGGACTCTGGATTTCGGTGGCAGATGCGTGATGGCGCCAATCTCTCCTTTCTTGGGCTTCTCGTCACCTCCGCGCCCCCACCCTATCCTGACTAGGAGATCCCTCTCAAGGGCCTCAGAGAGCATTCCATCGAGGTCTCGATTGAGTTTGATGCTCTTCACAGTGACCTCGCGCATGGCCCTCCCTGCTCGGACGTAGTGTTAGTAGTCTTCATTCTGACGGGCAGTGAAGCTCCGCGAGGGTGCTTAGACGTGTATTCTCGACCTGCGGGACAAGGGTCATGTTGATAGAGGGCAGTCAAGGGCGACAAATCGCCGAGAGCGGCACTTTGCGGAGTCATTGGTTTGATCAAAGTCGCCATTAACGGGTATGGGACAATAGGCAAAAGAGTCGCCGATGCAGTTGACGCCCAAGATGACATGACTGTCGTCGGCGTCACCAAGACTGGACCCAGCTTCGGTTGCGAACTCGCTGCAAAGAAGGGATTCCCCTTGTATTGCACGACCGACGACCCCGAACGCATCTCCTCGTTCTCCTCAGGTGGCTACCAGTGCCACGGCGGGCTGTCCGAACTCCTCTCTATCGCCGACATCGTCGTAGACTGCTCACCAGGCAAGATGGGTACCGACAATTTGGCGAAATACAAGGCTGCAGGCATCAAGCACTTGTTCCAAGGCGGGGAGAAGCACTCTCTGACCGGGCTGTCGTATTCCTCCTGCGCTAATCACGATGAGAACCTCGACTCAGATGGTTCCCGCGTGGTCTCATGCAATACTACCGGACTCTCGCGCACACTGATCCCACTCTATGATCACTGCGGCTCACTCAAGGTTGAGTGCACAATGATTCGTCGGGCCGCTGACCCGGGGGACTCGAAGAAGGGCCCCATAAACGCCATCAAACCCGTTCTCAAGGTGCCCAGTCACCACGGCCCAGACGTCATGACCGTCAAGCCTGAAATCGAAATCAACTCGTTAGCGGTCGCCGTGCCCACTACTCTGATGCACGTCCACGCCATCATCGCCGACCTACCAGAGGGCCACGGACTGACTACAGAGTCGATAGTTGAGATGTGGAGGGGAACGCCTAGAGTCATCGTCATGCACGGTGAGGCAAACCGCATTACTACCACTGCCGAGATCATGGAAATGGCACGTGACATAGGCCGCAAGTGGGGCGATCTGCATGAGATTTTTGTCTGGGAGGACGGAGTCAGGCTGGTCGGTGACCGACTATACTATTTCCAAGCCATCCACCAAGAGAGCGATGTCATCCCCGAGAACGTTGATTGCATCCGCGCGCTGATGGGCACGGAGCCTAACTGGCGGACCTCGGTGGCCAAGACCGACAAGGCAATTTCGGACTACTACGGCATCTGAGAACTGCTCACGGTCGCGAGCGCGCGCGTACAGCCAGCATGAATGGTCAAAAAGGCCCCGTGAGTCGGCTGTTATGCATGACTAGCGTACGCTCGGTCATTACCGTACTCTCTGTACTCCTACTCTCCACCTGGGGAGGGGTCATGGCCAGCGCTTCTGACGTTGCAGGAACACCGGTCTCCAAGATAGATGATACAGCCTCAAACGAACACCATTCATGGACCTCGATATCTCTCGCCACCGCTTCGACTTATCCCTTGCGAGAGGCCTCTGGGGTGATTCACTCTCCGTTCGGCTCGTTTGATCCGGCAGTGGACATGATTCCACTCGGCCCCGAGAGCCTGTACGACCCATCTGCCATGCAACGCACTGGGATGATCTTGGTTCAGTCCAACAGCGCGGACATTAGTGCGCTGCAAGGTTCTCTTTCCGACTTGGGCCTCGCTGTAATCGATGTCGTCCCCGACGACACATTGGTCATCCGCGTGGACCCCGAGCGCGTTCACGGCATAATCGACGAACTTGGCAAAATGTCCAGCGTTAGGTGGATAGGCCAGTTACCTATCGCTTGGAGAGTCTCTTCGGAATTGGTTCCGCTGGCAGGCCGTCAGGGGATCGTAGTGGATCTCGATATCATTCCGTCACCCGACCTTAGATTCGACGAACTTGCGGCCCTTTCACAAGACCTCGAGTTGATTTCGGGGGAGATTGGCCCCCGGGGTGTCTGTGACGCCTACCTGTGCCAACCCCGTTCAGTCGATGCCCTTTGGATACCAGTACTCGCAATGGACGGCAGGATACTCCATATCGGCTCAGCCTCGCAAATCATCATCCACAACGACAACGCACGTACCATAGGAGGCATCGACGCAACTTTGTTGAGTTCTAACGGAACACTGAACGGCAGCGGCGAAGTTCTAGCCATCTCTGACACCGGGCTCGATGGCGACCACGGTGACTTCGAAAATCGCATCCGTGCCATCTACGACCAGTTTGGCCCTGATAACTCACATCTGGACAGGAACAGCGGGCACGGCACTCACGTGACCGCGACCCTTCTGGGAGACGGCTCGGGAGACTCGGCCACGATGGGTATGGTCCCTGCCGCGACTTTCCACTTCTACCAACTTGAGGCTGACAGTTCCGGATTGCTTGCCCGCTGGGGCTCGCTCTACGATATGTTCAGCCACTCATGGCAGAACAGCGCGCGAATCCAGACCAACAGTTGGGGCAACGAGAATCTGGTCGGCGAGTACAGTTCCGACTCAAGGTCCGCAGACTCTTTCCTCGTGGACTACCCTAGGTTCCTAGTACTCTTCTCCGCAGGCGACTTAGGCTCCAGTGGCGCGAACAGCGTCACGCCTCCCGGCACCGCGAAGAACGTCCTGACAGTGGGGGCCTCTACAACGGGTGCTTACGGAAGCACGGCCGAAGGTGCCGTAGCCGGCTTTTCCTCTAGGGGAACCACTCTAGACGGGCGCATCAAGCCTGACCTAGTCGCTCCCGGTGTGTCGATCTGCTCGGCTAGGGCCGAGGAGGCCCAGTTCGCCAACGGTGGTTCTTGCTCCAGCGCCACTCACAGTGATGGTACCACCCCTCTGTACATGACTCTCAACGGCTCTTCGATGGCAACTCCAGTCGTTGCAGGCGCGGCCACCATGGTCCGGCAGTACCTCAGGGAGTCCGTAGGGATTAGCGAGCCACGCTCTGACCTGATCCGAGCCATCCTGATTAACGGGGCCGAGGACATCGGTACAGCCGACATCCCAAATCCGGCTGAGGGATGGGGGCAAATCGATTTGCAGCAAAGCCTCTATCCAACCGCTACTGTCTATTACCAAGACGAATTGTTGTCGACCGAACTTCCAGTGTTCTATGACTACACGAGGGAGTTACTGCCAGGACACAGTTTCCTCTACACCTTTGACTTGACCGTCGAAGCTCAGATGGGGTTGGACATCACTCTAGTATGGAACGACAGGGAAGGCTCGGCAGTTGCCAACCAAAGCGCACCTAGGTTGGTCAACGACCTCGACCTGAGGGTGACCTCACCCAACGGCACTGTCTACGTCGGCAATAGTTTCTCCAATGGGTTCAGTGCCCCGGGCGGCGGCAGCGAGGACCGACTCAACAACGTGGAGAGGGTACGCCTTCCCACGAACAACGGCGCGATTTCCGGAATCGGCACTTGGACTGTCGAGGTCGGCCACGCTGGAGGGACGTTGCAGGACTACGCTATCGTGCTGACCGGACTGGCCACTGAGTTGGAGCAGTCGGATCTGACTGTGTTTGAGGGCTCCCTGTCGAGCTCCGTAGAGAGTCCCCTGCAAGGCGACACCCTCCTCATCGAGGCCGCTTGGAAAAATCAGGCCGCAGCGCCAACTGGAACCTACTCGGTGGAGATTGAGGACATCACTGACGGAGTCATCATACACACCTCTGAGCAATCTTCGTTGGGCGGAGGGATGCTGGACTCACTGTCATTCCCCTACGCCTTCACCACTACTGGCCTGCACACGTTGGAGTTGAGGCTGGACTCGACATCAGAGGTCAACGAGTTGAATGACGAGTCTAACGGTGTCGACAACAATCGCATTCTCCTCCACATCAACGTCTCGCAGATAGGCGTCAGACTCACGCCCTTGATGGAGGATGGCACGGTGCCCAGCACTCCGGCTGAGTTGAGTCAGGCCAAGACCCGCACACTGGATCCGAGGACAGGTAGCTGGGTGCTGTTCGAACTTGAGATGCGCAATGAGGGAACCTCGCAGATATCGGTCGGACTAAGCGTCTCGCCAGTGCAGAGGCTGGAAAATGACGGCGTCATGTACCAGCCTCGGGACGAGTGGTGGAAGCTGGTTAACGAGACCGGACCGTGGACCCTAGCTCCCTTTGGAGAGGAAGGTGACCGCATCGTAGTCACCCTAAACATGTCGGACATGGACACTGACCTCACAAATCCAGATGATGCTGTTTACGCGCTCCCCGGGACCTTCGTGTCTGACTTGAATCTCTTCGATACCAATGCCCCAACTATAGCCCACAGCATCAGACTCACAGCTATAGTGGAACGTGTTGAGGGGCTGTTCACGTTAATCGCCGGTACGGAGGGTCTGGGCGCCGAGCCTGGTGACTTCGCCGTATTCTCGCTCTCCATCAAGAACACGGGCAACGGCCCTACGCAGTACACAGTTAGCTGCGAAACTCCTGAGCGCTGGACCCTACACATCGGCAACAGCGAGTCTTCCGAACTGACACTTGAACCGCTGAACCGTCTGCAGTTCCTGCCACTGCCGATTCGCATCAGAGTCCCCTCTGCTCAAGACGGAGAGCCTGCGGCAGGAACCGCCGAGGATGTCGAGTGCATCACCACCTCAGTCAATGACCCGACTCTGGAGACAACTGAGCAAACCGTCGTCGTGGTCTTTGAGAGTCTCGACTTCTCTCCGGAACTGTTCGATTCCGAAGGAGTCGCGTTAGGCCCTCTGGCCCTCGCCCAGCCCCGCCCAGTCTTGAACAGCGACGTCGTCACAACTGAACTAGTCGTCTCCAATGACGGCAACGTGCCGATGCAGTTCATAGTACAGGGATTCTCATCCCTGAACACCTGGCCAATCCAGCTCACCGAGGGCTCCAACGTGCAATCCGAGGAGATCGCATTTGCCATCCCAGCTGGCTCGTCGACGACCGTCTACATCGTCACCATCGTCCCCCCTGCTGCAGAGATGGGAGACTCTAACACTATCACCATACGGACGACCCTCGCTGACGGCCCTACTGTAACCAACGCCACCCGCCTCATGGTGCAGGAGATAGCGGCTCTTGACCTATCATGGAACGACACCATGTTAATCGCTCTAGGAGTGCCTGGGACCGCAGACATACACGCACACAACACTGGCAATATCGAACTCGATATCAGCCTGACAATGGGGACACTGCCTGCAGACTGGTCAGGAGGATTCCTGTCCGGCAGGGACTTCTCGATGGGGATGAACCAAGAGGCAACCATCGCAGTGGGCATCGACCTGCCGGGAAGCCTGCCAGCAGGTCCTCTTGAACAGATTGTCTCAGTCATCATCGAAGCAACAACCCCAGGCGGCGAGACCTCGGTATACACTGTCGAGATGACCGTCGAGGTTGTGCCTTCGATATGGATCGGACTATCCTGCGAATCGACTTCAATCGAGGATATCTCCTCCGATGGCGACACCTTCGAAGTAGTAGTTACCAATCTCGGCAACTCTTTCGCAGAGGTGCTGCTAGTGGCGATCGGCCCCAGTGATTGGGATGTCCAACTAAGCCAGGAAACAATCTCATTGGATGCTGGAGAATCTGCTGTGGTGACAGTATCAGCAACTCCTAGTGATGACGCCGCAAACGGTCTGACTGAGATAACATTCGTTGCAAACGCTACCGGTTCTCAGGGCGGTCTTGCTACCATTACTGATGGGACTCTGCAGGTCGGGATTAGTAAGTCTAGGGACTCGACTAGTGGCGGTCTCGGAGGCCTGCTTGATTACCTAGGCCTACCTAGTTGGACCTTGGCACTCATCTTCCTCGTTCTGCTGGGCTCGGCGGTGGCCACAGGCGTCAGGATGCGCAGATCCTCTGAGTCGACGCTTAGACCTGAGGAGGAGTTGATTCCACCCGGCTCTGCCCTTCTAGCCGGAAGCCAGTCCGAGCGCAAGGCGGCTGCTCTGGACACCTCTGTCTCGGGAGAGGTATTGACAGGCGGAGTCAGTGACGAGGAGATACAATCCATCATCGCCCAGTCGTCACCGTCTCTGAAGCCACCTTCATCCTCCGAAGAGTCCCCACCGCTTCCGCTCGGCGGACTCCCCGAGGGCTGGACAATGGAACAGTGGGTAGCTTACGGCCACCTGTGGTGGGAACAGAACAAGCCGTAGGCTGCGCTTGACTTATCACCCACGCCACTCCCGTCGGGCCGATGAGGAGCGGCTCGATTGTACTGTTCGGCCCCCCCGGCGCAGGTAAGGGCACTCAGGCGGGCAAAATCACCGTACTGACTGGGAAGCCCCAAGTATCTACGGGCGATATGCTCCGCGCGGCCGTGGCCGCCGGCTCCGATCTTGGGGCAGAATCTAGGAGCTACATGGACGCTGGACTACTCGTCCCGGATGACATCATCACCGGACTGATCGTCGAGCGGCTGCAACATGATGATGCATCATCAGGGGTTCTGTTCGACGGCTACCCTCGTACAATCCCCCAGGCTGAGGCCCTGTCGGAGGTGGCAGAGGTCTCCGCTGTTATCTCAATCGAGGTCTCGGACGATGCGATAGTCGAGCGCATCGTCGGCAGGAGGATGGATCCTGAAACCGGAGAGATCTACCACGTTTCATTCAATCCACCTCCACCCGAGGTATCCGGACGCCTCTTACAACGCGAGGACGACAACGAGCAGACTGTGAGAAAAAGACTCTCGGCCTATCATGAGCAGACAGCCCCCTTGGCCGAATGGTACGCACAGTTGGGCCTACTGATCAGCATCAATGGGAACGACTCAATCGATGAGGTCGGCATGGCAATAGAGGAAGCCCTATCCGGTGCTCTGTGAGGTCAAGATGTCGAAGCAGCGCCGTAGGAGCAGAAGAGGGGATGCTAAGAGGAAGGGAAGGGCCTTGAAGGCCGTCAATGATCTCTCGTCCCTACTGAAGGACTCAGTTTCCGTCGACCCCCGGCTCGCTGATGCCGCTGCTCGGGACATCCTCCGCATAGGCAAGCGTCATGGCGAGCGCCCTGACTCCGACACTTCTAGACTAATCTGCAGAGGATGTGAATCCGCCCTAATGCCAGGGCGCACAGCACGAACTCGAATCTCGAGAGGCAAACTCATCGTTACCTGTGAGAACTGCGGCAGGATAGAACGCTCGGGACCTGATTTCTAGGGGTGATTAAGATTAGCGAAAAAATTCCTCAATCAATCCTCCGTCAGGCGAAGGACAAATCCACTCCTGTTACCATCAGGATAGGTAAGGAAGGAATCACCGACTCAGTGGTATCAGAGTTGAGCGACCAACTCAGTAAGAGAGGAGTAGTCAAGGCGAAGGCCAACCGAGGTTTGCTAAGTGGCTCTTCCGAGAGGACACAGGCGTTCGAAGGCCTCGCCGATGCCACTGGCTCCAGACTAGTTCACAGCAGAGGGAACACTGCGGTTTTCTGGTCAGGTAGGAGTTAATCCGAGAAAACTATCCTCTGTGAGGATAGGCCGGCATGCTCACTTATTTAGAGGCGTTAAGGCTCGCCGGGCCATGGTGTCCGAGGAACAGGTTGTCCTAGCCGTATTCGTAGTATCTTTCGTACTCATTCTGTCGGAGTACCTCCACCGTACCATCGCGGCTTGGTTTGGTGTTGTTTGCATGCTCTTCCTTGGCCTATCAACGGGTGTCTTCGAGATGTGTGAGACGGTGACCCTCGGCTCCGATGGGGAATATGCATCCTCCATTTTCCACCATCTGGGTTTTGATTCAACCGCAACGTATGGTGAGATTTGTCACCATTCTCTAGAGTCTCTAATGTTGAGTTGGATACACTTTGATGTCATCGGTCTACTATTGGGGATGATGATTTTCGCCGCGCTACTAGAAATCTCAGGATTCTTTGAGTATGTCTCTATTAAAGCAGCAAAAATGTCGGGTGGAGACCCTTGGAAGCTGGTTGTTTATCTGGGGACATTTACAACATTAATCTCGTTAGTGATTGACAATGTTACAGCCATCATCATCATCGCTCCGGTGACATTGAGGATTTGTCAGAAAGTGGAGATCAACCCAATCCCTCCACTTCTTGCTGAAGCGATTCTTTCTGATACCGGAGGGGTGGCATCCATGGTGGGTGATCCGCCTAATATCATGATTGCTAGTCAAGCCAGTGGTATGGATGAATTGGCATCACTATTCGG
>JAKUUP010000017.1 GCA_022447095.1 Candidatus Thalassarchaeum betae
GATTCAGAGCAACGGGGGTTGGGGGTCAGTCGGATCCGATGGCCTAGTGTCCAACTTCATCTTGAACGCGCTGCTGCTGCTGCTTGGGCCATTTTGCTTGTGGATTGGAGGGGCTCTTGTGCTCGGTAGGATAGGCGCCGCTGGACCGAACATCCTGACTGCGCTACTGTCATGGTCACCCGCGATTTCAGACATCCGGCGCGGACTGCGCGGATCCGGCTCTAGCGAGTCAGTTAATCGCCTCGCAGTCATCATGCTTCTCACTCTATCAATCGTCACTCTAGCCGCCGTCCAGGGGTACACCGGCACAATCGTAGACGAACGTACGACCTCAGCTCAAACGGGTGCAGACATACAAGTTCAGTTCGACTCTCCTGTCACCGAGCAGCAGGCTAGAGACGAGGTAATGCTCGCCATCCAACGCACTGGCGACAGCGACATCATCGACATCGATTCGATGACATCGGTGGCCGACCTCTTCGCAAACCCTGAGGGAAAGTCCGCGCTGCTTCGAACATGGGTACTGTTCGACGGACACGAGGACACGCTGATATGGGACACACAGGCGATTCCTGGGGATGACATCGACGCGATAGTTTCTGGCTGGTCAGACGGTGGATTCACTGCAGGCGAGGCAGCTAGGGACGTACTGGATGACCTCGAAACCGGTTCAGAGCAGACCTTTGAGTATACGGAGTACGACTTTCAACTGGGTCCGGACTTCGAGTTGGTTGTGATGACCACCGTTACCGAATCCACAGTAACATACCAAGGAAGGCACAGTTGGGTCCCAGGTCTTTCCTCTTCTGAGGCAGAACAGGCCATAGTGATTGGCGAATCGACCTACCGAGAACTCGTTGGCAACGCCACTGCAGACTCCTACGCATCCACACGCTGGTTCTTCGAGCTGTGCGACCAGAGCGACGAGGACTGCGCAGACGCCCTCAGAACAGTCAGTGTCGAGATAGGCAACGGAAACGGTGTCACGGCGGCATCGGACTGGTCGACGGCTCACAGGGACAACGAGCGCAATGGTGGCCTGAGCTTCGGTACCCCCGGACTGCTCAGCCTGCAATTCGTTGTGGCATCGCTGGCCTCGGTGGCCTCCGCCTTCGTATTCCTCTCGCTTGTGCTGACCCAGCGCAAGCGTGAACTGGCTATACTGCAGGCGATAGGGGCTAGCCCCAACCAGGTCATTCGGTTAGTCCTCTTTGAGATTCTCGCTATTCTGCTTGTGAGCATGGGACTGGGGGTCATACTAGGTCTAGCCATCGCTGAGTCTTTCAACGGCTTCTTCGGCATTTTTGGATTCATATTCCAGTTGTTCCTCGGCCAGAGCGCGCCGATAAGCAGAGAACTCGTCTGGCCTTGGCTAGACCTTGCATTGGTTAACGCGTCCGTGCTGATTGCTGTGATGGTGGCACTGCTCTACACCACTCGCAGGGCATTGCAGGCGGATTTGGCTGTGGTCTTGAAGGGGGAGTAGCATGCAGAACGGACACAAGGAGATTCTCAAGGCTGACGGACTCTATCATGTCTACGAGTCGAAGGCGGAGGACGGCAACGTCGTCGCTCTTCGCGGTCTGCACGTGACGGTTTACGAGGGCGAGGCCGTGGCAATCATCGGTCCATCTGGTTCGGGCAAGTCGACTCTACTGAAGTGCCTCGGCGGTCTGATGAAACCCTCGGCTGGAGGGGTGGAGTTGGCAGGTAGCAGGATGACTAGGCTGACTGGGACGGAACTCGTGAAACTGCGCCAGAAAACAGTCTCTTTCATCTTCCAGGACTCGAATCTTCTACCACATATGAACGCTCTAGACAACGTCGCCCAGCCCCTTCGTCATCAAGGGGTCTTGCCAGGAGATGCCAGAGCCAAGGCGCAGGCACTTCTGGATCGCCTTGGGATGGGAGAAAGATCCCGTGGGATGCCCGAGGAACTCTCCGGTGGCGAGCAACAGAGAGTGGCAATAGCACGAGCCCTAATCACTGAACCAAAACTAATCCTAGCAGACGAGCCAACCGGCGCTCTTGACCCAATTACAAGCAGAGAGGTGCTGGAACTCTTCGCGAAGCTGCACAACGAGGAAGATGTTTCGTTCTTCCTTGTAACTCACAACAGGGAGGTCGCTGCTTTCTGCGAACGCTCGCTCGAACTCAGAGATGGACGATTCGTCGCCCAGCACGGCACCGATGTCGACATCGCCGACCTCTCAGGCAGCCGGGAACTCATCATAGACGATACCGGGACAGTCACCCTCCCCCCAGACGTGCTCGCGAAGATCGGCGGCCCGGGGCGATTTGAGTTGCCCGACATCTCTCGCGACTCCCTTAATCTCGAGCGGGTCGACATGGAGCGTCTGCAGGTCGAGGGCAAGTCGAATCTAACTTTAGCAGAGACCTGCCCAGCCTGCTTCCACGTCTACGGCGACAGCGAAGAGCAACGTTGTCCCGACTGCGGCTCGAGTAGACCGATGGTTTAGGCCTGAGGCAGCACGTACTGCTGCGGCTTGGCGATTCCGAGGTCCTTGGGTAGTTCGCGCACCTTCTCCGGTAGGGTGATTGGAACCATCTCCCTGCCAATTAGAGCAACGCGACTCTCCCTGCGGTCTGAGAGCACCTCACGACCCACAAGTGGAGCTAGTCGGTTGGAGAAATCGAGAATATCTTGGTGATACGGCATGCTCTCGATGGTGAGGTTGTTGCGACTGTTGCCGACATACACGTACCCCTTTGCCTCGATGAAGTCCGGGTCGGCGATGTTGTCGAGGCGCGCATAGTCCTCGTGGTAACCTAGCGATTCGCCCTTGATGAGCGTATGACGGCACACTGTGCGGGTGTCGAGGCTGGGCAGCAGTTCGAGGGTCTGCTCGAGCTTGTGGAATGCTGCTTGGTCGAACTTGGGTTTGCACAGCCGGTCGAAGATATCCTTGTTGGGAGCATCAACACTGACGTAGAGCTGAGTGGGCAGCGGGTCGAGTTTCTCGATGACCTTGGGCAGACTGCCGTTGGTCACGAGGAAGGTGGAGACTCCATGCTGGTGACAGATGTCGAGGAACTCGCCCAGACGAGAGTAGAGCGTGGGCTCGCCGTTGAGTGAGATGGCGACGTGCTTGGGGTTCTGCGCCTCGCGAAACTTCTCGGGGTCGGCCTTCGGGTTGCCCCCGTATCCAGTGATGAGGCGGCGGTGGCCGCGGACCGACTCTAGGAACAGTTCGTACGGGTCGTCGTCGATCTTGTGCAGTGTGTCCGAGTGCGGCTCCCTCCAGCAGTATGTGCAGGCGAGGTTGCAGGTGTCCACGTTGGGCGCCATCTGCATGCAGCCATGGCTCTCGATGCCGTAGAAGGTGCCCTTGTAGCACGAGCGGTCGTTGATCAGGCTCTGCTTGGTCCAGTGGCAGACCTTGACACCACCGTGCTCTCCGACAAGCTGGTACTTCTGCTTGGACAGACGCGCCGCTATCTTCGGCTCTATGCGCGTTATCGGGCTCTGCATGCACTCACCCCCGACTCCGCATCCCACAGAGGGGCCGTGTCAGGGCAGGGTCGCGTAGGCACATTCGGTCTTGAAACTGCCCTGTTCGACTCAAGTGATATACAGCCAGCGCCAATCCGCAGATGATGCCTCGTATCCCAGCGATATGCATCGCCCTCGTCATCCTAACCACTCCCCTTGCGGGATGCTTCTCCTTTGAGGAAGAATCCTCGATACAATCCGAGGACCTCAGCATATCCCCCGGTGTGCTGGTTGGCGCGCACTTCCAATCAGTCGAGTTCAGTTCTTCCAGTTCGATGAGCGTGCATGTGCCCTACCTCGTAATCGATGCCGAATCGGGATACGTCATCAACGGGACGACCCTCGACTTCGACGGAGGGGGAACGACCACCATCGAGATGCTGGCCCCTTCGAACCTGCACTCAGCTCATTTCCTTCTCGGCGAACTCGGCCGCGACAGTTGGCCGCTGCGAGCGACCAACCAGAGTTGGGAGGAGTGGTTCAACTCGAGCGAATTCGATGTCTCAGCATACTCCTTCCTTGAGCACCCGGTGCTGAGGGAGAATGAGTCGGGGTACACGATAGAGGAAGGCGCTCTGCACAGCACCGGTATCATCGACGGGCTCAGTGTCTACGAGTGGCTGGAGTTCTTCGCCGACCCGGATTCTGGATACAACGATCGCTGGGGCCCCTTCACGCTTTACGACCCGGTATACGAACGGGCCGCATCTTTCATGCAGAACGAACTACAGGGAATGGGGTATGACGCCCAAGTCCACCGATACAGGCTCTCTAGCTCGCCGTACGCAGTCAACGTCTGTGGCTACAAGGAGGGCACGATGTTCCCCAATGAGTGGCTGGTCCTCGGCGCGCACCTCGACATCGCCGAGGCTGGAAGCCCACCGGGCGGCGGTACGCATATCGGAGCTCATGACAATGGCGCGGGAGTTGCCTTGGTCCTAGAGGCGGCCCGGGGCCTCGCGCAGTTCGATCACCGCAGGACCATCGTCGTGTGCTTCTGGTCCAACGAGGAGAACGGCTACGACGGCGTAGACAGCTGGATCGATAACATCCCAACAGGGGTCACTCTGTCCAACTATCTCAATGCGGACGCAGTGGGAACCAACTGGCCGGGGTACTACACCCTCGTCGTCGACATCATCCCTGAGACTGATAATCAGATTAACGAGCAGTGGCCCATGGTCAGGCTGACAGAGTGGATCGGCTCCAACAACAATAACATCGCCGAGGCTCTGCGCCTAGGCAGGGAGATCTACAACACGGAGGGCTACGCCTCGATGAAGGACGTGGACTCGAGTGACCAGAAGAGACTCTCCATATCGGTACACGAGTCACAGAGGGGAAGGAGCGACTACGAGAGGATAGCAGACCAGCTCGGCGTGGTCTCGATGGACTTCGGCTCGCTCACCGGTGGCTCGGACTGCTACCACGCGCCCTGCGACACACTCGATACGATGGTCGACATGATGGTGACCGACAACGGAACCGGCGTACAGAACCTCGTGGAGTCATTCGACCTGATCTCGTGGTGGCTGTTCGATCTGGCGATGTACCTAGACGAGACGCCAATCTACAACGAATCCTAGCCGTACTTGACCCCAGTGCCGTAGGCGAACACTTCGACTGCTTTGACGCCCCCCTGTCCACCTTGAGGGGCCATATCTGCAGTATCTATTCGAACATTAATCACATCATCCCATCCGTTGGCTATGGCGCTCTCTCGCAATCTCTGCATGGCCTCAGCCCTCCCTGCAGACACTACCTTCTGGAACGTGTCAATCGAGCCCCCAATCAGGTTGTTGATGTATCCAATCAGGAGATGCCAGTGACTGGGTCCGAAGACGACTCCGGCCCACACAATCCCACTTGAGGTGATGTCGGTGCGATAGCCGCCGTCAATGGTTGTGAGGGGGTCGCGACCGAGCGAATCTCGTAGCAAGGCCTCTCTCGACGTTGTGTCGGCAATCTGCTGATTCAGTTTCTTGGTGCTGAATAGGACAGCCCAAATGAGCATCACTGGATAGGCTATCGTCCACAATATTCCGAATAGAGCAAGAAGTAAGAAGGGAAGGGATAGGGCTAGACCCACTATCAGCCAGGTACCTCCCTCTGCCATCGAAAAACCCCCGATTACTCGGTCTTAACCGCTGTACCGTAGGCGAACAGTTCCGCCGCACCAGCAGTTACCGCTGAAGTAGCGAATCTGACATTCACAATCGCGGTGGCCCCTCGTGACATCGCATCTGCCACCATTCTGCCAATCGCCTCTTGGCGGGACTCCTCTAGCAACTCGGTGTACTTCACGAGCTCTCCGCCCATGATGTTCCGGAGTCCTTGAGTTATGTCTCTGCCGATATTCTTCGCTCTGACCGTCGAGCCGCTGACAACCCCGAGAGTCTCGGTAATCATCATGCCCGGTATCGTTTCCGTATTCACCACTAGTATTCCTTGAACCATCTGTTCCATAATCATGCCACAGATGGGTGATGCTTCAAGATTGGGGCTCCTCGTCGGGACGGAACCCAGAGGATATGTCGAAGGAGGTCGCAGGCTTGGACTTGCTCGCGACTAGGCCTAGAATCCCGAGGAAACAAATATTGCAGATTATTATCTGCCCCCATCCGCCAATCATTGCCAACGTTTCAAAGAACTCAATATTCACCGCCTCCGCCTCAGGGCCATAATCCAATTCGGGCATGAAACCAATCTTAGCCATCATCCACATCAGCCCGATTCCACCTAGGAAGTTGATTCCTATCCAGGCCCCCACCAGTTTGATTCCAAGTTCCCGATCACCCCTCCAAAGTACTGGGACGCAGAACAGTCCAATGATGGCTAGCAAACCGCTGTATAAGGCCGAGAATTCCAACACCCCCATCATCTCGTCAGTATATTCCACCATGGAATCCCAGAATTCCTTATTCTCTTCCCAGTTGGCCTTATCCTCATCCGTCCCGTCCTCTGGATAGGGCTCGATTTCTGCATAATCATCAGGCATGAGCCTATCGACCATCATGGGAGAAAGAATGCCCGATGCGACAGCTAACAGCATGTACACCGTCAGCAGCGCCATGAAGATGGCCAGTCCCTTCAGCCACCACGGTGAAGGCTCGCCGGGGTCATACGGTGCCTCTGTCCCTGCCATGGCCATGGAGGGGCGTGGAAGAGGATGCATTTGAGGACTGGTGAAATCAGTATTCCAGTACTACTCGGGGGTGAGTCCGCTTGCTCGAGTGGATGCACTGTCTACCTGGATGTATGCAGAAGCGCTCGCGCAGGAACTTCCTGCCGAGGATGAACCTGTGCCGCATCAGTGAACGGTCCTTCAGGCAGACCTCGATATCGTAGTCCATACCCGCAATCTCGAGGGTGGTTCGGATGACCGGACGCATGGTTTCGTGACCCCCGGTGTCGCGCACGCGGCGCCAGTCAGAAAGCGGGCGCTCGACCCATCCACCGTCCTCGCTGAGGCGAAATCTGACTTGAGTCTCAAGGTCGGACTCGATGACCTCGATTTCGCTCGCGTGGAGAGTGTTGGACCACGCACCGGTGTCCATCTTGGCGAGCAGCGGCTCGCCCTCTAGCTCCGGTATCCCGACCCACTCGCGCCAGCCGATCATTACGAGTTCGTGCATACCGTTTCCCTCTATCGGCCGCGGCCAGAAGGGGTTTTTGAAGTCGATGGTTACACTACCGAATTTTGCTCATAAGAAGCCATCACAGCGGAGTGAAAATCCGACAACAATTCGAACTGTTCCGAGCTTCCGGAGGGCACATTCAGGCGCTTTTACGGAATCGTTCAAGTAGCGATGCCATAGGCCATACCTAATGGCACAAGACGACATCCCTGAGGCTCTGACCTTCGATGACGTCCTCCTGCTCCCGGCAGAATCGGCGGTCCTTCCAGCCGGGGTTGACACCCAGACTCGTCTGACCAACTCGATACCACTCAATATCCCACTTGTATCAGCAGCTATGGACACCGTCACCGAGAGCAACATGGCCATCGCCATGGCACAGGCCGGCGGCATCGGCGTAATCCACCGGAACATGAGTGTGGAGGAGCAAGCCGCCGAGGTCTATCGCGTCAAGCGCTTCGAGTCCGGTCTCGTCCTCGACCCAGTCACCATCTCTCCAGACAACACCATCGGCGAATTGAGAGCAGTCAAGTCCCAGCACGGCTTCTCCGGCTTCCCCGTAATCGACGATTCAGACGCTCTGGTCGGCATCATCACAAATCGCGACATCAGATTCGTCTCAGATGACTCCGTCAAAGTCTCAACCATGATGACCACAGATGTCGTCACAGTCCCCGAGCACGCTGACCCGGAGATCGCCAAGAAGCTCCTGCACCAGCACCGTATCGAGAAACTCATCGTCGTGGACGATGAGGGTCGTTGCGCCGGGATGATGACGGTGCGCGACATCCAGCGTAGCCGAGACAACCCGAAGTCCTGCAAGGACTCACAGGGCCGTCTGCGAGTCGCAGCGGCCACCGGGACCGGCGACAAGGGAGTCGCTCGCGCACTGACGCTCTATGAGGCCGGTGCCGACGCTGTTGTCGTCGACACCGCACACGGCCATTCGCACGGTGTTATCGACGCAGTCAGGGCGATTCGCGAACAGGCACCCGATGGCGCTCAGATTATCGCCGGAAACATCGCCACCGGCGCGGCCGCCGAGATGCTCATCGAGGCCGGCGCTGATGCGCTGAAGGTCGGTATAGGGCCGGGCTCGATATGCACGACCAGAATTGTCTCCGGCGTCGGCGTGCCACAGCTAACCGCGGTCCAAAGCGTCGTCGATGTCTGTAACAAGCACGATATCCCGGTCATCGCCGATGGCGGGATCAAGTACAGCGGCGACATCGCCAAGGCAATCGCCGCCGGTGCCGATTCGGTGATGGTTGGCTCGGTGCTGGCGGGCACCGACGAGTCACCTGGAGAGATAATCCTCTACCAAGGCCGCTCGTACAAGGTCTATCGGGGAATGGGTTCCGTGGGCGCGATGAGCCATGGTGCAGGCGCGCACGAGCGGTACTTCCAGTCTGAGCAGGGTGACACCAGCAAGTACGTACCCGAGGGAATCGAGGGAAGGGTCCCTGCTAGAGGGCCGGTGGACAACGCCCTCTACCAGATGATAGGTGGACTGCGCTCGTCGATGGGCTACACCGGCAACGGCACCATCGCTGAGATGAAGGTCAACTGTGACTTTGTCCGAATCACCAATGCGGGTCTTTCTGAGAGTCACGTCCACGACATCGAGATCACCCGCGAGGCGCCAAACTACCGTAGGTGAGGCGATGGAGAGCATCGTTCTCGGCGGGGGCTGCTTCTGGTGCGTAGAGGGGGCGCTGAAAGGCCTCCGCGGAGTCAGCGAAGTGATGTCTGGATATTCTGGCGGGCATGTCGACAACCCGACCTACGAGCAGGTATGTGGCAAGCGCACCGGGCACGCCGAGGTCGTGCGTGTCAGATTCGACCCTGAAGTCATCGGACGACGCACGCTCCTCGAGGTCTTCTTCACCTGTCACGACCCCACTCAACTGAACAGACAGGGCAACGACATCGGCCCGCAGTACCGCAGTGCGGTTTTCTACGCCGATGAGGGCCAGAGAGCCGATACTAAGGCAGTGATAGACAGTCTGGCAGACTCATTTCACGACCCCATCGTCACTGAGGTGACGCCGCTAGGGGAGTTCTGGATGGCAGAGGCCTACCACCACGACTACTTCGTGAACAATCCCGGGAATTCCTACTGCAGAATCGTCGTCGCTCCAAAAATCGCTAAGACGAGAGCCGAACACGCCTCATTGTATGAGTGAGGCCGCCGAACTCGCCCCCGAGCCATGGCCGGTTCATCTCCTAGGACTGATTAACCCCCTGATCGTCATCATCGGCAACATGCTTGGCGGAGCCTACACGGCGATGGGAGTCGTGTTCATCTGGGGATTGGGGCCCATTCTGGACATCGTCATGGGCCAGACGAAGGAAGCCCCCCCTCCAAGAGATTCAGGTCTGCCCTTCGAGACCCTTCTCTGGGTCCATAGTACGCTACATTTCGTAGTACTGGCCTCTTTCTTCCGCTTCGCCTACCTTGAGGGAACTGTCTCCATCTGGCTGGCCACGGCAGCCCTGTCCACAGGGCTCTCCGCAGCGTCCTCGGCCATCATCACCGCTCACGAGCTCGGACACAAGAAGCCCAAGAGCCCGGGTTGGAGGATGGCAAGGCTACTGCTGTTCAGCGTCAACTACTCGCACTTCACCACGGAGCACAACCACAACCACCACAAGTGGGTAGCGACGAACCGTGACCCCGCCAGTGCTACTGAGGAACAGGGGATCTGGATTTTCTGGGCCAAGACCATCCCCGCCCAGTTCCTCTCCTCAGTAAGAGTCCACAACGGCAAGGGCCGCACCGGCTTGAGGAACCCCTCCTACCAAGGGCTGATACTACAGTTGGTAGCGCTGGCCACACTTTTCATCTTGCCCGGCGGAGCTCCGATGGCGATTGGATGGCTCTTACTCTCCCTTATCGCCATCCTGACCCTCGAATATGTGAATTACATTCGGCACTGGGGACTGAGGAGGGGCGAGAACGAGCGCCAGACTGCGATGCAATCGTGGAACACCGAAGCACGCTGGTCGCGCTGGTCGCTGCTTGAGCTGACCCGCCACTCGGACCACCATATGCGCGCCAGCGTACCCTTCTGGCAACTTAGACCGCATGAGGACGCACCGGAGTTACCTGCCGGATACTACGCCTGCTGGTGGCCCTGCCTGATACCTCCTGTTTGGAAGCGTTGGGCGGGCAAGCGCATACCCCGTAACACCACTTGAGACCGACTCATCGAGAGTAATATTCAACTGTGCTGCTAATCCGAGCGCGGATATGGTTCCGGACAGGGCTGGAGACGACGACGCTCCCTCGGACAAGGCATGGACCATCCACGCCGCCATCGTCGGTGTCAACATGGGTAACATGCTATTCCGCGGTCTTGAACTGAACCCCGAAAATCCTGACATGGGGGCAATCATAGGATTGGCCGTTCTAGCAGCCGCGCTCCCATTCCAAGCCGTCTTCTTCCTCATCAACTCTTACATCCGGGAATTCGAGAACGCCAATGACCCCGAGTACGTTATGCTGGTCAGGCTGTCAATCATCTGTCAGATGGTTTCCTATCTTTCGCTGCTGGGAATCGCTTGGCTGTTCTACAACACCCATCAGTACATCGGCATCGCTTTCGCGTCGGGAGCAATTATCGCCATCGTGTTGGTCAGATCGGCGATGAACCAAGCAGCCACCCTTCGAGAGTCGGCGATTTGATTCCGTAGTGAGGTTGATGGCAGTCAGTTGCCACTGCAGTCCATGGCAGAGGCCATCGCCTTCCCCAGCCTACCGCCAGCCTCACCTTGGGATGCGTACCTGCTGATGCTCGCGATCCCGCTCATCATGAGGGTGGTCTTTGTCGCACCTCCACTCATCGATCTGGTCAACACCTATGCCCCGCCAGGTGAGAGGACCAAGCACGTCAAGTGGTTCTTCGCAAGGCTGAAGCAACTGCCAATCGAGGGATTCTGGCTAATCGTCACCAACGAAATCCTCGCGTTCATGCTCCCTGTCATAGTCGCCGTCGGCGCTCGGATATGGTTCGGCCCCATCGGATGGCTGAGTTGGGAGGATACGCCACAAATCGGCGTTATTCTGCTGCTAGCCGCCGGCGCAGCTTGGCTGATTGCCGACTTCAACAAGGTCACACGCTCGCGTCGGGATATTCAGATGCTCGCGAAGTACAACCTCACCACAGCTAAGATGGTCGTGCAGACAGCCGTGGTCGGGCGCGAGATACTCAAAGGAGTCAAGGAGTTCGAGGTACCGCGCCCGTGGAGGACCATCATCGAAGTCGAGCACACCATTGATGGCGAGTTCACTCCGGCCCCCAAGAAGAACCCGCTCACAGACATGATTTCCAACCTGCTCGACATGGGCGCTGATGCAGTGGAGTCCGTATTGGAGCAGGCTAAGGGCCCCGCCTCGGAGGCAATGGACAAGCTGGATCAGGACATCCAGGCCAGAATCACAGCCCGCGCCCGCGCATCCACCCGCTCGCTCGTACGCGACATCGCTTTCTCTATCGCGCCTCTGCTGGTTCTAGCCGGACTGCAGAGGCTGGTCTAGCAATTCCCGCTCGTGCGACGAGGCTAGCAATATCCAAGCCAATCCGAGGACGATTTGAACCATCCCTGTAAGTGCAATCAATTCCCTGAGTTCGAGAAGTCCGTTCTCCATTATGAGTCCCCCTGCTACTGCTGAAATCCCCATCGTCAAAGTGATTCCAAAGTGGTCGGTTCCAGCCACCCTGCCGCGCCATTCGTCTGCAGCCCTCTCCTGTAAGAAAGTGGTCGAAAGTACCCAGTTAAGGCCACTCGCAGCATGTGAGAAGAACACCAGAATCAGAACTATCCCACTCCACTCGACAGCCGAGACAGCGATGTAGAACAGCCCGCAGACCCCCACAGCGAGTCCCAGAAGATACGGCCTCAGACGTGGGTTCTCCATCAATGGTCTTCCTGCGATGGGGCCGAAGCCACTACCAAATCCTCTAGCCATAAACAGAATCCCGATTCCCGCCGCAACCTCGCCGAAGCCGGCTTCCATTCCTATCAAAATCAGCAGGAATACCTGAGCTCCACCTCCGGAGGCCCACAGGCCCTTGGCGAACACCACTCTGCGCAGCGGTGGACTGGATAGGATGTATCTCCATCCAGCAGCGATCTCTTCGACGACCACTCGAGGAGTGACACTCTTCCTCTCTGTGGTGTCCGGGCCGCCGGACGGCAGTGTCATGATTACCAGAGCCGCTGCAACGAAGGTCACGGTGTCTATCCATAGCGCCGTCTGGATGCCATAGATGGAGATAGTCAGCCCACCTATCGCAGAACCCAGCCCTAGTGCCACTGACCACCCTCCAGAGGCCAAGGCATTGGCAGTCAACAGTTCCTGATCGTCACAGATGTTGGGAAGATAGGCGTACTCAGCAGGGTCGAAGACCGCTCTAGCCGCCACCATCACCACCGCCAGTACATACACCGATGTCAGACTCCCAAGCAAATCTAAGGCGAGTACGAAAACGAGAACAACCAGAGAACCGACGTTAGCACCCAGCATGAGTCCCTTGCGTGAATATCGGTCCGCCAGCATCCCCGTGAACGGAGTTACTAGGGCTAGCGCAAAACTCCTCGAGGCCATCACACCGGCAATCGCTAGTGGCGAGTTATCGGTGGCCTCTCCGGCCAGTATGAACAGAGCGATAACGGTGAACCAGTCGCCGATGAACGAGATTTCGTTCGCAATGAACAGGCGGCGGAACGGTGAGTTCCTTCTCAGCAACTCGACGTAACCTATGCTACCCATCGCCCATGCGCGCGGCCCGGACACTATGATACTCGCCCCCGGATGAGAACCCCTAAGACCGACCCGCTAGAGCCGGTAGCGTGGTCGAGGAGAGGCTGGTCTGGATTGATCTCGAGATGACCGGGCTGGACCCGGACGAGAACACGATCATCGAGATTGCCACCATAGTCACCGAGGGCGACCTCACTATGGTCGCCGAGGGACCGGCTATCGCCATATCACAGCCTGAGCCGGAGCTGGCGAAAATGGACGAGTGGAATCTCACCCATCACACCGAGAACGGACTTCTCGACAGAGTCAGGAACGAGGGGGTGCCGATGGCCGAGGCCGAGGCCATGACTCTGGAGTTCTTGCAGGAACACTGCATAGAGGGAGTTCATCCACTCTGTGGCAACACCATAGGTCAGGACAGGCGCTTCCTACGCAGATATATGCCAGCATTGCACGAATTCTTCCATTATCGCAGCGTCGATGTGACCTCGATTAAGCAATTAGTCGACAGATGGTACCCGGATCTCCCCCGCGCGACCAAGCCATCCGGTCACCGCGCGCTTGACGACATCCGCGGTAGCATAGCCGAGCTCGAGCACTACCGAGAACACGTCTTTAGAGACTAATTTTCAAATGGCACTGACTCTTTGTACCAATCTTTTGTTAATAATTATTAAAGATATAAAAACGCTGTACTGCGGTTATGAGTAAATGTTAATCATGAGGTTTTTTCCAACCGATTGGCAGACCTTCAGAGTCGGTTAGGACCACGTTCACCCCGAAACCCCTCCGGTGGAAGGAGATGAGCTCCAATCCGTGGATTAGATGGCCGGTAACCGCCCTGCCTATGACTGGATTGCCGCTCTCTTCTGGCGAAAGCTCCCTGCGTTCGCCCTCTATATCGTCGAACCATGGTAGAATCCCCTCGGGAGAGTAGCGAACACCTAGGATCATGTCGCTCCCTTCGGTCCACTGTGCAGCCTCGGCATCCGCCCCGCTGGGTATGGCCGGGGCGTTGGGGTGAGTATGCAGCCAATGCGAGAAGCGACCACCGCGCACGCCTCTGTCTTTGGAGAACAGGCCGTCCATCCACTCTTCCGGGACGTGGTGGACCGAGTAGGAGTCGCCGCGATTGACTAGATGAGGCTCGCCGAGCACGAATCCTTGCCCCGAGAACAGACCACTCTCGAAGTCGACACCGCAGTATGAGTCCTCGACCTCTCTCCTGTGCGGCATCTCTGGATCGATGTCCATTCCCACGAGGATCTCGTCTGGCAAGGACTGAAAAGTCCAGTCCAGAATTTGTGCGAGAGTCTCGACTGGCATCAGTACGTGCGCCGGGTAGCCGTCCCTCCCCTCGAGCGACTGTTCGTTGTACTGCGCCGCAGCCTCAAGCAGCCAATCAGCGACCATGGATGCCGGCTAGGGTCGCTCGCCTTGAGTTCGACTGCTAGCGATCGGACACCACCACATCAAGCACCACGTGGTCCCAGTGCGGGGCGTAACTCTTCACCATCACAGGCCGTTCCGAATCGAGCGAGCAGCCGGGCTCGATGGCCTGCAGACTCCGTCCGACCGCCTCGGCCCATGTGTCATGGTCGTCCGCTGCTGCCACCCCGTGGATGTGCAGGGTCCCGCCAGATGGCCCGAGAACTGCCATGGCGACCTCGTAACCGTCCTCGGACGTTGGCAGTAGCCCCAGAATCACGCGGTCGGCCACACCGGTGAGATTAGCCGCAGTGATACGATTATCGCCGACGTGAATGGTACATCTCTCGGATACTCCGTTGCTCTCGAGATTCGAGTCGAGTGCCTGTACAGCATTGGGGTTCCACTCGCAGCAGTGGACGTGCCCGACCAGCGAGTGGACGAGCATCGGTAGCGTGTAGTAGCCGATGCCCGAGTAGAGGTCGACCACGACCTCACCGGCTCGAGCGACCTCTCCCATTCTGCGCCGCTCGTTGACGTTGCCAGCGGAGAACATGCACTGTGTCAGGTTGTAGCCGTACTCGACCCCGCTCTCCCGGCGCACCACCCAGTCGTCATCACCCAGCAGCATCTCTACCGAGCTCTCCCGCATCTCGCCCGAGATCTCGCCCATCCTGCCTACCCTGTCGACCTTGAGCGCATCAGAAACCACCCTCCAGAGCTCGTCTGAGGTGTGTTCTGACCATTCCTCTCGGAACGCCGAACCTGGTAGCAGGACGACGTCGGAAAACCTCTCCCATTTGCTCGGAAGCAGTTCTAGGAGTGCTTTGCACTCCTCATCCGAAACTCCTCGTTTCTCTAGAAGCCCGCCGACGGCATCACCCAGACGGCGATGTGGGTCCTCCCTGTGCATCTGACCTGAGGCCGACGCATTTCGGATTCAGACTTATGGTCAGAAGTGTATGCCTGGCACTGTGAAGCGTGCAGCCGTGCTGTTGGCCCTGCTGTTCCTAGCACCGCTGGCCTCGGCCGACCCACCTCCTGGACAGCCCGATGTGGTGAACGACATCTGCTCGACTTGGAACAGCGCGGACGGAGTCTGCGACGACTACGACTCGGCACTTGACTACACTCCGAGCGATGAGTGGATGAGGAGCTCGGTCGAAATCGACATCGAGGATGCGGAGATGGTCGAGATGAAGGTCGGCTTAGCGGTTCACGAGATGTCGAGAGACGACCTCAGAATGGATGACCTCGACCTCGAGGGAGACAGCAAACCATGGGACGGCATTCCTGCGGATTACATTCGTAACTACCAGAGCCTGAGTCGAGGCGGCGGCGACACAGTCTCCGATTTGATGCTCGAGAGAGTAGAGGAGATCATGGAGGAGTTCATCGACATCAACTTCCCCAATGTCAACACGACTACCATCACTACGGTCTCAGAGATCGATTTCAAGTCTCAGCCGGACGCCAACTGCGTCTACAGCGCCGACCAAGACTCGATTGACGAGGTCAACGGCTTCGACAACGACCCGTTCTACCCGCCACTGTGCTTCGAGGTCGTGCTGCAGATGGAAGTAGACTCCGAATCCTTCGGGCTCAAGCCCGAGACCTCCGATATCAACCGCATGATGCAGGGGATGCTGACCATGGGGGCGGCACTGAACTCCGATTTCACTGCCAGCTCCTCGCCCGGACACTCCATCGAACTCTCGGTCTTCCCCCCTCCCTATGCCAACGTGCTGAGCGTCGAGTCCCCCGGTGAAACGAAGACGAGGCAACTGGACGGCCATCCTCAGACCTACTCGATACTCGAAATCGACAACACCCAGGCCGTTACAGAGGCTAACATCAACGAGGTGGAACTGGCCTCTAGGCTCGTCCACCGCGAGTTGGACACCCCGACGGCCAGCATCGATTCGGACGAACCCTCGCTAGTCGTCGACCTGATAGTGGATGCAACGGATCCTCAGAACTCGCGCTTCGACCTCGAGATAGCCATCCACCATTTGGGCTCCGATACCCTAGACGAGTGGGATGCGAAACTCCACGATGGCTCGATCGAGTTGCCATGGGTGACCTCCGATGGCATCAGGATGCTCGATCAGGAGGTCGATGAGGACCTGACGGCCATCCTTGATGGGATTCCCATCGAAGCGATGTCAACGGCCTTCTCCGACGCTCTCGGGGCGAATATCTGGTTCGGTACCCCGCAATTCGCCGAAGCGGACGACGAGGGCGGCCTCGACTTCCGACACACTCCGGGTAAGACTTGCGACGAGTCCCTCGAAGTCAGCTACTGCATCGAGGGGCGGCACGCCATGGACGGGACCTGGCCCGTTGTACTGCAGACCACCTCGCAGTCGACTCCGATGCGAGTCTCCTCGGTGGTTGAGAGGATGCTGGAGAACAGTGGCGGCGACATCACCACCATCGACCTCTCGAAGGTCACTGACGAGGATTTGGCCTCGATGATGAACGTGGTCGAGGTGGAGTTATCCACAGACACCGGTTGGCTGCAGGACCTGCTGCCAGTCGACATGCCCAGCACTGAATTCAGACTTACCCTGCACCTCCCAGAATGGATTGAATCCACCATTGGCGACCCGTCAACCGTGGTCATCTGGGCCCCTGTAGTCGGTGGTGGCGAACAGGACTTCGGTTTCGCCGGAACCAGGATTTTCGACTGGAGACATCCGATATGCCTCGAGTCCGATCCCTGTGAGAACGACAGCCCCGACCTGATTTGCGGGTCTAACCAGAAGACATGCGTCTCGTTCGACATCAAGGTCGACATCGAGAAGTTCGCAGTGCGAGAGACCAGATTCGCAGCAGAGGTCGAGTTCTCCGCCGAGGTGGTCCTTGAGATCTACAGGCTGGGGATCGATCTCGACGAGGAGGGAATAGAGCTCCATCCGGTGCCATCCGACCTCCTGAGGCGGATGATAGTGATGGGGGACCGGCTGGAGGGCGGGCTGCTCTCCGGCTCGGACCTAGAGGCGCCTCTGGATCTGGGAGTAGGTGACCAGATCGACGTTGAGGTGTCCAATCAGGGAATGCAAGAGCTGGCCGAGGAGCTCACCATCAGGTCCAGTGAGATTATCGATGCCGAGGGGCCTTTCGAAACCGCCCCCATGGACTTCGGCATGGGCCCATACGTCTTCTCCGCCGACTTCGTGGCCACCCCCTTCGTGGCTTCGTTTGATGAAATCACAATGCCCAGCAACGCCGAGGTCGGCGACACCGTGCCGCTGCGGCTGGGCTCCATCATCGAGAGCACGGTCGTCAGCGCGGCGCTCAAGGGGGACACGATCGACATCAGAGTACAGCCCGCCGCTATCGGCTTCGCCATCGCCAACCGGCTCGCGATGGCCTTCGGCGCGCCGGTGTTCACCGACTCGGGCGTCCAGGTCGAGGGCGCGGAGTTCTTCGTCGAGGTCACCCCTCTGATGGAGCACACCGTTTTCGGGACCATCCGCTCCTCGGCGAGGATGGAGATACACCTGCCAAGCTCGGTCAGGTTGCTCAGCTTCGAGAGCCAGATGGGGCTAGGGGAACTGACCGAGGTCGATGGCAGGCAGGTAGTCGTCTACAGGACCCCGCTGTGCCCGGATGCGACGACATGGGCGCAGTGCAGCAAGAACTCCGACATCGTGTCGTACTCGGTCGAGGTCAGCTGGCTGTTCGTCCTAGGTGAGCTCGCTCCGTACATCTTCGTACTGCTCTTCGCCATCGGGATACTCATCAGCAGACGCAGGAGGCTCAGCAAGGAACACAAGGAGGAGAGCGAGCAGAAGACTGCAGAGGAGGAGCAGAAGCTGACTGAGATAGCCATGGAGGAAGAGTTCGGCAAGCTCGACGACAAGATCGTGGTCGTCGATGAGTCGTACTTTGAAGAGGACCCTTAGGCTTGGTTGGCCGGGACCAGAATAATATAAGCGCAAATACCCGTGATTGCTATGGATAACAATAGGATTCACCCGCTCCAAGTAGGGGCTCTCCTATTGTTCATAATAGGGGGATTCTTCACTCACGCCGGCTCAGACCCAGTTTGCGACTCCAATGATAGTGGTGAATATGTATGGGGACAAGCGGCATGGACTTGGGAAGAACAGACTTGCGAACCCAATGCATGGGACGAATTAGGCTATGGCTTCCTAGACGCCACTGGCATCCTCAAGAACGCTGCAAACACAATCGGTTTCGGATTATGGGCCTTGGCATTCTATTGTTGGGTGCACTTTCGCCAGACTCAGAAGAACGAAGAGGCTGAGAAATTACCAGAAGCGCCGACCGAGGAGACGACGTCGAGGTCAGCAGAGGAGGTGCAGCAGCTGTACGAAAACCTCGGCTTGGAACCTACCAAAGACACTGACGAAACACCTCCGGAACCAGAGGCCGACAAGAATTGGTGGGAAGACTAGCCGTTCAGGTGCCCGTGTATCCGCTCGGCCATCGCCTTGCCGATACCCGGGACCTCGCGCAACTCCCTGACACTGGCGTGCTCTATCCCGCGCCTGCCGCCGAAGTGACGCAGCAGCGCCTGGATCTTCTTCGCTCCTATGCCATCGATTTCCTCCAGCGGATCACCCATGGCACCCTTCCCACGACGCCTTCTGTGGTAGCGGTTGACGAAGCGGTGAGCCTCATCGCGAGCGTGGACGAGAACCCTGCCGTGCTTGCTTAGAATCAGTGGTTCGCGGCCGTCCATGTGCAGTGTTTCCTCCCGCTTGGCCAGAGCAGCCACCGGGAAGCGTCCCGCCAGACCGTGGCCATCCAGCATCCCCTCTATGGCCGAGAGGTGTGTCTGGCCGCCGTCGAGCAGCAGCAGGTCGGGCCAGCCGTCTTGGTGCTTGAGCCAGCGCTCGACGACTTCGGCCATCATCCGAAGGTCGTCGGGAGTGTCGCTCCTCACGCGATAGGTCCTGTACTCCTTCTTGGCCGGTCGGCCCTTGCGCAGCACCACAGAGGCGCCCACACGCTCGTCACCTTGCAACTGAGCCATATCGAAGCAGACGATGTGGTCCAAGGAGTCCAGTTCGAGCATCTTCGCGCCGTCATTCGCGGCAGCCTGCTCCAGACTACCAGAACGGCTCTTCCTGTGGCGTGTGACTTGGACATCGGCGTTCTGGTCGGCCATCTTGCGCAGCCGTGCTAACTCACCGCGCTGGGGCACTCTGACCTCGACCGCGCCGCCGCGCCGCTCGACGAGCCAGTCTCCCATCGACTCTCCGATGGGGGCCGGGACCAGCACGGTGCGCGGCGGGCGGGCGCCCGCGTAGTGCTCTGCCAGAACGAGGGCAACAGATTCGGCGATGTCGCCACGGTGAATCAGAGGGTACTCCAACTGACCCTGAACGATGCCGTCCTTGGCGTTGAGGACCACCACTACACCGACGTCGCCGCGAGAGGCGAAGCCAATGGCATCGCAGTCTTGGTAGAACCGGCTGTGGACGACCTGCTGCGAGACGGTTCTCTGGACTGCGCCAATCAGGTCCCTCGTCTTGGCAGCGCCCTCGTAATCAAGAGACTCTGAAGCCGTGTCCATGTCCTCCTGCAAGGACTCGATGAGGACACCTGCATCCCCGTCAAGCACGCTCATCGCCGCGTTCACCTGAGTGTCGTAGCCAGTGGCATCGATGCACGGAGCCTGACACAGCCCGATATGCATCGCCAAACACCCTTGGGGCAGTAGTTCCGGGCAGTCGCGTATGCCGAACTGGCGACGTAGCAACTGGATGACGCGCTTCGCCGCACCGGCGTCTGCAAACGGACCCCAGCGTAACGCATCCTCTGGCGGGTGCCTAGTGTAGATGATGCGAGGGTGCTCGTCGGAGGTCAGGGCGATGAACGGGTAGGACTTGTCGTCTTTCAGCATCGAGTTGTACCGAGGCTTGTGCTCGCGGATCAACTGCCGCTCTAGGATTAACGCCTCGCTCGGGCTCTTGGTCACGATGAAGTCGACACGGTCCGAGTCGCTTACCAGCCGAGGGACCATCTTCCGGTTGGGGTTGGGCGCGAAGTAGGATCTCACGCGCGAACGCAGGTCAGTGGCCTTCCCAACGTACGTCACTCGGTCATCGACCCTTCGAAAAAGGTAGACTCCGGGCTTGTCGGGCAAGTCCAGACTAGTTGAGTCCACTACCATGTCGGTTGATGCGCTGTAGGTGAACGCCCATGAACCCGTGCCTTCGCTCGCGCGCCATGCTCTCCGAGGCGCAACTGCGTATCCTGTCCCGCCTCGCTGAGTTCGGGACTGAGTTGGAGGATGCATGGGACGTCCCCCGCGCGCTATCGCTCCCGGGTCTTGCTGAGTCTCTTGGAGTGGTCCGCTCGGCCCTCCACGCCCCGCTTTCGTCCCTCGAGTCCGAGGGCTATGCGACCACACGAAGCGCGCACGTCATCGGCGGCGGCTCGCGCCGTCGCACGGTCATTCACATCACAGAGCCCGGTCGCGAGGCTCTTTCGGAGTATGGGACCCCGCCCGCGGTGCGAAGGGGCCGCCGTTTCGGCCCGCTTCCCGACCCTATCGCCCTGCACGGCAGGGACGACGACACCATCGCAATCTCCTCCTCTTTGCTAGGAGGCTCCAGCATCCTCCTCAGTGGCTTGCCTGGAATCGGTAAGTCGTGCCTCGCTCGGACCGTTGCTGAGGAGGCCCTTACCAAGGGCTGGACCGTGCGATGGGCGTCGTGCAACGCCGACACCGACGCTACCGCGATCGGTGGGATGTGGCTAGGCGCGGATTCACCGTCCTCGGCCTCAGCCATCGCCGCCGCTGCCGAAGGCCCCCGAACGCTCTTGGTGGTCGACGAGGCCCAGGAGTTGCACTCTCGCCACGCTACCGGTGTGGCGGAACTCCTGCTCGAGGTTTCATCCGGTGCAGGCCCGACTCTAGCAGTGGTCAGAGCGCCGAGCCCATTCGGGATCCCAGACGGCTTCAAGGAGGTCAGGTTGGAAGGACTCGCACCGGAACACGCCGTATCCCTACTCTCCGAAGACACCGATCGAGACACTGCGAGAGAGGTGGCAGAGGCTCTCGGAGGTCACCCGTTGGCGCTTCACCTATGGTCTCCGAAGGAGGACATCCCTGAGAGGGGCGAGGCTGTTCAAGAGTATGTCGAGGCAACGGTCATCCGACGTCTCAGTGAGGGCGGTATCAGCTCCCTAGACGAACTCTGTCTAGCACCGTTCGCACTTGAGACCAGAGAGATGTTTGATGGAGAGGGCACCGACGAATTGGAGGACTCTGCTATTCTAAGGTGGAGCGAACTCATGGTCGAGCCGCACCACCTGATCCGCAATGTCAGACGCGGCTCGTGGTCCGATGAGCAGACAGCCACACTGCATTCCGAGGCGGCTCGTAAGTGGGCCTCCCGAGATGGAGTCAGGGCCCGCAGAATGGAAGGCCACCATCTTTTGCACTCCGGCGAGTCCGACTTAGAGTGGTTGACAGAGCATCTGCCGAGCATCACAGAGCAGGACAGTGCGGCCGCAGCGGTCTTGATTGAGCAGGCGGTCGGGCTCAGTGATGATGAATCACTGCGTGAGACGGCAGCTGATCTGGCTCTGGAGCGTGGCGAGGCAGAGATAGCTGAGTCACACATAGAGAAACTCTCTGTCGGAGCGGCCAGGAAGTTGCGCTCAGCGCGACTAGCGCGCTTGAGGGGTGACTCTCGAACCGCTGACGAGATGGAGGCCAGCGCACTTGCCGAACTCCCACCTTCAGAGCGCGCCAAGAGGACCATCTCGTCTCTGGTGCGGTGCTACGATGACCGACTGCCCGGACCGATCGGGGCGAGTCTCGCAGGTGAACTGGCCAAAGGCATCGAAGCAGTCGACCTATCGGCACTGCCGGAGTCTGACCACAGCGCCGCCAGTCTCGCTCTCGAGCTGTTGAGGCACCGGCTCGCACTGGACACCAGCGATGTCCCGGCCGCCGCGAGAGCTCGCAGCGCTCTCGAATCCGCATTGGGTCCGAATCATCCACACATGGCGATGCTGGACCTGCGCGCCCAACTGGCTTCTCGTACCGACGGTAGGGCGTCCGACGAGGCCATGGCCTCGGCTAGGTCCCTCATAGAGTCCTGCGATGAGATGCCAGAGAGGATTCGCATCATCCACGCTACTCTCGAATCCTCTGGAAACCCTCCCGATTGGCTCGTCAAAGCGCACTTTTCGATTACCACTGAGTCTTTGCGCGAGGATATGGCCATGCACCGGAGACTGTGTGCCCAGCGTTGGTACTGGAGAGGAGTGCTGGAGCCCGATCGAAGGCTCTCGCACTGGCGTGAGGCAATCAGCCGGTTCAAAACCGCAGAGTGCAATACGGCTGCATCTGAGTTGCTGCAGATGATGACGAGTTCAATTTAGATCTCAGCGCCGATCAGAGTCCGAGTCTCGACGATCCCTGAAATTCCACGCACTCCCTGTACGATGCACTTGGTCAATTCAGCCTCGTCCTCAGCCTCGACCTTTACGAACAGGTCGTGCGGACCGAAAACGATCCACTGCCCGACGACACCGTCAATCCTACTGACCGCTTCGCGAACATCGACCTCCGCCCCGGTCTCAGTGGTGATGAGGATGAATCCCACAGCCATCATCACACCTCCACTGCAATCAGAGTCTCAGTCTTGATGACCCCTGAGATCGAGCGCATGTTCCCAATGAGTGTTCGAGCCATCTCCTTCTCGTCATCGAAGTCGATACGCGCCACGAGGTCGTACTCTCCGTATGCTACATGCGTCTCACTGACGCTGTCGATGTCGAGCAGAGAGAGATATACGTCGCGCTCGCAGCCTGGTTCAGCCTTGATCAGAACGAAGGCAGTACTCATTTCCAGACCTCTAGACGAGCATCGCGCTTGGTTGCTGTTTATGACCTCTGCTGTTGGACGGATTCCGCGCGCTCATGTGTGCGCAAGGGATAACAGGCAGAGGGCGAGCGGAGAAGCCATGCAAGTTCATGTTTCGGCGGCCCGCAGGCGTGCTGTTGCGTTGATACTCTTGCTGCTTGTTTCTGCAGCCCCACTCGTTCCCGTCGCAACGGGCGCTGGGACGCGTACGACGACGGTGTGGTCCGGGACAGTGGTCCTCCAGGATGGCTACACGGTCGAGAGTGGGGACATCCTCGTGGTGCAATCGGGCACCACTATCCAACTCGGTGATGACGAGACCATCACTGTCGACGGCAGACTCACCGTACAAGGTACGACTACGGCCCCTGTGCTGCTGGAATCGATATTAGGCAACCACGATGGCATTGTTTTCAACTCGACCAGCTTCGGCCTCGGCTCCAAACTGGAGAATCTCACGATCACCGATGCCGAGTACGGCGTGACCATCTACGGCAGCGATCCGATTCTCAACGATCTCACGGTCATAAACGCAGATAGGGTGGCAGTCGATCTGTTCAGCAGCGCATCACCGAGGATCAACGACCTCGTGATCGACGGCGGTGGGCAGGACGTGCACGCGTTCTCGACCTCATGGAGGTACGGCATCGGACTGTCGATTGGTGCTTACTCAGCACCGATAGTCAACGGCGTGACAATAGACGGACTGATCTCACGCGGCCTCAACTACTGGGGTAACTCCGGCGGTATGATATCGAACCTGCAGATTTCCAACATCAGCGGTGCTACTCTCGCCATCGCAGCCGGCATCTGGGTCGAGGACTCGCGACCTCTCATCACCGACTCCGAGGTCACCCGCTGCGACAACGGCATCTTCGTCAGGCACATTACATCGGGCTGGACTACCCGTCCAACCTTCGTTCGTGCGACAGTCGAAGACAGTCAGTATCGTGGCATCATGGTCGAGCAGTACAATCACAGCTTGTATTCAAACGTGCCTTACAACGCCGTTTTCGAAGACCTCGAACTGCGGGGGACCGGCGGCCCGGACGCCAAGACGCCCGGGCTTGGATACGCCGCATTCGAGGTCAACACCAGTGGCGTACAAATCGATGAGGCGCTTATCGAGGACAATCCCGTGGTCGGCTTCAAGGCATACATGATCGGCCCTTCCACTATCCTCAATGACATCTCCTTGCTGCGAAACGGCAGACCCAGCACCGCAGCGCCGCTCAACGACAGGGCTGGCATGTTCATGCGCAGCGCCAACTGGGCGCCTACGATCAACGACCTTGAGGTGCGCAACTCCAGTGGCCCTGGAGTACTTCTGTGGAAGGGCGGCGCGCAGGGCTCGAACTGGGTGATTGCCGACAACGGGGCCACCGGTGTCGACCTACGTGAGTTCCACCCCGATTTCTCCGGCATACTCAGCATGGACAACGACGGGCACGGCGTCTCGGTGCGAGACTCGAGCAATGTCGAACTGTCATACGTCACCACCTACCGCAATGGCATCGGCGCCGCCTTCCCAGAACTGGGAGCCGGTTTTTACTTCGACGAGTCGAACGACGTCATGAGCGGTGGCAAGAATGCGAGTTGCTTCGAATGCACCTCAATCGAGGACCAGCACGGAATAGTGGTTCGCGACAGCATCGATCTGCAACTGATTGCGAATGAGATCAGGGACCCAGCCAACGCTCCCGCGCTCGACGTGGACAACACCGGGATGGACCACGACGGCAACATCCTCATCGACGACATGAAGATCGAGCTTAATTCGACGGATCACGCGGTCAAGTTGGACGAAGTGGATGGCACGGTGTACGGACTTGACTTGAACGGCGACAACGGCGGCCTTCTCTGGGATGCCAACGGCGAGGAGCCGTCATACCTCGTGAATAGCATCATCTGGGGCAACCAGAACTCATGCTTCGATATGGTCGACCAGACCGGACTCCTCATCGACAACGTCGGTCTTGCCTGCGATACGGCCGCTTCCGCCAGTTTTTCTTCGAGTTTCGCCAACTTCACCGACTCCTGGATAATCACCGGGTACGCAGACAGCTTTGAGATGCTGGGAGACAGTCACCTGCGCTGGATCTCCTCCGCTCCGCTAGACACACCGACCTATACAGGACAGGACAACATCCTCGACGTGATGTGGTTCGTCGAGGTACACGCAGTCAACCACCACCTCCTACACATCCCCTACGCCGACATCAACCTAACTTTCGACCTTTACGAAGCGGATTACAACGACACCCTACCTTACTCCGGACAGGACTTGTTCGGTCCCTTCATCGGCGAGCGTTGGACACCTCTGCAGGGTTGGTCGGACGTTAACACCGTCCACACAGGTTGCGATTACGTCGGCGTTCATAACGACTCAAACGCCCACGCTCTGGATGCCGACATATCTGTCACTTGCTTGCTCGATCTTCCTAACCAGCCGCCGTTCATCCTGTGGGCCTCGCCTGAGGATGAGGGCGTCTACGCCAGTGGAGGAGAGGTGCTGTTCGACGCCAGCGAGTCATGGGACCTCGATTATGACGAGCTTAGTTACACCTGGACCAGCAGCATCGACGGCAACCTGCTCACCGCCTGTGGTGCGTCTGGCTCGGGCAATGGCTCCTATTTACTCGCAAACGCCGCTGACCAGATTACTTGCCTGTCTGACGGGACGCACCAGATTACACTCGAGGTGTGCGACACTGACAGCCACTGTGTGTGGGAGACCAGAGAGATCGAGTTGGTGAATCTGCCCCCCGTGCTCTCAGTGGGAACGACCCCGGCCATCTCTGCTTGGGGCACGCTGTACATCGGAATTACGGCAAACGTTACCATTCACCTCGGAGGCACCTATGACCCGGAGGACGACGAGCTGAACTGCTGGGTCGAGACCTCCTACGGGTCAGGCTCCGGCCAGCCCCCTGCGGGAGACCCGGAGTGTCCCGGCACCATCATCCACACCTTCCCGGGCGCTCCGAACCAGTTCTCGGCCACAGTCTATGCCTCTGATGGAATCAACGTACCTGTTTCATGGACGTTCAACGTCGAACTGTACAACGAGATCCCGCTCGCTGTCATGGAGGTCTCCCGCACCGGCGAGACCTCCTCAGCCACCGTACACCTCGACGGCACCAACACCTTCGATCCCGAGGGCGATGAGGTGAAGTTCGAGTTCTGGAGCGACCGCGATGGACTACTGTCATCCGGTATCACCACCGACTCTGCAGTCGAGTGGATAGGCACATTGTCCAAGGGCGATCACGTCATCACGATGTATGCCAGCGACAACCGCCCGAACCACGCAGGTATGTGGAATTCGATTTCGGTAGAAATGAGCGTTGCCAACTCCCCGCCGGTGGCGATGATTGCCAGCCCCTCAGACGGCATACTGACCGACTCGGGCGAGCTGCTGGTATTCGACGGGACCGGCTCTGGCGATTGGGATGCAGCCTGCTCTGACCTGCCTTACAACGGCAGCGGACTCGTGTGCAACCCGCTGACAGACAAGAGCACAGACCTAGTCAGCGTACTCTGGGAGAGCGACCTGATGAGCGAGCCAATGGGAAGCGGATGGGTACTCGAGACGAGACTACCCGAGGGCGTGCACCAAGTCACACTCACCGTTGAGGACGGCTCGGGTGACTCCGACGTCGCTGAGATCATGGTCAGAGTCAACGAGGCGGCACCGGTACTGATTCTCGACTCGCCTATGCCCGACATCGAGGTCTACTCCAATCTCCCAGTGCTGTTCGACTTCCGGCGCTCGTTCGACCCGGACGGCGACGACTTCACCGTTAGCGTGTACTCCGACTTGCTCGGTACGCCAATCCTTGAGGACAAGACGACCGAGTACTGGTACAACGACTACCTGCCAGCGGGAGTTCACACACTGCGTTTCGAACTCACCGACACCAACGGGATGCAGCGGACCCACTCGCAGAGCCTCACGGTGCTCGAAACCGGTCCTATGGCAGTCATCACGGGGCTATCTGAGGGCCAGTACATCCCACCGGGCGAGCCAGTTGTGCTCAACGCCTCCGGTTCCTACGACTATGACGATGACATCGTACTCTACCAATGGAGCCTGCGCGACGGCACGCTACTGAGCGACAAGATAGTCTACTCGGCCAACTTCTCGCCCGGACCAATTCAGGTTAATCTGCTGGTCAAGGACTCCCGAGGAGCAGCATCCTCAATGTCGATCAATCTCACCATCGGCTCCAGCTCACCGCAACTATTTGAGTTCGAGGTCTCTCCCTCAAGCATCGATCTCGAGGAGCCAACGACGGTCTTCCTAACCGTCAGGCTGGTTGACCTCGACGGCACTACCAACATAGTGGGGGGCGAGCTTCGCGCTGGAGGCGTATCGCAGTCACTGGAGTTCCGCGACGACGGCATGGAGGGCGATTTGTTCGCAGGTGACGATATCTGGTCGTACAGGTCCGTCTGGACGCTCACCGGCAGTAGCGCTAGGGTCGAGGTGTGGGCTATGGACGGCGACATGGTTAGCCCCGGGTTGATTGAGATCATACCAATAGAGTCGCCTGAGGACACTGGCCTGTTCGACTGGCTTCTGGGCAGCGGTCTACCATTCCTCATCGTAGCACTCACGATCGCGATTATGGCCGGAATCGCCTACACGAGTAACCGTAGGAGGCAGATATCGAAAGATCTTGAGATGATAGAGTCCTGGTCGGGTTTCGACCCTCGCGAGCTCGATGACGAGTTCGATCAGTCCTGATTCGGACCCCAAGGGGTAATCTGCTGAGTTAGTCCTAGTCTGTGAGTGAAGAGGAACCGTAGGTTGAGCAGACCGTCGCCCCAGGTGTTGATTACGGCTTCTCCGACGCGCTCGCGGTAGGGAACGCTGACCTCAACGGTCTTCTCCCGGCCCAGATAACGTCGAGCGCGAATCTTGAATTCTTGGGAAAGCGGCATCCCGTCGTGCTTAGGGCGAACCCGCTCGTCCTCAAATATCGACTTGCGGAAAACCCACATCCCGGTTTGCGAGTCGTGGATGCCGTACCAGTAGAGCAGTGTGGCGGTAGTCGACAGGACCCAGTTACCGAATCCGTGCATCCCGGACATAGAGCCCGCCTCGGCTCGGCGCAGTCTGTCGCAGGTGATCCAGAGCAGATCCTCCTCGAGCAACTTGCGAACCAGTCCCGGTACCTCCTCACCGGGGTAGGTGCAGTCCGCATCCATGGTCACGATGATCTCACCGGGGGCAATTGCGAAACCGGTCTTGTAGGCGCGACCGTATCCCTTGCGCGATTCGTTGTAGACCGTCGCACCCTCGCCCTTGGCCAGTTCGCAGGTGCGGTCTGTCGAGTTGCCGTCGACTATCAGGAAGTCCAGTTTCTCGCACCAGCCGTCATTCGGAACCGAGCGGATGGTGTCGACGATGGCAGCCTCTTCGTTTCTAGTGGGGATGACCACGGTGACATGAACGGGAAGAGTCTCAACCATGCTATCAGGGCGGGCCACCGAAGATTCTGCTTTGAATGATGCGAATACCTGCCCTGAGCCCGTTCGCTTGAAAGCCGGGCGTCTGAGCGCAAAGCAAGGGGTAGAGATGCATATTGCCATGCTGTCGGCCGAATACCCGCCCCGCTGGGGCGGAATGGGGTCCACTGTGTACCACTTATCGGCTGTGCTAGCCGCGAAGGGACACCGGGTAACGGTCATCACACGCTCTGGTGGGGGCGGCCAGCCGCCACCGATAGAGGGGGTGGAGGTGCTAACGGTCGGCTGGGTCCCGATCCCCATGGCCTTCACCCGTTCGTACGGGCGTAGCGCCATGCGAGCGCTGAAGCGCCTTCATGCTCAGGATCCAGTCAGCATCGTCCACCTTCACTGCCCTATGATTTCCTGGAGCGCGAAGCAGTTCGCTCACTGCCGCGATAACATCGCCCCGGTCGTATCCTCGCTGCACGGCACGTGGCTAGGCGAGCGTGATGGTCTAGTCACCGCCTCGGAGCAGAAGGAAGCGGCGGTTTGGGCCAATCCAAACGACCTCGCAATCCTCCTGACCGCCAAGCACTACGCCGGCTACGAGCGAGCTGCCGTCAATGGCTCGAGAATCTGCGTCTCGAACTCGCTCGCGACCAAGCGCGACTTCGAGTCCCGGTACTCACCACCACCCGACTGGGACTGCGAGGTCGTTCACTGGGGCGTAGATACCAGCATGTTCGTCCCGCTGCACCGCGACGACGAGGACGCGATGTCTGCACACGCAGCTATCCGCCACAGATATGGTTCTCAGTCGAGCGATTCAATACTGCTCCTCGCAGTCGGAAGACTTGCTGCTAGGAAGGGCTACGGCTCACTCCTGAGGGCCTTCGCTAAGGTCAGCAACTCAATCCCCGCAGCCCGTTTGGTGATCGTCGGCAGGGGGCACCTGCGCTCGCGTTTGGAGAGCCAAGCGAGAAAACTCGGGATCGGCGATGCGGTGACCATCGAGTCGGGGATGGCGTTTGAGGAACTCGCAGCGCTGTTCCGCTCGGCCGACTTGGTGGTGTATCCCTCGTACTATGAGGGACAGGGACTCATCCCGCTGGAGGCGATGGCTTCAGGCACACCAGTGGTGACGGTGGACCACGGGCCACTGCCCGAAATGGTTGACAACAGCGTCGGCAGTCTATTCAAAATGGGAGACATCGATTCGATGGCAGACGCCATCCTGATGGAGATGTCCGACAGGACGACTCTGCTAGAGAAGGGAGAGGCAGGTCGACGCAGGGTGCTTGAGAGATTCACCTACAATCACGATGCTGAGCGCTTCATAGAGATATACAGAAGAGCATCTGGGAACTGATTGGGCCGGGGAATTATTGATGCGTGGTACGCACTAGCGTAGGTTGGGAGAGCATGGGAGAGAGACAGACCCTGAGTGATTTGCAGTCCAGTACGGTGGCGAACATAGCAATCATCCTGATGGTCTCGGTCTTGGCCATCATCCACCTCAAAGCAGTCATCCAGCCACTGGTAATCGCCGTCCTACTCTTCCTATTGATCCGACCTGCTGCACAATGGCTGGAGGAACGGCCGCTGATGCAGAAGAATTACGCCCACCCATTGATGCCCTACGGGGTTTTGGTGGCCCTCCTCTTCATCGTGCTGTGGATGGCCTCGCAAATCCTGTACTCCAACCTCACGGCCTTCACCGATGAGGTCCCAGTGTTGACCGAGCAACTCAATGACAAGGTGGCGTGGCTTGAAGGGATCTCGGTAATGGGATACAGTTTCGACACCAGCGGGCTGACAGAACTCATCACCGTGGAGACCATCAACGAGTACATTGCCTCGTTCGTAGGCTCGCTGGCGAGTTTCACCGCCAGCGCGGCGACCGTCCTCATCTTCCTGCTCTTCATCATACTCGAGGCTGAGACACTCCCTCGCAGGCTCAAGGCAGCGTTCCCGGAGGACGCCGCGCGTATCGAGGGGATCACCAGCAACGCGGGGGAAGGGATCAACACCTACGTTGTGACGAGGGCCACCGTAGCCTTAGGGCAGGCCGTGGTCGCCGGAATAGTGCTCTGGTACCTTGGTGTTCCCGGTTGGTTCATGTGGGCCTCGATCACCTTCATGATGGACTTCATCCCTTACGTGGGGGCTCTGATATCCCTGATTCCGCCCATCTTCATCGGGCTCATCATGCTCTCCGGCCCTCAGGCCATCGCACTCATCTTGGTTTTGGTGGCCAATCAGCAGGCCTGGGGCGCCGTGGTCGAGCCTCAGCTAGCCGGACAGAGGCTCGACATCTCCCCTATCGTGCTCCTTCTTCTAGTGGCATTCTGGGGCTGGGCGTGGGGCGTCATGGGGATGGTCCTCGGCGTACCTCTGGCCGTCATCATGAAGATCGCTCTGGAGTCCGACCCGAGGACCCGGCCGATTGCACTGCTACTGTCACAAGACCCGAAGCCCGTAGAAGAAGAGTGACTACTAATCCCTCGTTATGATCACCGCGAGAACCCCGTCGGCACTAATCCGAACTACTTCTCCGGTGCCCCGGTTGTGAAGTCCCCTAGTAGATAGCCCAAGAGGCACTCCGTCCAGATTCCATGCGGCCCCTTGCAGATGGACTCCTTTACATGGAGTCAGAGCAAAGACAGAGAACTCCTGACCCTCAGTCATATCGAACTCCGTCCCGCCGTCCTGTGGGTGAATCCTGTGGGTGATAGAATCCTCATGGTGGATGCGGATGCGTGCCCCTCCCGGCGCTTCGCAGAGCGCAGCCCAGCCTCCTAGGACGTGTCCCGTAGAGCCTCCGTCAGAGCCCACTACATCGATATCTGTGTAGCCTCTCTCGATAAGCAGCGCTATTGATTTGGCAAGGTCGCTGCTGGAGTCGTTGGGTAGCTCGTGGGTCCTGCCCTCCCATTGACCGAGTTCGACCGAATCGAGGTCACCGAGGACCTCCTTGACTGCGATTCCAGCCCTAGCGGCCTTGTCTGCGCCTCCATCGACTCCGAATACAGTGGATTCAGCATGCATCAGGGCCTGTACAATGTGCTCGGAAGGCTGCTGGCCGTTGCACCAGAGGAACGCGCGCATCAGATTCACCTCTTGCGAGCTGTGACCTTTCCCTCGACCACGAGATCGACATCGTTCAACTCGACGGTCGGTTTGAGTATGACACCACGCATATGCACTCCTACATTCGCAGTCCCACCAAGAGCAGAGTTGTCACCGAATCCAAAATAAGCGGAGCCGCGAACAACCTGGTCCTCGAGACGATTCCCCGTAAGTCTGGCTCGTGAGTTCATCCCGAAGCCGAACTCGGCGACCGTGTTCACCAGATCGGTCTTGGACTGGCGCAGCCCGACCTTGGCCTCGTCGAGGATAGCCCGGATACTCTCAGCGAGATCACCGCCTGTGATGCTGACTACCAGACCGTCCTCTACTAGGAAAGTCAGCGGTTCATCGAGCAGATTGCCCTCCCATGCGCCGTCAATCACTATCTTACCGCTCATCGTCCCCTCTTTCGGAAGGACGAACACCTTCCCGGCAGGAAGGTTCGTGATCTGCCCAGGCCGATTACAGATACCGTTGTCCTCCAAGACCCATCTGAGTCCGGTACGGAATGTGATGTCGGTCCCTGTGGGGCTCGTCACACGCACGTCGCGACGCCTGCGAAGCATCGGGTTGAGCCCCGATATCTCGCGCTGCAGGGCGTTGTAGTCGGCAGTCATTCCGCCGATTGCAAGCATCTCCTCGTCGATGCCAGGCATCGAGGCTATCCTAGCCCCTTGCTGTGAGGCGGTGATCCTCGCCCGGGTGTGAGTCAGTGAGTTTCGAGTGGCGAGCAGCACAACGTTCTGACGACGCATCAGGTCGCCAACGGAAGCAGGGGGCTCGTTGCCCTGCCTATGACTCCGCGGCATCATCATCATGAGTATCCGGTCGGTGACCTCGGCCGCCGCCTCGTACAGGGACCGCCCCACTTCGGCAGTTGAGGGGTCAGTGACCACCAGTACGTGCTCGTGAGGGCGAACCTGCATACAGGTCCTCACGACAGAGCGGGCTGCGGTGAGCATGGCCTCCTCACGCTCACCGTCGTCGCCAATGGAAACATCGGACTCCTCGGCCATCGCTCTTCAGCCCGTGATGGGAGTTCCACTATTCAACACCACTCTGTATTGTCAAATCTATTCACCACGGCAGTCATAGGTGAAGGAGGTCTGCGCAGAGTGATGGAAGGCGTCCGGACGGTGCGTCTCGTAGCTGCGCTTGCGGTAGCTGCAATGCTCGCCGGAGGCTGGATGATGAATGCACCAGTCGACGACATCACCGACGCCGTCGATGATGTTGGGGACGCAGCCCCCACGTTCGCCGAAGAGGACGCCTCGGAGGACTCTGATGGGGAGCCTGTACTGAGACGTGGGGAGAAGGATGATTCGGACGACTCCGGGATGGACCTGCCGACCAGGCTTCTCGTCGGCGGGGTCGGCGCACTTGGCTCGCTCGCACTTGGCTCGATACTGTTTGAGGTCATGCGAGTCACCGTACTGGTCGCACTGATCTCGCCGATGCTCGCTAGGATGAAGAAGAACCGCGAGGACATGCTCACTCGTGGTAGGCTGCTCGGTTACTTGGAGGCAAACGCGGGAATCCACTTCTCGGCCCTGCGTGACGCCCTAGGACTTGCGAACGGGGTCACGGCATACCACCTCCATACCCTTGAGTCGCAGGGCCAGATCATCTCATGGAGGGACGGCAAGCTGCGACGTTACGCGGTCTCCACCCTCACCAGGGAGGAAGTCAGCCGGATTCGCAACCCGATTGCCGGCACCCGCCTTGCGATCCTCGAGGTCCTTGCTGAGTCCGGCAACATCGGTCTCTCAGGCACCGAGATTCGCGTGAGGCTGGCCATTTCCCGACAGTTGCTGAGCCATCACCTGAGCGAGTTGCGCAATGGCGAGATGGTGGAAGCAGCCTCCGAGGCCCTGCGCCCCAATTGGCGACTCTCCGATACCGGGAAGGACGTGCTGATCACCTCCAGAGAGGTCGCTCGGGTCGAGGCTGCGGCCGTATGATTCAGGCCCACGAGGATTCAAGGGGTCGAAGCAACAGGAGAAACCTGTGAGTCAAGAAGACGGCAGCACCGCCCAGCGCCGTGCGCTGGCGATGTCCGTGCACCTGCTCACGGCGTCCGGCGCACTCTGGGCACTCCTCGCGCTGGACGCCATAATCGCCGGGGACTACCGGATGGCCTTCCTCTGGATGTTCGTCGCGATGTTCGTCGACTCCGTCGATGGACCGCTGGCCAGGAAGGTCGACGTCAAGCGTCACACACCGCATATCGATGGGGCCAGGCTCGACGACGTCATTGACTACATCAACTACACATTCGTCCCAATCGTCCTACTGATCCACGCCGGCTGGCTGCCCGATCCAGCCCCTCTGTGGGCTGCCTTCCCCCTCGTAGCCAGCGCCTTGGCGTTCTCCAACACCGAGTCCAAGGACACCGAAGAGGGCTTCTTCCTCGGCTTCCCCTCGTACTGGAATGTCTTCGCCTTCTACGTCGTGGTGCTGGCCACAGCCGGCAGTGAGTGGTTCGTGCTGCTGCTGATGCTGGCCTTCAGCGCCCTGAGCGTGATGCCGGTGCGCTTCGTATACCCGAACCGCTTCGACGGGATGCGCTGGTTCTTCTTCGGAGGGGGCATAGTCTGGATAGTCTCGATGCTCTTCGCAGCGCTGCAGTACCCCGACACCCCGCTGTTGTTGGTGCAGGTCTCCCTGGTCTATCCGGCACTGTACTTCGGCCTCTCTGTGTGGCTGGACCGGCAAACTGTTTCATAGGGTACCCTCTGATTCATCTTCTCGGCGTTGAAGAATGTCCAATCATTGAACCAAGTTACTTATGTCTAGTACACCGATG
>JAKUUP010000018.1 GCA_022447095.1 Candidatus Thalassarchaeum betae
CAATGGACGGGACACAGTGGGTGGACTCAGACTCAGACGGATATGGCGACAACCAAACAGGTACTAATCCGGACAGCTGCCCCTCTGTGGAGGGCTATTCAGAATTTGACAGGATGGGTTGTCCAGATGCGGATGAGGATGGGTACTCTGATCCCTCAGGAGACTGGGGTACTGAGGATGGAGCGGATGCCTTCCCCACGAAAGACACTCAGTGGAGAGACTCTGACTCTGACGGCTTTGGCGACAACCCATCTCCAGCATACCTCTCTGATGACTGTCCCAGTGTAAGTGGTACAAGCACCCAAGACCTTCTCGGTTGTCGCGATAGTGATGGTGATGGCTGGTCAGACGAGGGGGATGTGTTCGAAGACGACCCCTCCCAGTGGTCGGACAGCGACGCGGACGGCTATGGCGATAACCCCAGCCCGGCATCCATGCCTGATTACTGCCCCAACGAGTGGGGCAATTCTACCATCTCCCTGTTAGGATGCCCAGACTCAGATGGAGATGGCTGGTCAGACATAGAAGACTCCCATCCAGACAACAACCAACTCTGGTCAGATGGCGATGGGGACACTTATGCCGACCAAGCAGGGACCGAACTCTCTGACGACTGTCCAGAGATATTCGGGACTTCAAGCCAAGACAGGATCGGGTGCCTGGACTCTGATGGAGACGGCTGGTCGGATGAGGGGGACTACTACCCATCAGACTCCAGCAGGCATTCCAAATCCCTACTCCCGATGATACTGACCATTGCACTATCAGTTCTGATAGTATCAGTGGTCGCATTTGTGGCAATCAGAAGGAAATAGAAGCTCCTCAGAGGCTACCCTCTGATTCATCTTCTCGGCGTTGAAGAATGTCCAATCATTGAACCAAGTTACTTATGTCTAGTACACCGATGGAGTTGTTTCATGGACCGAACAGTGGACCTAACAATCGCCGCGCTGATCTTTTTGGCTGGCACGGCAGGCCTCGTTTCCGGTGAGGACATTGGAAGCGTTGAAACGACGAACGACATGGATGGCGAGTCAGCTGAGGCTGCCCCCATCGACGCGCGTTACCTTCGTGGTGATGCCAACGACGATGGAAGCGTGGATCTCGGTGACTTCATCGTGATGGCACAGTACATCGCCGGCTATGGCAGAGCACCTGCCTCGATGGCACAGGCCGATATCAACGGCGACAGATCAGTCGACGTACTCGACCTGGTGCTCCTAGCCGACTACCTGTGGGGAGATGAGGAGTCCGACTCCGGACCCCAGTCTCTGGACAGCCGCACCACCAAGGCCAGCAAGACCGCGGTAGCGGTCTGCGACCTAGAGCCCGTGCGTGTGCTACGCGGTGACGCGAACGACGACGGCAGCGTCGACATTGGCGACTTCTTCATCATGGCACAGTACATCCTCGGATACGGGGACGCACCTGCCTCGATGCAGGGAGCCGACATCAACGGCGACCACGCGGTCAACGTGCTCGACCTGGTACTGCTCGCCGACCACCTATGGGGTGGTCAGTGCGAGCGCTGCTAGGCAGCTAGCCACCACTATACGCTGAGATTCCTCTGGAAAAACTCAGTGCTGCAACCAAGCGCGTGCCTTCGCGCCGTCCACTGACCACCCTTGTGGACCCCCAGGTTGGGGACGGCTGCGAAGGCCGCCAAACGCTCCTCGGGCTCGTTGAGCGGAATCACCACGCCAGGCACAATCTCCGACGACATGTCTCCCTGCATGTCGATACGGATGGTCCTGTGCCCGTCAAGTCTGATGGCCTTGGGATCGAAACTCAGAGATTCGATGGAATCGAATGAGTGCTGCGCGCCTTCGTAGACGTGAACCTCGATGTTCGCACCGTGCGGCCTGATATCCTCTATCAGACTCTCGACAAGACTCAGAGGCACCCAGTCGTCCTCATCGCCGTGCAATATTAGGATTGGACTCTTCGACCAGCGCTGATCATCCATCCTCAGATGCGCCGCTGGATAGAGAGGGAGGTGTGCTGCGAAGCGCTCGCCGCCCGGTGCCAGCGCCTCAGCTAGTGGCTCCCAGGCCGAGTAAAGGGCGACAGTGCCCCCTAGGCTCCATCCGGCGATTCCGATGCGGGTAGAATCTATCTTTGGGTGAGTGGATACCATCCTGAGGGCTTGGTACACATCGGTCAGCATCATGGCGTACGTCACGGTCATCTGATCCTCGACAGTGGATTCGATGAGCCGCGAGTCGAAGCTGTGTACTCTGAAGACGGCGAAGCCGGCCTCGAGCCAGCCCACGATGTGCTCGTGGTGATGCCCACGCCAGTTCAAACTCCCATGCACTGCGACCACGCACGGCATCGGATCGCTGAGAGGGTGCTCCGGCATCAGCAGGGAGCCGAACACGTCACGATGGGGAACCGAATCCATCTTGCACAGGATGTGATGGATTTCGAAGGGACTGGCTGATGGATAACTGATTATTCCTATTCGGCCGTCTGCGAGACTCGGTGGCGCCTCCATGCGCCTACGCGTATCGCCCGCCGCCTTCTTTCTTTCCACGGTGCACCGTCAAAGTCAAGTCCGAGACGGCAGAACTCGCCTCGAGGTGCTTCGATGGGCGACGCTGCCATGCGCTCCCTCAGGGAGGCGATGGTGGACAGGCAGCTGGTGGCGCGTGGAATCAGCGACGAGCGCGTCCTGGCTGCCATGAGGGCGATTCCCAGACACCACTTCGTCCCTGCAAGCAGACTCAGTCTGGCCTACAGCGACCGCCCAGTCCCCATCGGCAGCGGCCAGACCATCAGCCAGCCGTACATCGTTGCCATCATGAGCAGCCTCCTGAGTGAACTGGAAGAAGGCTCCAAGGTGCTTGAGATCGGCTCTGGCTCTGGCTATCAGACAGCTATCCTCGTTCACATGGGCCTAGAGGTTCACGCAGTTGAGATACTGTCGGAACTCGCCGAAGCCTCGATGGCGAGGCTCGAGGAACTCCAACTCGCTCCCGCTTCCATGAGGGTTGCCAATGGGCAGGAGGGGTTGCCAGAACACGCGCCGTATGATGCGATTATCGCGGCAGCCTGTGCCAAGAAGATGCCCGTGACGTGGTCCCAGCAGATAGCCTCACGCGGCATCATCGTTGCTCCTATGGGTCGGTGGAGAGGTCAGCGTCTAGTGAAGTGGGACGAGAAGGACGGCGCAATGCATCGAAGTGACATCTGCAACGTTCGCTTCGTGCCTCTGGTGCGTGGTTGATGCAAGAATGACTCAAGGGCCCAAGCCACTTATGCCGGATACGCTGATGATTACTGCTCAATGGACCGAAACATGGACCTGCACATCGCCGCCCTGATTTTCTTGAGCGGCACGCAAGGCCTCGTCTCCGGTACTGAGGAGGGAGACGTTGGAATGACGAATGATATGACCCGAATGGAGGAGGGCAACGAAGACCCAATCCCCGCCCCATTTGGTAATACGTCGATTTTCCCATTTTCCCTCCGCAAGCCCACGGTTTGAGTTCGGACGAATGTCCAATCATCTCACCAACCGCTTGATATCTAGCAAGCCGTTCGCTCGCCACATGGACAGAAGCCCCACGGCTGCGGTGCTGGTGCTTGTGATGATGCTGAGTTCAGGCTGCTTAGGCCTAGTGGACGACATCGAAGACGAAGTGATGGACCCTGTTATTGACTGGCTCGACAGCGAGTACCCGACACTGGACCTGCCGACCCGCGAGCGCACCTCGCCGGTCCTCGATAGTTACGATGAGTGTGAGTTGCTGCTCGCTGACCTGCAGGCCTCCGTATACAACGAGATGCTCGTAACCCTCGATCAGGAGTCGTACTGGCACTGGGCGGGCCCCAGTTGGCGCGGCGGCGGCGTCTGGATGGAGGACGACGTGATGTTGGACGGCGCTCCCGAGGCCGCCGGCGCCGACACCGACTCAGCCTCCAACGCGGACACGAGTCGCGAGGGCGAGTACTCAGAGACCAACAATCAGGAGGAGGGCGTCGACGAGGCGGACTTCCTCAAGACCGACGGCTTTCACATCTACATGCTTAACGGAAACCTGCTGGTGATCATGGGAGTGCCGGAGTTCGGCGAGCTCACACTCGAATCAAACATGAGCATCCAAGGTTACCCGATGCAGATGATGCTCGACGGCGACCGCCTAGTGGTCGCATCGAACATCTACTACTGGACCCTCGAACCCAACGACCCCCTCAGGGCGCTCATGTCCAAGGAGGTCACGGTCAGTTACCCCGGCCAAGAGGAGGAGTACTCCTACACCTACACGCGCGTACAGAATCTCGTCAAGTACACCGTAATCGACGTCAGTGACCGAAGCGAGCCCGAAGTTGAGCGCGAGATCTATGTCGAGGGCAACTACCACACTGCACGACTGGTCGACGGCACCGTCCGCTCGGTGACCCATCTGTGGACCTATATCGAGGGATTGCGAACTTGGGTCTACCTGCCTGACGATTACTGGAACGTCCAGAGCGACGAGGACAGGATGGCAATCTGGAACGACAGTGTGGAGGAGACTATCGCATTCAACACTGCGATCATTGACGACCTCACTCTGGACGACTTCGCGCCGCACCTCTACGAGATAGGCGTTGAGGGTCTGTTCCAGCACCCGACCAGTTCCGGCGACTGCAGCGAGTTCACCGCCAGCGCCGACAGCGCAGGTCGCGGCTTCACCACGATCATGACGATTCAGATGTTCGGAGATGACGCGACCCTCGAGGTCGACCACATCACCTCGTCCTGGGCCCACGTCTACGCATCTCAGGACGTCATGGTACTGGCCGAGCCTGCCAACGATTGGTGGTGGTTCTGGCGCAACTCCGGCTGGGACGACGCGACAAACATCCACGTCTTCGACATCAGCGACCCGACCGAGACGACCTACGTCGCGTCCGGCAGGGTCGACGGTACAGTGCAGGACCAATTCTCACTCTCAGAGCTAAATGGCATCATCCGCGTAGCCACAACCGAGGATGCATGGGGCCGCTGGTGGCTCGAGACCGAGGAGTGGACCGGTCCGACCAACAACGTATTCACGCTCGCAACCACCGAGTGCATGATTCCAGAGGGTTGCGATGACGAGACCTCCGAGTTGATTCAGATAGGCCACGTCGACGACATCGCCGAGGGCGAGCGCATTTGGAGCGCCCGATTCGTGGGTAACCGCGCCTACCTCGTCACCTTCCGCAATATTGACCCCTTGTGGGTAATCGACCTGTCCGATCCGACTGACCCTAAGATACTCGGAGAGCTGGAGGTACCAGGTGTCTCGACCTACATCCATCCAGTCGACGCCAACACGCTACTGACCATCGGCATAGGGCCTGGGCCGGACGGGCTCGGGCTCGACTGGTCCATGACCCAAATATCGCTCTTCGACGTCAGCGACCCGACCAACCCGGTCCTCGCTGACTCCCTGCCTCTCTCTCCTGCTTACGAGGACGAGAACTGCGATCAGTGGGGCTGCGGCTGGTCGTGGTCCTACTCCGAGGCCACCTATGAGCACAAGGCGTTCACCTACTGGGCGCCTGAGCAACTTCTGGCAGTGCCGCTTTCCACCTACCGATACATGTACTCTGAAGTCGAAATCGATGGCCGAGTTTACACTTACTCAGGCTACGAGTTCGTTTCCACTCTGCAGTTGGTAGATGTCGACGCCGAGAACGGCACCCTCGACATCCACGGAATGGTCAATCACTCCGACTTCTACAACGAGGACGGACTCTCGGGCTGGTGGAGCGGCTCCACTAGCATCCGCCGCTCTATCTTCATGGGCGACTACGTCTACGCCTTCTCGACCGCCGGGGCTTCGGTACACAGCACTGACGACCTCGAGCTCATAGTCGAACTCGAACTTCCCGGCTACGAGACCCCCCAGACGTACTACTACGGTGACGGGGAGGCCGTCGATGACGGCGAGAGTGACCCCGGTAAGGAAGACGAAGACTCGGCAACCGTAGAAGGCTGATCAGAAGAACTCCAGAGCCCTACCGACTGATCCAGGTGATGCGACTGCATTTCCGCGCAGTGCCCCTCCAGAATCTCGTGAGTGGACCACCCTGCCGTCCACGATGGTGAACATCGGCCAGCCTGTGAGCGACATCCCCTCGAGCGCAGTCCATCCTACCCTCGTCCAGGTGTCCGCGTCGCAGATGGTTCTGCGGGCCCCCATGTCGACGAGGACGAGGTCGGCGTCCATGCCCTCTTCCAACCGCCCCTTACCCTTCATCCCGTACACTTCCGCAGGTCCCTCGCACATCCAGCGAGCCACGTCAGCGACACTGCACCTCCCATCGGCCGCGTGAGTCAGCATCAACGGCAAAGAGGTCTCCACCCCGGGCATCCCGGAGTGGGCTTGAGGGAAGCCAAGGGCCTTGTTGTCGAGGGTGTGTGGCGCGTGGTCCGTGGCGATGCAGTCGATGGTCCCATCTGCTAGGCGACGCCACAGCGTCTCACGGTCTTCCGCGTATCTGATTGGAGGATTCATCACCAGACGGGTACCTCTCTCGGCCACGTCTTCGTCATCGAAAGTGAGGTGCTGCGGGCAGACCTCAGTGGTGATTAGACTGCTCTTGTTTCTCGCCAACCAGTCGGCCTCGAGGGCGCTGGTCAGATGGAGTACGTGCAACCGGTGACTGTGCGACTCCGCCAGAGCTGCGGCGCGCTGTGTCGCGATTAGCGCCGTCTCACTATCCCTCCACTCAGCGTGCGCTGCGACATCGGTCCTGTGAGCGAACTCGGCCTTGCGCGCACTGAGCCTATCTTCGTCCTCAGCGTGCACCGCGATGATTCCCGCCGTGCCTGCGAAGATGTCCTCTAAGTGCTGCTGTTCGTGGACCAGCAGGTCGCCCGTGCTGCTTCCCATGAAGACCTTGATCCCGCAGACACCCGCTGTCGGTGACGGATCATCAGGGGCGCCTACAGCTGCTTGCAGGTCGCTGACGTTGTCCGACGTGGCACCGATGAAGAACCCGTGATGAGTCACTGCGCTGCGCGCAGCCGAGTCTAGTTTAGCCTGCATTGCAGCCATATCTGTAGCAGAGGGGACGTTGTTAGGCATGTCGAGGAAGGCCGTGACGCCGCCGGCAGCAGCAGCCCTGCTGCCGCTACCGATGTCCTCCTTCTCAGGCTGGCCAGGTTCGCGGAAGTGCACCTGCGGGTCGATCGCACCGGGGAGCAGATGCAGTCCCTCTCCATCGATGACCAGCTCGCCGTCGTGAGGATCGAGGCCACCTCCTGCGGCAATGCTACGGATCACTCCATCGACGACTCGCAGGTCGCCATCGACGACACGTCCTCCAACCACCATCGCAGAGTTACGAATCAGCAGGTCGCCAGCCACACTCTCACCTGAAAGGCTGCGGCGCAAGGGGTCCCATGACTGTTCGTATGCGCACTCATCCCTTCCCCTCCGTCTAAGGTGCTGTTCATATAACCAACCGTTTACAGCGGGTCCGAAGCGGGTTGGAGTAGCCAGGTTATCTCGTCGGGCTCATAACCCGGAGACCGGTGGTTCAAATCCACCACCCGCTACCACATCGATTCTGAACTGAAAGTGAAAAATGCTGCACTCCTAAGAAGTGCGCAGTGTGAAGCACTTTCAACCGTCTCTAGGGGTCCATCGTTTGTTCAAATACTATCGAAGCCCAATACCGGCCATACAGGTGAGAGAAGTGACCGAGAAGACTGCAAGTGAGAATGTAGATGAGGAAGAGATAGTGATTGACGTGGATGAGCCGGAGAACACGATAGAGGATCTCCCGGGCGTGGGTCCCGCGACTGCGGAGAAGCTACGTGAGGCCGGATTCGAGGAGTTACTCTCGATAGCGGTGATGAGCCCGGTGGAACTGGCCGAGCAGGCCGAGCTGGGCGAGGCTGTCTCCGCCAAGATCATCGCGGGTGCCAAGAAGATCGCCGACATAGGCGGCTTCATCAGCGGCAAAGCCCTTCTGGATCGTCGCCGACAGGTGAAGAAGTTGACTTCAGGCGCCGCCGCTCTAGACGAGTTGCTGGGTGGTGGCTTCGAGACTCAGGCCATCGTCGAGGTGTACGGTGAGTTCGGCAGCGGCAAGACCCAGATAGGGCACCAACTCGCCGTCAACACGATACTGCCTCTCGACCAAGGAGGCTTCGATGGCGAAGTGTTCTATATCGACACCGAGGACACGTTCAGGCCTGAGCGCATAGCGCAGATGGCGGAAGGGGTCGGCATCGATCCGCAGGACGCCCTAGACAGGATCCACGTTGCCCGCGCGTACAACTCAGCTCACCAAATGCTTCTCGTTGACGAGATCAAGAGGATGTCGAAGAATATAGACGTCAAGCTGATTATTGTCGACTCGTTGACGAGTCACTTCCGCGCCGAGTACATCGGCCGCGGCATGCTCGCTCCGAGGCAGCAGAAACTCAACCGTCACATGAAGGAACTCAAGCAACTTGCAGACGTCCAGAACGCTCTGGTTCTGGTTACCAACCAGGTCATGTCGAAGCCCGATGCCATGTGGGGGGATCCGACTAAGGCGATTGGCGGCCACATCGTCGCACACGCCAGCACATTCCGCTTGTACCTCAGGAAGTCGAAGGGGGGGCGACGCATAGCTCGCCTTGTTGACAGCCCTAACCTACCTGATGGAGAGGCGGTCTTTACCGTGACATCCGAGGGTCTACGGGAGTGACTCCCGTAGGCTCCTCGGGTCCGAAAGGCCTGAGGTACTCTCGAACCAGCGCATGAAGAGACCGGTTGAGATAGCGTACAGCACAGCCATCACGATGAATGGCGTCCTGAAGTCCCCGTTACTCATCAAGACAGCTCCCAGATAGCCGCCGACAGCAGCCATAGCGCTTCCGAATAGCCGTGAGATACCGATGTAAGTAGCTCTCTCAGTGGGATGCAGTTGACCCATGCTGAAGGCTTCGAATGCCGGGCCTGACATGTTGAACAGCGAGGTTCTCAGAACCCAAGCCAGACCTGCTAGCGAGACCACGGTTTCGGGTGAGGCCAACTCTGGTGCGTATCCGATTAGCAGGATGAATGGGATTGCGGCGAACCTCGTCCACACAACAGTGGCCACCTCGCCGAGACGCTCTACCACAAGCGGCACGGCGAAGGCGCCGATGGCGAGGAAGAACGAGCCGGCTGCGAAAACCATCCCTATTTCTTGCTCGTGCGCATGCAGATCATAGTGGAAGAAGACGTTAGCCAAACGGAGCACGAAGCCCGCTCCGAGAGAGAGCAAGGTACCGATAACGACGAAGCGGTAAACCGTTTTTGGGGTACGTATCGCCGATAGCCAGCCACTGCGCTCCTCCAGTGCAACCTCGGCTCTGGCTTGAGCCACTTCTTCGGAGACATACCGTTTGAGCATGATCGCTGGTATCAGTGAGAGGAACCACCAGGCTATGCCTATGTGAACGGCCCATCTGTACGCCTCGATCAGAGTCATGCCTTCCGATACCATGAGGTGCTGTGGAAGGAAACCTGCAATCAGAGCCCCTGCCATTGCAGCCAGAGTGGCTAGGCCCTGCTCGACGCTGAACAGGTGGATCCTCTCCCCCGGTTCAGAGTTCTCAGCCATAAACGGTGATTCGGTCACATGGTGCAGTGCGCTGAAGCAGGCTGAAACAGCCGAGAAGGCAAGTATCATCGTCGCGTCTGTTGACATGATGAGGATCAAGGCGCAAGCCGCCCCACCACCATCTCCGATGATGAACCCCCATTTACGGTCAATACGGTCGGCGAGTCGGCCTGCGGGAATCGCAGCCAGTGAGCCGGCAATTCCCAGGACGGCAATTCTGATTCCGACGAATCTAATGTCGAACCCCACTGCTAGAAGATAGAGGTTGAACAGGACCTCCCAAGCACCGTGGATAAGGTCCATCCCGATGACGTGGAGCAGATACAGTCTCGCATTGCGGCTGAACTGTCTCAACCGTCCGAAGTAACCGACTTCATTCACGTCCTCCAACCTCTCACCTCTGCACCGCTAGGTTGCTTGGGGCAATATACTGCCGGTTCAGGCTTGAATTTCTCCCAGAGCCTCGTTCAATTCACCGATCAGGGAGCTTACATGCTCCTCGCTGAAACCGAGATTTAGGCCGGCTGCTCCGAACAACTCGGGAAGTGGCTTGGTGTTCCCTAGACTCATCGCCCGTGCATAGCGCGATAGCGCATCCGCCGCATCCTTCCTATGGTACTGCCACAGTTGCAGCGCCCCGAGTTGTGCTATTCCGTATTCGACGTAGTAGAATGGAACTTGGAACAGGTGTAACTGGCTCTGCCAGGAGGTCTCTTTCAGTTCCTCGAAGCCACTCCAGTCAGTTCTCGGACCGAATCTCCTCCTCAGCCCAAGCCAGTACTCCGCCCTCTCCTCGCGGGTGTGCCCCGGGTTGGCGTAGACCCAGTGCTGGAAAGCGTCGATAGTAGCCATCCACGGCATGAAGCAGACTATCCCTTCCAAGTGGTCTGCCTTGGCCCTACGAGCATCCTCCTCGCTGTAGAACTCGCCCAACTCGGGATGGCTCATCAACTCCATCGACATGGAAGCGACCTCAGCGAACTCCAGTGGCGGGTTACGCTCGTCAATGAGGTCCAACTCCGAACTGTAGCACGAGTGGAAAGCATGCCCTGCTTCGTGAATCATCGTCGTCAGGTTTCCTTGTGTTCCTGCTGCGTTCATGAAGATGAACGGGATCCGGGTCTTCTCGAGATTCGCCTGATATCCTCCCGGGGCCTTGCCCTTCCTGCTCTCGAGGTCCAGCGAGTCCCTCTCTCTCAGCATGTCAAACATTCCTCCAAGTTCGGGAGACATGTTGTGGAAGACGTTTGAACAACCTGAGATCAGCTCATCAACGGTATCAAAAGGGTGCAGTGGCGGCCTTCCGTGGATATCGACGCCTCCACCTGATTTCTCGCTGACATCCCACGGGCGCAGGGTATCGACGCCCAAGGCAGCCCGCCTCTCCTCGTTGATCCGGTGCATCAGAGGCATGCACACGCTCTCGATCGAGTCGTGGAACTGCAGGCAGTCAGCGAGAGAGTAGTCGTACCGATGCTTGGCTTGGAAGATGTAGGAACGGTAGTCATCGAATCCGGCATTGGTGGCTATAAGATGGCGGATTTGAATTAGTTCGTCGTAAATCTCCGAGAGTCTCTCTGTATCTTGTTCCATCCTAGAGACGACCGCACGCCATGCTGATTCGCGAACGATTCGATCGGTGTTCTCGAAGTAGACCGCCATCTGTGGCAGGGTTTTCTCCTCTCCATCGTATTCGACCATCATTGCCCCGGTAATGGTGCTATGCTCGGTCTCGAGTTTCGCCTCCTCAATCTGCAGTGGGATATTCTCCTCTCTGAAGATCCCAATGTCGGTGCGGATGCACTTGATCATCAGGTCATAACGAGAGGGCAGTTCGTCGACTGCGGGATGTCCTGCCAACCTCCTGTTGAAGGCGTCTGCGAACTCGGACAACTTCGGTTGGACATTCTCGATGAAGTCGAGGTAGGCTTGCCGCTTGCCGGGATCCTCGGTGTCACAAGTCATCGCGATGCTGAGCAGGGTGCCTGCCTCCGAGACGTGTTCAGCGAGCGTCGAACAGTCCTTGATAAGATCCTCAAGGCATCCAGAGCAGTTCAACTCCCTATTCAGCAGGACGTTAGTGTAGTGCTCGATATTCTCCCATTGTGTAGCATCGAAATCCTCAGAGATAAAATTCGAGGACAATTGCTCACCTCAGCGGCGTGAGGGTCTCGGGCCATCAGGAAGCGGCCCTTCCTCGCGACTCCACTTGGTGCACTTCCACAACTCAGCCGCCTCATTCACCTGCTTCCTGACTTGCTCAATATCGGGGTGATCGGGGTTGTTGCTCTGTATCCAGCACGCAGTACAGTATCTCTTGTTCTCATAGTCTACGAAGTTACCAGGTGTACAGTCGACCTTGCAGGTCACGCAGTGCCTGAAGCCGTAGAATTTCGCCATTCGCGATCTCCACTCTGCCCTCAGGCCTCTCACCTATGAGTCTGACCCCGTAGGGGTCAATGCACCTCACATGTCTGCGAGTGCAGTGTGAATGAGGTAAGCATCCTCGTGTCTGGATACCTCGATCGACTCGCCGTCTTCGATGGCGCCAAGCCTGAGCAGACCCTCTTCGGAGGGAATCGGCCTTCGCGCAAGCAGGGTTCCTCCAAGGTGTTCGATTAGCCTAGTTGCCTCCGTGTCATTGTCAAGGTATGTCGAACGAGGGATGTCTGTTTCACCGAATCCATCTCCCGATTCAAATTCAGGAAGGTAGACTATCCACACGGATTCGTCACCGCTGTTGATTCCAGCGCGCTCGAAGGCGGTGCTCAACTGATGCGTTCCAGAAACCAACCTGAGGAACTCCGCATCACAGGTCCTAGCGACCATTCTGTCAGTTTCCTCGAGGCGTCTAAGAGCCGCCCACGCAGTCCAGAGTCTGACCTCGCTGCAGGCAACTTCGTATGCCAGCAGCAGCCACCTCTCACTCGGCCTCCATTCGTTGAACAATGCGACGATGTCTCCCGAATCACTCACTGGTTCGGGCATACTGACGCCCCATGCAGGGAACCAAGGCACTGAGTGAGCTTCCGCCATGGCATCCGATGGCTTCCTGTTGAAGAAGGGTCTCTATCTCGAGCGGCGTCTGACGGCCCGCCCGGCCGTTGCGACCAGCCCGTCCACCAACTGAGGGCTCCATCCTCGTAGGTCAGACAGCCTCTCGCAGTCTCTCTTGGTAAGGGCCGCGACGTCCGCCGCATTCGATACTCCCAAGAGGTCGGCCATCTGCCTCGCCCTGGATCGTCCGACTCCCCGTAGAGCGACAAGGCCGAGGAGATCGGCCTTGCAGCCGTATCGGACCCTCCTGTGTATCTCATCTACAGCCTCAACAAGGGTGCGGTGAGAACTCTTGTCGAGGGAAATCAATTCCTCGTCTTCAGCAAGGATCCTCCTAGTTGCATACAGTAACCACTCGGCAAGCTCGACCCGTCCGCGCAAGTCGCCTGGTTGGACGCCCCACTCCTCTTCTATGCGCTCGATTCGCGATTCCTCGGCCCATGACTGCAGTACGAGTACGCCTTTCATCCGCCGCTCCTCGTCCAAGTCAATTGGTTCGGCGAGGAATTCACGCTCGTGCCCGTGCAGAGCCGCTTGGATGGCATCGTAGTCATTCCTTCGAGGCCAAAGTGGCATGAAGTCTGGCGTGCATGATACCAGATGCAACAGGCTGAGAGGCGAGACCTGTCCGTAATCATCCTCTCCCGTCAATGTGGCCATGGCGCGTCCTAAACCGTCGCGTATGATGCGTCCTGATATTGGGTTGAGATAGAGTTGGGCGACCTTCTTTCCGAGAGCCGTCGCACCGTACGCCATCGAAGGTGGTTCGGGAGGATCAGATTCGTACGAGTCATGCATGCTGGCCTTGCGGAAGCCGAATATCGGTGGGCCCCTGCGAGGCTTGTCGCCGTATCTTCTGATGGGCCCCGAAGCGACGTCGAGCCCGGTGACCTCAGAGGCTGAGTCGACCCACGAGGGCAACTCGTCCTCCCATTCCTCCGGTTCCTCGATCGGTTCCTCCTCAAGCATCCTCGCCTTTACCTCGTCAGACTCGCCTAGCCTGTCGATCATACCGTTGCCAGCGAGCCAACTGACGACATCATCGATTCTAGCTGCCAGCGACTCTGAGTCAATCTGGGTTGCGAGAAAGGTTTTCGAGAAGAATCGTCCCAATGCGTCCCGGTCGCCGGTTCCGCCGGTCGCCACCATGGAAAGCACGTGAGTTAGAAGCGCCGGGTCCTCTTCGGCACGTAGAGCCGTGGGGTTTGCCAGTTTCGAGGTCACCTCCTCCGGGTCTCCAAGGAGATACCGGTCGACGAGATCACCCTCTTCCTCACTACTTTTCGCAAGCAGCCAAGCGTCTCCAGCATCATCGTAGTTCGGCCTGCCAGCCCTGCCCATCATCTGCCTGACTTCCATCACCGGCAGCGGCATGGCCCTACCTGCTGCGGTGCTCCAGCGCCTCAGATCCCTGACCACGACACGACGAGCCGGCAGGTTGACTCCCTGCGCTAGAGTCGGTGTTGCGACCACGCAGAGAAGCCGACCTTCGCGAAACGACTCCTCGATCAGGCTACGTTGCCCACTCGTTAGTCCGGCATGGTGGAAGGCGACGCCCCCTGTGATGGCAGTTGCCAGCGACTTAACCAACACAGAAGCATCATCCCTTACGGCCAACCTGTCTGCGATCGCCTCCCACTGCTCCGCCGAGTCACCATCGAACGCTTCACTGCCTTCGACAAGCCTCTTGCGGACGTGTTTGGAGAGCTCACGTGCCTCCTTCTGCGCGGAGGCGCGCGACGAGACGAATACGAGAAGCTGACCACCTTCTCGTACCGTGTCTTCGAGGACAGCCTGCAGAGCACGGGTCGCCTTGCCTTCTATCGAGCGCGGCTCAGGCAACTCCTCGCCACCGCTGCCGTCGACCCGGTGCACACGCACATCGAGGCCGGTGAGCGTCCCGTAGCGAAGCGTTACAGGCCGCCAATCTGAGGTTATCAGTTTTGCATCCAGCCACTCGGCCATCTCCTCGGAGTTGCCTACTGTGGCCGAGAGGGCGATGATCTGAACCTCCGGTCGCCGGTGCCTGATGCGAGAGAGCAGAACCTCGAGGGTCGGGCCCCGGTTAGGGTCGTGCAGTAGATGGAACTCGTCACTGACGACTATCCCGACCTTGTCCATCAACTCTGAGCGAGTTCGGAGCAACGAGTCCAGTTTCTCGCTGGTGCAGACAAGGATGTCTGAATCCTCGATCATCCCGGTCTCGCCACCTCTGTCTCCAATCGCGAGACCGACTCTCAGCCCAACGGTCTCTGCTATCTCTCTGAGTTCCTTCACCTTCTCAGTTGCCAGCGCCTTCAATGGGACTATGTACAACGCTCGCGCACCCTCCAAATCTGTTGTGAGTCTGTGCACCATAGTTAGGTGCGCGACCAGTGACTTGCCGCTGGCTGTGGGAATGGTCAGCATCACGTTACGCCCCGATAAGGCCGGAGGCATGGCCTCGGCCTGAGGGGGAAAGAGCTCCTCAATGCCCCATTCTTCACGCAACATTTCTACGAGCCTGTCGTCCAGACCAAGGTCCTCAAGCCTGCGTGATGGTCGGTCCGACGACTGCGCCACGCACGGTCTTCAGTTCGGCCGTTCTAAAGGATGCCTAGAGGTTCGCACTAATTCCACCGGTGGAAGGCCGGATGACCCTCTTTTACCGCCACGAAGAGCCCCTCTCCTGTCGCGCACAAGGCGCCATCCGCAGTGAGCGCCATCCGCACCTTAGCCCTGTCAGCACCCACCTCCTCGATCTCAGAACTGATATGCAGCCTGACGCCGTACGGAGTCGGCCTCCTCAGTCTGATGCTGTAGGAGGCCGTGACAGTGCACGGCGCCTCTGAGTCACCTGCTTGATCCATCAGTGCAATCGCCGCAGTCCAGTTGCCGTGACAGTCCAGCAGAGTTCCGATTATTCCGCCGTTGACCATTCCTGGGAACGCCTGATGTTCTTCGCAGGGTTCGAACTCCATCTCCAAACCCCTCTCGCAGCGGAAAGAGCGTATCCTGAGCCCCTTTTCGTTGGCTGGACCACAACCGAAGCAGATGCTGCTCGGCGCATGCTCCTCCTGCACCGAGGGTCCATTCTGTCCTCCCATGACTCAGGGGGCAGCCACTAGGAATTGAAAATTCCTAATATTCTGGGGACACATGCTCTTAATCGAGGGACCTGCTCCGTGGGCTGTTGCCAGTCAAGGGTTCAGATGCAGATGACGAAGGCTCCGCCAAGCCCGTCGAGGCCGCGGCGCCTAGAGCCAAGCGGAGGCGTTCGCAGCCCCTGAAGGTCGCCAACCAGATACCACAGAGCCGCAGGAAGGAGATCGAGAAGGCCCTTGAGGACACTTCCCCGACGCCGAAGAAGTGGTCTAGGAAGGACGGTCCGAAGTATCACCAGTTCCTCAGGAAGAGGATTAGCCCCGGAACTGTAAGGCAGATCGAGTTTGACCTGCTGGATGTCGACATCGGAGAGTCATGGCCAATCCCCATCACCGTGGTCCATGGCGCCAGACCCGGCCCGGTGGTAACGGTTCTAGGTGCCCTGCACGGCAATGAGCTAGTCGGCCCACTTGCGCTGACTTACCTTTGCGGCCCCAACTTTCTTGGTGAGGGTGAGGCGATTGACCCTGCAGCCATGGCCGGCACCTTGCGAATCGTCCCTGTGGTCAATCTACCGGGTTATCGGCGTCAGAGCAGGTATATGGTGGACGGAAGGGACCTGAATCGCAGTTTTCCAGGGAAACCCGATAGCAACACCACCTCCCGGGTGGCCCACCGCCTGTGGAACAAGGTCATCAAAAGCAGCGACCACGTGATTGACCTGCACACTGCGGCAGTGGGCCGGACCAACATGCCTCAGATACGCGCAAACCTCGCCCATCGTGCCAGCAACCGAATCGCTAGGGCATTTGGCATCGAGGCAATACTCGACAATGAAGGCCCGAAAGGCTCTCTGCGCAGACTGGCAAATGATTCCGGAATCGGCGCCATCACCTATGAGGGCGGTGGCTCTAATGAGGCCGACCCCGAATCGGTCCAAGTGGCGATATACGGCGTGTTGAACGTGCTCCGCAGTCTCAAGGTGCTACCGGGTTACCCCAGCCGCCCTAGATTCAGGATACTGGCCTCTGGCTCAGTATGGATCCGCTCTGATCAAGGTGGTCTGCTAGATGTCCTGACTCCAGCCGGCAGTTTCGTCGAGGAAGGTGAGACGGTGGCTACCGTGACTGACCCTGAGAGGCCCGGTGAGAGCTACGATGTCCTCACTCCGACTAGGGGACTCCTGATTTCCACAGCCACACACCCCTTCGTCAATGCCGGCACCCCGATCGGGCATCTGCTGCCGGTGACTCGAGGCATCAAGACACTCAGAAAGAGACTCGATCCTGAGGGCTGCCTAGTCACCAGTGGTTCCGACGGCGACCCGCCTTGGCGGGAGGATGAGGATGTTGAGGACATTTCTGTCATAGGGGAGTGGTCAGGTGGCTCGCCCGACGCCGAATGGGGGCGTAACGAGGAGAGCCTCACGGACGACGAAGCGGGCGAGGCCGACCCTAATTGGACTTGATCAGTCGAAGTCAGGGGCAGTAGGAATTTCATCATCGCCCGGCTCGACGGGTCGAGCCGGCAGTGAGGGCTGCTCGGCGGATGCGTTCTGCTGACCCCCAACCGAACCCAGATCTGGTGCCGCAGGTAGTTCGTATTGGCTGAACTCGGATGAGAGGGCGAACTTCTCCGGCTTCAGGTCGTACGCCTGATAGGCATCCCTGAGCTTACGGTTGTGCGTGAGCCTCATTCCGGCGTAGGCACCACCTCCGATTACGGTCACTAGCAACACGAGGGTGACGACGATGCCGAGTGGGCTGACGATGAATGAGAACACCCTTTCGAGGAGCGTGGGCGGTGGGATCCAGACGTCCATGTCGAGGTTCCAGACCAACACAGTTGTGAATCCTGAGTCAACTATGGTCGCAGTGACTTGCTGGGGGCCACTTCCTTGGTCGCACAGGTAGATGGTCAGGGTTCCATCGCGCGCCTCGCAGTCAATCGGCAGTATGGCCACTGTCTTGCTGTCTGAACTAACGTTGTCGGTCAGGGTGAAGTCCCCGAACTGCCATGAGATACCTGCCCCGACCTGAGGTGGGATGTCGCTAATCGTCAGGACTAGGGTGTCATTGACTGCATCCCAAGAATGGACTAGGTGGAAGTTAGGTTCTGTAGTCACGAGGTTACGTCGGTCCAATGCGTCATCCACAACATCATTGCAGTCATCGTCCCATCCGTTCCACACCTCGATGCCGTTGGGGTTGATCGTATCCACTAGGTCTTCGCAATCCTCGAAGTCGTAGAATCCATCCTCATCGAGGTCGAAGTTGAATTTCACTGGGTCGGAGCCGGTTACCTTGACCTCATGTCCATCAGACATTCCATCTGAGTCGGAGTCAGGTAGCCCCGGGTCGCTGGTGACGTTATGGTACTCCTCGTAATCATACAGGCCATCACCGTCACTGTCGAGTTCAAAGAAGTCCTCGTCGACGACATCATCACAGTCGTTGTCCTTGGCATCGAGTACCTCTGGCTTGAAGGGAGAACGGTCGAAATCGTCGTCATCGCAGTCTTGGAACCAGTACCAGCCGTCGTTGTCTGCATCGGCATCAGGAATCAGAGGATCGGCTCCAAGTGATGCGTATTCGTTGTACTCCATACCATCGGGCAGTCCATCATCATCAGTGTCACCGTCGAACGGGTCGGTGGTGATGTTGTGGTACTCATCGTAGTCGTACAGACCGTCGTTGTCGGTGTCTATTGCCCAGTAGTCCTCGTCGATGAGGAAATCGCAGTCGTTGTCGAAGTCGTCGAGTAACTCGGGATGCCCTGGCGAACGGTCTCCGTCTTCGTCGTCGCAGTCTTGGAACCAGTACCAACTATCATCATCGTCATCCGGGTCGTACACCAGTGGATCCGAACCCATCGAAGAGAATATGTTGACCTCCTCGCCATCGTCCAAACCGTCATCATCGGTATCGGAGTCCATGAAGTCGGTGCCGTGGATGTGGTACTCATCCCAGTCCTTCAGACCGTCATTGTCCCTGTCGGTGAAGTTGTAGCCCTCGTCGATGTAGTCGTCGCAGTTGTCGTCGATTCCATTCAGCAGCTCGGGCTTACCAGGGTTGACGTCGGGGTTACTGTCGTTGCAGTCGTTGAAGTGGTAGAACAGGTCCGAGTCAGCATCAGGGTCGTAGACCAGAGGATCACTCATCCAGTAGTTCACCTCGGCACCGTCGCTGAGTCCGTCGTCGTCAGTGTCGGAGTCGAGCGGGTCAGTGCCGGTGCTGGTCACCTCGGCCGCGTCGGTCAGACCATCTAGGTCGGAATCGATGGCTAGTGGGTCGGTCCCGTAGATCATGACCTCGTCGTAGTCGCTCAGACCGTCATCGTCGCTGTCGGCATCGTAAGGGTCAGTTCCGTAGACCTGAGTCTCATTCTCGTCGCTCAGTCCGTCGTCATCGTGGTCGTAGTCGACATCGACGCCATGTAGGACTAGTTCCCACGAGTTCAGCGTGCCGTTGGAGCCAGAATCGGTGTCCCGGACCTTCAGAGTCCAGGTCCCGAGAGAGGACTCGTCCCAGTTTCTGACTGTGCTGAACATCCAATCAGAGTAGTGGTTCCCGTTGTCGTTGTGCGACGTTGCTAGCCACGATTCGGTTCCTGAAGGGGAGACCAATACGATGTCGAGGTCACCCCTGGACGTGTGTGTGATATCGACGACCACATCTACGCTCTCCAGTGAGTATTCGTCGGTCACGGCGGCAGTAACCTCCGTCCAGGTGTCCGAATCGTCCGGAATGCCGAGGGCTAGAGCGTAGGGACCGTAAGTGGCATTGAGCTCCTCGTCCACGTTGACCCAGTTCTCAGCCACGGCAACCGCTGCACCACCGTCTACAACTCCGAAGCCGTATTTGTGGGAGACATCGTGCCCAGCGCCGTTGAGTTCCCAAGACGAGTCACTGACGTCATTCGTGCGCGCGCTGTTGACCAAGACGTGCTGCACGTCCCTCCAAGTCAGATTCTCGTTGGCTTCGAGAATCAGTGCAATGATTCCGGCGGCAAGGGGAGTGGCGCTGGAGGTACCGCCGAAGTCATGTGTCACGTTGCCACTGTCGTAGCCGCCCGAGCCCGTGATGTCGGTGGTGGTGATTCCTTCGCTGTCTCCGTTAGAGTATGCGGCGACTAAGATGTTGGCACCGGGCTCGGCGTAGTAAGACTGCTCGCCGTTGTGGTTGATTGCTGTCACAGCGACGGTGTAGCGACTGTTGGCGTAGCCGTCGTAGTTCGAATCATCACCGGACCCAAGTCCGTTGCCGGCAGCCCAAGTGATTAGATTGCCCAAGCCATTGCGTCCATGGTAGGCGTCGGACTCAAAGGCTGCGAGCGTCAATGGCCCGGGGCCCAAGAGAGTCTGACCGTCGTCGGCCGGCCCCCATGAGTTGGTGTAGATATCTATCTCGTCGCTTTCGAAACTAAGCGCATCCGCCTCGACCGAGTCGCTAGCCCAGCAGGCGATGAGAGTCGAGCCTGCGATGGTGGCTTCGTGGGCGACGCCGGTAACGTCGAGACCGTTGTCGCCAACAGCAGCGGCGACGCCGGCGACAGCGGTTCCGTGACCGTTCCAACTGGTAGGGCTCGGATCATTATCGTCATCACACCAATCGTATGAATAATGAGCGGAATAGTGAGGGCTGAGATCTGCGTGAGCGTGGTCAAGTCCGTCGTCGATCACGCTGATGATCACACCCGTGCCAGTGTAGTTGTCCCAAGCACCGGTCACATTGGCATCCTCTCCCGAGACGCCGTTGGTCTGGCCGGTGTTCGAAAGGTGCCACTGGTCATTGAAGTAGGGGTCATTAGGGGTGGCCCTAGGATTCTGCTTCTTCTCTACGAGTGGCGAGAATGACTCGATTTCTCCTGCGTCCAGCGACATCTGCAACTGTGGGAGCGCCTTCAATGGCTCCTCAAAGTGCCATATGTATGCCCCATGCAGGATGGGTGCGGGCTCAGTGAACTCAGGTGCCGCTTTTGTCAACGAGTGCTTGTGGATTGGCACCCGAGTGACTACGAGCCACTCATTAGTCTCAGACAGTTGTCCCTCAGTGTACTGACTGAGATCCTCCACACGGTCGAAGCCTAGTTGGACCGACCTTGAATAGGTCGGCATGATATCGTCGCCTTCGATCTCGAGATCGACCGGAACACCCGGTGAACCCGACACGACACCCCCTAAGGGAGCGATTAGTAGTACGAGGAGGACGGCAAGTGCCTCACGCATGGTCGACCTCGACTGCATTCACCATTTAGCCATTCGTCTGAAGCGTGAAGCGGCTGCTTCACGAGGCATGAAACTCTGAGATGGCAGAGTGGACCTCTTTGTCAGTCATCAGTCTTCGCTGGCCCTTGGCGATTTCGAACATGTGTGATACTAGGTCATCCGTGACTTCGTAGCCGTTCTGCTGTAGCCACCAGACGATGTTCGAGCGACCACTCATGTGCCCGATTCGAATCACCTGCTGGAGTCCGTAATCGGCTGCAGGGACCCCGGAGTATACACGGTCTGCCAGCCAGTGGTCACCCTTCTTCATCGCCTTGATCACCGCCGAAGCATGTACTCCCGTACCGGTCTCAAACGCATCCTTGCCGAACACCGGGTAGTTCCTCGGCAGAGCGACCTCGACATACTCGTGCGCCTTGCGCATGTACTCGTTCAAGGCTCTCAAATCATTGCTGATGACTCCCATCAGGCTCAGATTGACCAGAGTCTGGTCGAGAGGCGCGTTCCCAGCCCTTTCACCGATTCCTAGGGCAGTTCCATGGATGACGTCCGCGCCCGCTTCGTAGGCTGCGAGGTTGTTGGCGACTCCTAGGCCACGGTCTTGGTGCCCGTGCCAGTTGACCTCGATGTCACGGCGCTTCACCCCAGCGTCGGGAATCACCTCGTCTTGGATGAACCCGAGCAGTTTGTGGACGCCGTTTGGAGTGACATGCCCGCATGTGTCGCACACGCATATCCTGTCGGCACCGAGTTCCAGTGCTCTTGTGTAGACCTCTTTGATCTCCTCGGGCTTGCTGCGGGTTGTATCCTCTGTGACGAACATCACGGGAATGTCGTTGTCGACTGCGAAGGAGACGGCTTTCTCCGCAGTAGAGAGGATCTTCTCCATAGTCCAGCCCTCAGCATACTGGCGGATTGGACTGGTCCCTAGGAAGGCGCTGGCCTGTATCTGCCGTTCGTGCTTGGCTTGAAGGTCCACGAGAGGCTCGATGTCGCTAACTACCGTGCGCACGGCGCAGCCTGGGCGCAGTGCATACCCGTTGTCGCCCATGTGCGAGAGCATGGCATCTATGTGGCCTATGTGGAACGGACCAGCGCCAGGCAGCCCTAGGTCCACCTTCTGAATGCCAAGGCTCTCCATAAAGTCGACGAGTTCGATTTTTTGCTCTATCGTCGGATTGCGTGCACTGGGGCTCTGCAGGCCGTCGCGCAAGGTCTCGTCATCGAACCACAACTCGTGCGGGTGCCTCGACTCATCACGCTCGATTTCGTAGTCTATCTCGTTCCAATCGTAAATCAGGTCCTGCTCATCCATTGCCTCACCTCGCTTTACGACGCAGTGCCCATGGCACGCTAGGTGTTTGAAGCCATCGGGAAGCTCAGGCCTTCGCCCGAGTCTCGCTGCGAGCGATGGCCGCCAGTGCTAGAACTGCGCCCATCAATGCTCCTCCTAGGCCAAAACTCGCGGTGACCAGCACCACGAACATCATCGCTAGGTACAGAATCGAGACGAAGAACGAGCGAGCAGCGCTTGGAATCCTCCCTGTATGGTCGGGTTGCTCACCGAGGTCTATCCTCCAGACGGTGGAGGCGTACCAGATGCTAAGTCCGACCATAGTCCATCCGAGGACGTGGTAGATTGCATCCCCCCAATCCAAGCCACCGTAGCTCATTGGGGCAGCAACAGACAGGGCTATCAGAAGGAGGGCGTAGATCTTCATCTCTAGTATCGTCCTCTCACTACCCTTCACGTTGGGCATCATCGGAACTCCTGCGCTCCCGTACTCTTCGGAGCGATACAGGGCGAGGGCCCAGAAGTGCGGAGGGGTCCACAGGAAGATCAGCAGGAACATGAACCACGGCATCAGGCTGCCGAGGTCCAAGACGGAACCGATTAGCGAATCCAGTGTATTCGTCGCAAGCGACAGGTCTCCTTCCGCGGCAGCCCAGCCGATGACGGGTGGTGTCGAGCCGGCTATGCCGCCGATGACGATGTTCTGTGGTGTCCTGCGCTTGAGCCAGATACTGTAGACGAAGACATAGAACAGGATGCTGAAGGCAGACCAGAATGCAGCTACTTGGTTGGCAAGAAGAACGAACCACACCACTCCAAGCATCGATAGGGCGATTCCAAACCCCAGCGCCGCGTTGGCAGGAACGGCTCCCGATGGAATTGGTCTAGCAGCAGTTCGCGACATCTTGGGGTCGATGTCACGGTCGTACCACATGTTGATCGCATTCGCGCCTCCGGCACTCAGGTATCCGCCGACGAAGACGATCAGCATCGTCTCTCCAGAAGTCGCACTCAGACCGGAATCGAGCACGTCGTGTACGAGTACGGAACAGAGCGCGGTAATCTGGAGCAGCACGACCACTCTAGGTTTGGTTAATTCTAGATACAGGCTTAGGACACCCATCACGATCCCCTCTCATTGAGCGCTATCGTCGAGCCAAGCCAAGCCGTGGCGAGTACGAGGAATGTCAGCGAGGCCAGCATAAGGTGAACCAGAGAGAGATACTCGAGATAACCGTCCGTCATGTCCCATGACAGGATGTAAGAGGCCCCGATACCGATATTCACCAGATACAGTCCGGTCGCCCCCCATATCAACTTGCACAAGGTGCTGCCGCTCTGCCCCCCCTCTATCTCCTTCCAGATTATGTAGGACGCTGCCAGCAGAGCGACTTCGACAGCAACAACCAGCCACCGGTGAATCACTTGCGACTGCATTACCCAGTCATGGATGGACGGTAGAAATTCTCCCTGGCATAGAGGCCACGAGTCATACAGCCCGTTCACTCCGCAACTGGTGTTCGCACCTGCGGTTGTCGAGACAAAGGCTCCAGAGAAAAGCGTGAACAGAGTGGCCGCAGAAATCCAAGCCAGTCTGTTTCTCCATCTGGCTGCCAGTACTGGGTCGAATGTGGCCCATTCGGGTTGTTCCCCTAGGTCTCTTGCAGCCGCCAGCCAGAGCCATATCAGGCTGAGCATGAAAGCGAGGGCCGAGCCCAGATGCAAAGCCACGCTCCAGTGTTCGTTATCCATCCTAACTGTCAGCCATCCCACTGCGCCCTGCCAGACAATCAGAGCCACCGCGACGCTCGAGGCGAGCTTGGCTTCCGAGCCTAGTTCCTCATCGCGCCTGACCAGCAGCCAGTTGAGGAGCACGAGGGGGCCCAGAACAACCCCTGCCAGCAGCCGGTGAGCCCACTCGGTGAATATCTGAAAGGTCGTGTACCTGTGACCGGCTCCCTGTGAGTCGATTTCATCAGGATTGGCTTCGTACCAAGCCCCCTGCTCAGCCTCAGAGATGTCGAAATCCCATGTTCCGAAGCACGTCGGCCAGTCAGGGCAGGACTCGCCGGCATCGTAGATTCGAACTACTCCACCCAATGCGATAACTAGGAAGGTGACTACAATCAAGGCACTCGTTAACTGCTTTACTTGTATCCTGTCGAGCAAGCAGAATCACTCCTGATAGGGCCTCGGCGATTCGACAAATAGACTTGCCCGAATCGATACGGGGCTTCAAACGCCATCAGAGTGCGGCTCGACATCGATGGGGATCCTGTCCTGCTCGTACTCGAGCATCGCTATCTTGTTCGGGTCTAGGACGACCCTCCACTTGGCCTCGTCGACACCGTAGAGTTGAATCAGTTCATCGCTGAAGTGCTGGCGCAGTTCGTCCTCAGTAACGAACAGCGGCGCACCCATGCTGATTTGCAGTGCTCTAGCACCGATGATCCGTGCCTTCTCGAAGCGTGTGTGGGGTCTCTCGGCCTCAACCATCGGCCCGGCGACCGACGACCCCCAAATAAGGGCTATGACCGTGAGCCGCCCCCAAGGGGGGCGTGTTCCCGACTCAATCACGCTCTACCATCATGGCAACGGCGTTGCCACCACCGAGACATATCGTCACGATTCCACGACGTCCCTCGATGCGCTCCATAGCGTTTACCAGAGTCATCAGGCAGCGCGTCCCGGTGGCTCCGAGCGGATGCCCTACTGCCACCGCTCCTCCATGAGGGTTGAATCGGTCTTCTGGTACACCAAGCACCATCTGGATGGCGCACGAGGCGGCTGCAAAAGCCTCGTTGTGCTCAAGAATGTCGATGTCGTCCATGCTCATGCTGTTCTTCTCGAGAAGCTTGCCAACCGTCGGGATGGGTGCTGACATGACTCTGTGAGACTCGACGCCTGAGGTAGCAAAGTCGACTATCCTAGCGAGTATGGGGAGTCCGTGCTCCACTGCTGCTTCCTCAGATGCGATCAGTATCGCGGAGGCCCCGTCCGAGACCTGGCTTGAATTGCCAGCCGTGACTTGCCCGTCATCCCTGAAGACAGTGCGAAGTCCCGCGAGCGAATCCATACTTGAGTCCGGGCGAATTCCCTCGTCGCGGGCGAGTCCGCCAACGGCAAAAACCTCCTTGTCTAGCCAGCCTTCGTCCCAAGCCTTGTTCGCTAGTGCATGAGAGCGGATTGCGAACGCGTCTGATTGCTCGCGTGTGATGCCGTGCTCACCGGCCACGGTCTCACCAGTATTGCCCATCGCTTCACCCGTGTAAGCGTCTTCGAGCCCATCATGAACGAGGACGGACTCCAATGCGGCATACGATACGTCAGCGCCGCGTCTCGCGCCCCGAGTAAAATGAGGTGCGTTGCTCATTGATTCCATGCCACCTGCGATGACCATGTTGGAAACGCCCGCACGGACCTCGGTCGCAGCGATCATAGCAGCCTTGAGGCTGGAGCCGCAGACCTTGTTGATGGTGGTGCAAGGAGTCGTGACGGGCAGACCCGCGTTCATCGCGGCCTGTCGGGCCGGTGCTTGACCGGCTCCGGTCTGCAGGACGTGCCCCATGTAGACTTGGTCGATGAGGCCGCTGCCGGGGGCTATCCCAGCGCGCTCGAGCAATTCCTTCACAGCCATCGCGCCGAGTTCGGTCGCGCTGTATCTTGAAAGCGCCCCGTGGTACTTGCCGAATGGGGTCCGCGCGTAGGCACATATGACTGCTCGCGGCATGACCTGCTCGAGAGGTGAGGCGACCTTCAATGGTCCGATTGAAGCAGCCCCTCTGCAATCACGAATCGGCGCTGTAGCCGTAGAACTCAGCATTCTGCAGAGGTGGGCGTTCCTGCGGCTTGATCAGGAGAGTCCTAACTGCCCAGAGATCCTTGAAAATGCGATATTGCGATGTTGCATCGAGATAGTCGACACCGCTTGTTCCGCCTGTGCCGATGCGCCTGCCCATGATCCTCTCGACCATGCGGGCGTGAGCGTGCCTCCACTTGACCATGGACTCTTCCAATTCGACAATTGCATCAATCAGCTTGCGCGGCCAAGTCAGTAGTGGTAACTCGCGGTAGGACTCGATGAACAGCAGGCCAGCACGGGCTCGGCTTACTTCCCCTTCAGGCATCAAGAACGATACGGCGCCCTCATGGGCCGCAGTTATCCTGGCAGCCATCTTCCCGGGGTCGCCGGCACCCCATCCGGATGCCCTCTTTGATGCAGCCTCACCAATCGACCTATGCGATTCCAGATGCGATTCGACATAGTCTCTCACGGCCCCGTCATCACCATCGCTGCCGTATGCTGAGCCCATGATAGGTGTACGCTCCACCCAATTCATCAGAGACTCGTAGAGAGAGGGGCGAGACAACGCCTCCTCGAGACGAGCGAGCGTTGCGGCGCCCCGTTCGTCCCCCTCTGCCATGCGCCTGAAACTTGAGATGGGATCCATCCCCCCGATTCGATCTTCATTCTCGAGACCGAGAAGTATCTCGAACTCGCGCATCTGAAATGACTCGAATCCTGAGGCCGAGCCGAGTACGTCTCTGAAAGCGAGGAAGCCCTGAGGTGTCAGGGTCTCGAGGACTGTCCACTGATTGGCCATAAGGCGGAAGATCTCGGTCGTGCGACCGAGGTGGTCGACGGCCCTGGGTATGTCGTCTTCAGGCACCGGGACCTGACCGAGTATGTCGCGAGCCTCGGACAATTCGCGAATCACCTGCTTGAACCACAGTTCGAAGGTCTGGTGTACGATGATGAAGTGCATCTCGTCCGAATTGATGCTACGCTCCTCGCTTTGGAGTTCCAGCAATTCGTGCAACCGCAGGTAATCCGCATAGGTCCGGTTGCCGTGGTCTCCCTCACCCATGTGACTCCCTGATGGCCCACGCTTGAAGCATTGTCGCCGAACACGAACCTCCTAAAGCCCGGCGTAATCCGAAATATCATGTCTGGGAGGTGTGGGGGACCTATGCCACCGTCTGGCGGCAGTCACCCCCCTACGCCCATCCTAATGGTCGATGAGAACCTAGAACTTCGTCAGACCATGCCCGAAGAGGCTGAGGAGATGTTTGCTGTAGTAGATGCCAATCGCGAGTACCTCAGGGAGTGGCTGCCCTGGCTCGACAACACCAACAGCCCTGATGATGAGACGGTGTTCATTAATGGACTTCTAGAGGAATACAAGAAAGGCGAGGGAGTCAACTACGCGATACGCCTCGATGGCCGATTCATCGGCGGCATGAGTCTGAACTGGATAGACCGCGGCAACCGGGGTTGCGGAGTTGGCTACTGGCTATCGGAGGAGTTCACCGGGCAGGGCATCGTCACTCGATGCTGCGGCCGACTCATGGACCACTGCTTTGACGATCTTGGAATCCATCGCTTCGTGTTAGAAGCGGCAACCGAAAACTTCGCCAGCCGTGCAATCGCCGAGAGACTCGGGATGCGACTTGAGGGTATCACGAAGGACAGAGAGTGGCTGTACGACCACTACGTCGATAGCACCCTATATGCCATCACTGCGCCCGAGTGGCGGGCTCATAATCAGGGCTGAATGAGTCCGTGATCTTCTATCGAGCAGTTTCCGGGCGGCAGGCAGGATAGCAGATCGTCCTGAGCGAGCCCGGTCGCCTTCGAAATCCGATTGGCGACACTCTCCTTCTTCTCCCGCCCTGGTAAGACCTTGGCCCAACGCTCGAAACTCTCTGAGATCGTAGCAGGAGTGCCCGAGACGGGCATCGGGACACCATTCACAACCGCCATTCCGATGGCGAGTTCCAAGGGTAGGTCGCGGTGCCAGTTCCTCTGCCCGCGAACGACGAATGAGCCCCGGGCGAGCGACTCGCCGGTCTCTGTGGTCTTTGAGACCTGACTGGGACGGACATGGAATGCAGTGGCAGCAGCACCCCCGCTCCCCCAAGCTCTGGACCAGCAGACTGCGACTTGAGCGGCCTCTGAATGCAACGATTCGGGAAACTCTCTAGCGTCTTCAAGGCCTTCTCCGAGATTCTGAACGACTTGCATTGACGAGACACCGACAGGGATGTTCTCAGACGGGTTCTGGTTCTGAGCCAAGCCGTCCTTGAGCTTGAGCGAGCACGAAGGTGCTCCGTGTAGATCGGCGTGGAAGTACAGGTCGTTGGAGCTCAAGTGCTTGCGTACGACGGTGTCGTTACCCTTCGCGTCTCTTCCACCGACGAGGAGATGCCCGCCCGAAAGCATGGCCCAGCGATGCTTCTCAAACCAGAAGCGCTTGCTCCTCTGCCTACCTCGCAGCCTTCCTGCGGCTGCATCCTTGGCTGCGCGCTTCTCCGCCTTCTCGCGAGCCTGTTCGGTACCAGCCAGAGCGGCTCGAGCCCCCTTCGCCTTGTTCTTCTGTGAACGCGCCTCCTCGAAGTAGCGCTGCGCGTTCTGGTGCACGGTGCTAGCCACTTCTAGCGTTATGCTGGCACCGGGATCACCATCCTCGTCGGGGAGGTAGGCGACTATGGTGCGCTTGACGGGGTTGACGCTGTCAATCCACGGTACATCGACAATCTTGCCTTCGACGCTCTGCCAACTCTCAGACTCGACAGCTGTGTTGAATTGGGTCAGGATCGATTCGACATGCTCCCAGTTGTCTTGGATGGCCTTGCCTAGCTCCTGTGTGATGGCCGCACGCTCGTGGAACCTGTCTATGGCCCCCCTCTGCTGCGACGCTCGACGGTCGAGTTTGGCCTGCCTCTCGCCCTCATCCTCGCCGGAATCGACCAAACGCTCCTCCTCACGGCGGATGAAGGCAGCAGCGTCATGTGATCCGAAGACGGCATCGTAGGCCAGCGAGAGCGAGGAGACTTCGACCATCGCCCCTGCATCCGTGTATGAGAGGTCAATCGGGGCGATTTCGGAGATCCCGGCTGCAGCAGTGTCCCTGTCGGCCTCGTTGTCGGCCATATTCCAGGCGGCCATGGCCTCCTTGTCGCTCATCCACATCATCGCGCCGGTACCCGCGGAGAGCCCATCCAGCATCGACTGAATTGCCTGCTCCAGCGCATCGCGTTGTCCGGAATCGAGCGAGTTTGCATCCATCTTCTCCTCCAGTCCGGCCACGGAACACGCCGTGCTGCCGTAAACGCGCCCGAAGTTGGCGCGGGCGGCTAGGGTACGAATCAGATCGTGCTCACTGCCGTCAAGCAACTCGTCGAGGGCTGCACGGTCCATCTGACGCGGGTCAACGGTCTCTGGAGGGGGGGTGTAGGCGACCCCCTTCTTGAGTGTTCGACTGGCATACTTGGCATGCGTCAGGGGTTGGATGATTACTCCTTCATCATCGAGCAGCAGTACATTTCCATCGCGGAACAGCTCGATGACTAGTTTGAGCCGCCCGCCTCCGTGCTCGAAGGTCAGTTCTATGACCCGATCGAAGCCGTATTGTCTGACAGCGATGAATCTCGAGTTGTTGAGGTGCTTGCGTAGGACCATGGCGAACTGAGATGGGTTCGATGGCATCGGGCGGTCGCGATTCGAGGTGTATACCCTCCTCCCTCTCACGATGACCAAATCAGTTGATGGCTCCCCCTTCGGTTTCAGCCTCAGGACCACCTGTTCGTAGTGCGGTTGGTACGCCTTGCGTGCATGGGCACCAATCAATTCGGAAAGCTCACGCACGATGCGTGCGACATCGAACGAGGAGGACTGCTCACGCATACTGCTCATCCCGGCCGGCTCGGCTGCCCTTCATCAGGCAATCGCTTCGCGAAAACTCGCTAATTCCCCGCCGAGGACTGAAATTCTTCGATTTCGACCAGTGCACCGGCTTCGTGTGCGTACTGATTGCTGGGGACCTCGATGTGGACCGCATCTGGCAACCTGTCGACGATGTCGAGGACCTTCTCCATGTCGTGCAGGGTGTCGGATGGCGCGGTCATCACCGCGCACGGCACAGTCACTCCCGAAAGGTCGCGCGGCAGGCTGTATCTGATGTTCGCACGGGCGGAAAGTAGCAACCTCTCGAGATCCTGAGATAGCAGCGACCTGCGATAGCGGATTCGCTGCCCCTCCTCATCGGTCCTCCGTTCTACGATCCAGACTGCGAATCGCACCAGTGCTGGGTAGATTGCCTTTGGAAGGGGCACATTGAGGAGTATCCTAGCCCAGAGCGGGAACGGGAAATCATCGTTAGGTGCAAGCAGGATCGACGAGCGTCCCTCAAGGACCCCGTTCTGGTAGGCGTCTATGAGGAGGGTCGAGCCCAGCGAGGATGAGAACCAGTCCACCTCGGTGGAGCTGATTCCCAGATGGGCGAGGACAGCAGCGACATCATCGCCATGGTGACGCATCTCGAAGTCCCCCCGACTCACCTTGTGGGCTATGCGTGCGCTCTTCTTCTCTCGAGTCTCGATGTACACTATCGGGCGGCGTGTGGCCCATTCGGTCAGCAGCGGGCGCCATCCCTCGAAGACCGAACCCCAGCCGGGTACGAACACAACTGGACTCAAAGAGGATGCAAACGAGTCATCAGGAGTCCATCTGATGACTCTCAATGAGACGCCGTTTGCAACCTCGACCCAGAGCTCTTCCGAACCCGCTCCGGCGAGTTCGGGCGCCCCGCTCCACATTTCTTCCATCAAATCAGCCTAGAGGGATGGGTGGATTTCATTCTTGGGTCGAGCATCACCTTCGGCGACCGCCAGACCTTCTTCTACCGCCACTTGACCGCCGACTACCGCCACTTGATGAACGCCCACCAACTCTTCTACGGCGGCGACTGTGGTGTCTACGGTGGTGGTAATGGTGCCTGCGGCGATGGAACCAGGGCCTCCTGTGCCAAGGCCGATCATAGTAACCCGGGTCGTCGTAGTACCGACCACCCGACGAGAAATTCACGCTAGGTCCCGCTACATCAAGGCGGGCTAGGACTAGGACCGCGGCTAGTAGAAGTAACTGGATTAAAGAGCAGAAGAAAAAGAAGATTGCCGACGCACCCGGAGAATCAATCCGGCTATTACCGGGATTATTAATTTCGTAGTATATCGTGACATTGCTCCCAAGGGGCAATTCCTCGAACTCCACGATATCAAGGCAGTAGTCATCCCAAGTGCCGAGATTCATCCACACTTCCCCAGTGTAATCCACCTCTCCGACAGAGTAGGCGTAGTTGACATCTGCACCACATTCGTATTCGTACCAGTAATCACCCCAATCGTCTTCAACTTCGTACTCCTCTTCCCACCACTCGGTGCCATCCACGACCTCACCATAAGTGGACGCCCATTCATCCGCCGATCCCGCACTCATTACTCCCATGAAGGCGGTTGCAATGAGGCCAAAAGCGAGGACAACGGCTGCGATAGTGTAA
>JAKUUP010000019.1 GCA_022447095.1 Candidatus Thalassarchaeum betae
CCATCCCGTGAAGCCAGTAATAGAGCAGGAAGAAGACGGCGACATTGATGCATCCGACTGCGCAGTAAGTCGCGTACTCACGCAGCAGTTTGCCCCATGGGTAATCCTCACTGACCAGCATACTACGTCCACTCCGCCAGTACCCTCGCTATCTCCACGGGAACGTCCTCCGCTAGCAGACCGGGGGCAGTTTTCTCGGCTGCTCTGGTACCGGCTTCGCGCAGCAGCGCGCAGCCGAGTCTCGCAGCCGGCCATGCCGACATGCCCTGGGCCAGTAGCCCGCCTATCGTTCCAGCCAGGAGATCACCGGTGCCGCCCACCGCCATGCGCGAATGTCCTCCGGTGGCGCGGCAGAACCGTCCCTCTGGTCCGGTGAGTGTATCCTCCGACCCGGTAATCACGATGGTCGCCGACTCGCCCGTGCAGTCAGCCAGCGCTTCTGCAGGCGATGCTCCAGCCAACCAGCGCTCGGCCTCCTTAGCATGCGGAGTCGCAACACCCTGCAGACCCGTAGGCCATGCACCCTCGGGCAGGGCGTTGATCGCGTCAGCGTCGATGACCGCTGAGATGCCATTCTGGGAGGCTTGCTCGAGAAGTGCGGATACCGCCTGCATGGTGGCCTCGTCCCGGCCCAGTCCTGGGCCTATCACCAACGCTTGAGGAGGGCGTGCTTCGAATGAGCTGGCTACGTGCTCGAGCGATGCCCCGGTCAGTTTGTCCTCGTCTGGCAGTTCCTCGGGGATGAGAGTCGTCGGCCACTCGGCTCTGGCCGCGGCCGCGCTCGGCATCGCCACGTGAACCAGGTCGCAACCGCTACGCGCTGCAGCCATGCCAGCCAGAAGGGGAGCACCGTGGTAAGGGCCGCCGCCGATGACCCACAATCTGCCGCGGTCGCCCTTGCGCGCCGAAGCATCCAGTGCCGGGTAGCGAGTTGCATCGCCCGGCCCGCAGTCCTCCACCTCTGCCGGCCAAGGTAGTGGAACCACCGTGATATCCCCCGAATCGGGCGAGTTCAACCCCTGCTTCATACTATGGAATGTGATTGTGGCGTCCGCCTGTAGAGCGTCGGGCCCTCCCAAGCCTGTTGGGATGTCACAGGCTAGGACGGGCAATCCGAGGCCTGCGGCCCAAACGGCGATGTCCTTGATCTGCCCTCTGAGGCTGTATCCGGGCCCCGATGCCCCGGCTCCGAGCAGGCAGTCGACCACGAGAGCCCACTCACCTGATGGTCGCTCAGGCCAGACGCAGACATCCGTCCCCGCAGAGGCGTGACTGGCCAGCACGGAGACCTCGACACCCCACTCCCGCAGGTATCGCGCGGCGACGAAGCCGTCACCGCCGTTGTTGCCCGGTCCACACAGCACCAGCACCGCGCCGTCGGTCATCTCCAGCGCCGTTGCGGCAAGCGCCTTGCCGGCTGAGTCCATCAGAGAGGCTTCCTCGATACCCAGCGCCGCCGCATTGCCGTCAAGAACCGCAACCTCAGGCCAGCGCATCTCCCAGCATGCCGGCTCGCGCATAGCCCGACTCACGCGAGTTCCGCTTCAACAGTTGCCATCGAATGGCTGCGGGTCTCGCCGTGCTCGTCGACAAACGAGTCGGGGAGTTGCTCGCCGGCCTGGACGACGAACGGGTCGTCGCCCCCGGGCAGCATGTCGATCGGTGCTTCCGCACCCTCGGGGACGTTGCGGAACAGTGGGCGGGGTTCCAGTTCGAAGTCTCTCGAGAGGACATAGAGCGGCCACGGTGAGTCTGTGGTGGGGACCATCCGGTTGACGAGGACGTACTTGTTGAGCGATACGAAGGTGATTGCGGTGACGCCCCAGAAGAGGAGAATGATCGAGATTCCGTGCGGGTTAGTGGGGTTCCACGGGTCGTGCACGTTGAGCAGCAGGTCACCGAAGTAGGAGAGCATCAGAACGGCGAACATGACCGGGAACCCGATGTACATTATAGCGTCCCACCAGCGTCCGATCCACCAGTCGTTGTCGCCGGTGTTGACGAAGTCGTCGCGGAACGCGGAGACGCCGTTCTCGACATAGTCCCCCATGTCGAAGTCCTCGACCTCGTTCTCCTGCTGCCACGACTTGTAGCGGCTCCAGCCGTACTTCCAGATGCTGTAGGCGATGAACAGCCCGCTAAACATCAGGCCGTAGCCCCAGATGTGGTCCTGTACCTCGAGGAACTGCGGGAAGGCCACCCCGGTGGAGTCGTCCACCAGGATCCACAACGCCGCGCTCGGCAGGCCGAACAGGAAGATGGCGACGCTCGTGAACCCGACCGCCTGCGAGCGGTCGACCCCGTGGTCGACGAAGTTGCGCACACACAGTTCGACCGTCGAGATCATCGAGGTCAACGCGGCAAAGGAAAGTGCGAGGAAGAAGACGGCGACCATCAGCAGTTGTACCACCGGGCCGCCGGGAGCTTTGGCGAAAACCTCAGGCAGAACGAGGAAGGTGATTGCCGAGCTTCCCCCTCCCACAGCGCTGAGGGGGTCATCGACGACAGCGAACACGGCCATCATCACGGTCAGACCCGCAATGATGCTGATGCTGTTGTTGGCCAAGCACATCGTGGCCGCGTTCAGGGTGGTGTCCTCGTCCTTGCGCATGTACACCGAGTAGGTGATTGCCATGCCCATGCCCGCCGAGCAGGACCAAGCCGACTGCGAGAGTCCGTTTATCCAGGTCTCGGGCTCCATCAGGTACTCAGGCTGGATGCTGAACATGTAGACGAAGCCATCGAGGGTTCCGTCCTCGAAGTCCATCACGAAGGCTAGGAAGAGGGCGACGAAGAGCAGCACGAACAGTGATACCATCAGCATGACGTTTGCCTTCTCAATGGCCTTGGCGCCTTTCCATATCGCTGCCATCGTGATTAGAATCGCAATCATTTGGAAGATGATAACCTGCCCTGGCGCCTGCAGGAAGTTGTTCCAGACCTCGATGGTATCGACGCCCTGAGACAGTCCACCGCGGATGGCGCTCTGGAAGTAGTTCAGGCACCAACCGGTGACGACCGCATAGTAGAATCCGATTGCTGTCGAAATCCAAGCTGTCCAAAGTCCCATCCAAGCGAATTTTGGACCTGCGAAGATGCGGAAGGTGCCCACGGTCCCAGTCCTGCTGCGCTTGCCCAGTGCGAATTCGGCTATGATTAGTGGAATAGACCAGAGGAACAGGAAGATGAGCCACGGCACAAGGAAGGAACCGCCACCGTTGGCGCCGACCATCCTAGGGAAGCGCCAGATGTTGCCTGTGCCTATGGCGGCGCCTATAGTTGCGAAGATCAGTCCCATACGGCCACTGAACTGGTCCGAAGAGGATTCCTGCGGTTTCATCCGCCGTCCTCCGGCAAACCGATTACGCCACGTTCGTCATCGAACATCGCACGTAAGGTGTAGCCGAGGCCTCCCCAGACGAAGCTCGCTATTACCAAAAACATCAGCACGGCTAGGACAGACGAGCCGAACGAGGCGCGATACGGAATCGCCAATTCGTAGTAGTTCCCTCCTTCATCGGCAGTCGGGTAGGTGAACGGGAAGGCGCCGTTGACCGTGCCTAGCATGGCCTTGTACTGGATTTTGCCAACTGATGTATCTGGAAGTGGGATGTGGCTCTCGAGCGTCGTCCCATTGGAGCCATCGAGCAGTACGCACTGCTCCTCGAGCTCCATGAACGGCGACATACTCCACGCCACATCGACCCACTCGGTGGGACCGAAGTCATTCTGTTGTCTATTCGGCTCTACGAAGCGCCACATCAGATGAGTGCGATTGACATCCGGTGTGAACGGGAATGCTTTATCGAGGCACATACCGATGGGTATGTCGCCCTTCGATGGAACCGTGACGTTGGCAGGGTCGGCAAGCCACTGTCTGGCCGTGGTGTTCTCGATACCGATGATGGCGCGGTAGCGCGGGTCATCGGCAATCTCGGTCATGTAGAATGGAATTCCAAGGTTGCGCACCGCGATGTGGGCGATGTCCTCGGGTAACTCGTGGAAGGCGTTGCCAATCTCGATGGTGTAGCAGTAGGACTCGTGGACGCCATAGTGCCAGTCACAGAAGTCACCAGTTGTGGGGTAGAGTTCTGACGACTGCATCGGCGCGTAATCGGTCATCTGGCCCATCACATTGCCGTGGTAGACTAGGTACTCGTCATCTGGAGTGTAGCAGTTGGTGCAGTGACCCCATGGCCAGAGGACTAGTTCGGAGAACGAGTGCCAGGTCAGTGTGACCTTGAAGTCAGAAGAACCATCGCCGTCGTCATCGTTCATCTCAGTCATGTCTTGTATGAACTTGGTCTCAGGCTCGCTATTGCCCCCCATCCAGTCCTCATCCACCTGACCATCTGCATCGTCGTCCTTGCCGTCGACATGATCCTCATTGATCAGCCCGTCGCCGTCATTGTCCTCATAGTTCACCGGGCCGTTGTAGACGTCGTTGTTCGGTCCGCTGGCGTAGCACATCCCCGGGAAGAGTGGGCCTGTGGCGCCCAGAGGGGCCCCCCACTCAAACTGGTAGTTGCGGTTCAAGTCGACTCCGTCACAACCCTCGTCGACCTCCTCATCGACATCTGGAATCGGCGTAACGCCGGTCACCGTGTTGTCCCGCAGGTTCTTCCTCCAGCCGCTGCGGTAGCAGTTTTCCCAAGCTGTCTCACCGCAGTATTCCTCCCTATCGTAGCGGTTTCCGTCGGTGTTTAACATAGGGATTAGGTAGATCTCGCGGGTGTTGACCATATCCGTGATGAATTGCTCAGAGAAGTCCTCGTCGACCCCTAAGTCGCCTGGTCCGCATGGGGTGCCGTCACCATTGCTATCTTGATTGGTCGCGTTCAGCAGCGAGCAGTCTCCGTCGTCGTCGATACCGTTCCACGGGTCCTCGTCGACTTGGCCATCACCGTCGTTGTCGATACCCGCCTTTCCATAGTAGTAAGCGATAGTCTCGAGGAAGAACATCGGCACCTCGTAAGACATCCACTCCCGGGCGTGGTGATTTCCGACCAGCATGACATCTGGGCGGTCAGCGTAATTGCCGTCGTCGTCGTTGAAGTCGTTGTAATCGCCACCCTGAACGTTCCCAGTAATCTTCATCCATGGGCTCGAGTGTTTGTAGAACCATCCCTCGTAGTCCTCGGCGGTCATCTCGTCGCCGCGGGCGTTAACACCACCGAGAAGACCTTCGTGGTACTGTAGGAAGTCAGGGTAGTACGCAGCTAGAGTCTGCATCCTCTCCTTCATCGAGAAGTAGTCATGGTACTCACGGAATTGGAGTTGGTCGAAATTGCCATGCGGGCCCCAAGGGAATATCTGGAACGCGTACTCGTCGGACCAGATGTCGTCCGGAGCGTATCCAGGCTCGGCATCCTGAGCGCCGACAGGTGCCACTAAGGACGCCGGGGCGATGAGAGAGAGTAGTAGCGGGAGCAGCATCGCAGTCATCGGGACTCGCCGGGACCGGATTTCCTCAGCAGCGGCTTGCGGGGCCGTATTCGACGACATGGGAACGGTTATGCGACCATAGGGACGGTATTCAATCCCTCGTAGGACGGTCCATAGGACCGGGGGTGCCTTTTTGAGGGGGGCGTCCCCGGCCGCACCATGGAACTACTCGATGAATTCATGGATGGCCCGGAGAGGTTTGGTGGTTTCTCATCCGGCACTCTGACTATTGTGCTAGCATGTGCTTTACTCAGTTTCGGGGCCGGGATTGCCTCGAGGAGGATGATATTCCCCCGGCTTATGGACGCCCTGTCCAAGATAGAGAGAATCGAAGACGAGAACCCGTTCGCCCCCAAGTCACTCAGGTGGATGGTCGTCTTCTTTGTGATGTGGTACTCACTGGACTGGCTCTCCGCCATGGTTGTCCTCGACGACTTGGGAGTACGTGAGTCAGGACCAGTATGGGATGCCGAACTGATGGAGACAGTCATGACTATCGCTTGGGCTGGCTTTGTAATCCTCGTGCTTCTGACGGCCTACAGGCTGGTCGACTACCTCGATGCATTCATCGTGGTTGAGGGGGACAATATGGCGGCTCGCCGGTCTCTGGCGAGCGTTGCTGAGTCGATTGGCAGGCTCGCTGTGGTTGTAGTTGGATTCTTCGTCGTCGCAGGACTCTTCGGCGTCAACCTGAATGGGCTCATCGCCGGCCTCGGTATCACTGGTCTCGCACTCGCACTCGCAGCCCGTGACTCGGTTGCCAACGTGTTCGGAGCCATCTCAATCATCATCGACCAGCCATTCAACGTCGGTGACTGGATCATCGTCGAGGACGTCGAGGGCGAAGTCGTCACCATCGGCCTGCGCACGACCACGCTGAGGACCGGGTCAGACACGATGGTCACAATCCCCAACTCCAACATCACCAACTCTCCCGTTGAGAACTTCAGTCACCGAAGGTTCCGCAGGATTCGCCCGAGCTTTGAGTTCGAAGAGGATAGTAGTGCTGCTCAGCTCCGTCAGTTCTGTGAGTCCCTCTGCGAGCAGGTGCTAGCAGATCCGAGGTCTACCAAGCCCGATGACTCGTGGGTTCGTGTCACTGAGACTCTTCCGTCGAAAATCACTGTTTCAACTAACTTCTACTGCGCTTCCTCAGGAAGGACCCAGAGGGAGTTCACTGAGGACATCCTGCTGATGGCCCGCGCTAGGGGCGATGAAAGTGGCCTGAAGTTCCACGAACCCAGGCGCAGGGCGCAGATGTAGGCCGGGTGTACGACGATGGCCAGACTGATTCTGGTTCGGCATGGTCAATCGGTCTGGAATGCGACCAATCGCTTCACCGGCTGGACCGATGTAGATCTGTCTGAGAAGGGCGTCGGAGAGGCGGATGAGGCCGGCCTTCAGTTGGCCGACATCAGGTTTGACGTCGTCCACACCAGCGATTTGATTCGTGCTCAGAGGACTGCTGAGATTATCATGGGGCACAATCGAGCCTCGGGGGATGTGCCGACCAGGTACGATCGGAGATTGAACGAGCGCCACTACGGTGCCTTGCAGGGTCTGAACAAGGCCGAGACTGCCGAGAAGCACGGCGCTGAGCAGGTGCACGTATGGCGCCGCTCCTACGATGTGGCCCCTCCTGAGGGAGAGAGTCTCGAGATGACCGCCCAGCGAACCATCCCGTATTTCATCGACGAAATCGTCCCTGACCTCGAGGGTGGTCTGAACGTGCTGGTCTCTGCGCATGGCAACTCGCTGCGTTCCATCGTCATGCACATCGAGAATATCTCCCCTGAGGAAATAGTGTCCCTTGAGATTCCTACTGGAGAGCCGATTCACTACACCTACAATGAGGGAGTCATCTCCCGAGATGGGTGAATGGCCTCTCTGGGGGCGGGGACATACGTTTGTAGACCCCGTACAGCCAGTAACTCAGAGCGAGGCAGGCGATTGGAATGGGGATCTCCACCAAGGCAGGGGGGAAGGTGTTGATCAGGGAGGCGATCCCGAAGAACGCGGTCATAATCGAAAGAGCTCCCCAAGTGCGGTTGCTGAACATCCGCTTCTGGTAAGCCTTGACGTAAGCCAGCGTGGTCACCGCTGGCTCAGGAACACCTGACTGGTTAGATGTGGCTTCGAGCACGTCGAGCAGGCACTGCTCGTACTCCCAGATCGCCATCCCACCTCTATGCGAGTAGAATGCCTCTTCGGAGGCCCATTCATCCGGAGCTGTAGACTTCCAGCCATCAATCAGCGCCAAGCGCAGGGAAGTCTGATCCAGACTGGTGGAAGAGGAGTGGTGGATACGGGACAGGTCGTGGACCAGCGATGCGAGGTCGCGCATCGCGGGGAACTCGCAGGTGTGAGTGCGAAGAGCGTCTGCCAGCCTAGGCCTGCCTATTCTGAGCGAGTCCGCGGAGATGTCCGATAGCCTGACATCGCCGAGACTGAGGGTACAGGGCTGATTCTTTGAGTACTTGGCGCGCCAGAGGTGGGTAGCCCGGAGTGTCTCCTCCAGCCACTGCGTCCTGGCGTTCCAGCGAGAGGGGTCTCGCGGAGTCGTTCTGACTTCCTCCACCGCGGAGTGATAGCGGCCGAGCACCTCTCCGACTACGCACAGAATTCCCTGCGCATTGGACAAGTCGTCCACTCGCAGGGCCTCCTTCAACTCCGAGGCTGCATCAGAACCCGCATCCGGGGCCCTCCAGAGAAGTATCACGTCCCCGTCCGCCCAAGTATAACCGCCTGAGGGGACCCGTGAGCCCTTCGGTGCTGCTCTGGCTCTGGCCCTGAGGCGGCCGTCCGACCCCCACGGGAGGAACTCGGCAATCCAAAGGCCGTTGGCACTCAGAGTGGCTATCATGCCACGCTCGGAGGGTTCGGAGAAGGCTTCGGTAATGGAATCCGAATCTGGAACCTCCCCCCAAGGCTCCAGTTCGGAAATCAGCAACTTCCAATCATCTGTATTTGAAATGGAGATTGGCTCCAACATACTGGCCACCATTCCTATTCCTGCGAATTTGGCTGCTTGAAAGCCAGCAGGAGCCTCGGAATCGCTCTCCACCTCAGCCATAGCGGCCGGCCTCCACTGCCTCTCCTGCTCTGACATGGTCGCTGCCCCGGGGCCACGACGTGGTCGTCGGCTTCATTGAATCGGTCGGCGAAGCCTTGAATCACACCCCCCTCAGCGAGATGCGTGGGTGATACTGTGTCTGACATTCCTCTGGCCGTTGACATGGACGGTACGCTGATTCTCTCGGACATGAGTAGAATCAGTTTCTTGCGCGTCATCGCAAGGCGCCCCTGGGTGCTTCCGGGGATGCTGCTAAAGGAGCTCACGGGAAAGCGAGCGCAGTGGAAGCGGGACCTCGCCGAGAGACTGGTCTTCGATCCGGTGGAACTGGACTACCACGAGGCTTTCCTCGATTGGATCACCGGCGAGCATGCAAGGGGTCGAACACTGGTTCTGGCTACAGCATCGGACCGTATCGTAGCCGAGAGGGTTGCCGCGCACGTAGGACTGTTCTCGGACGTGATGGCTTCAGACGCGACCTACAACCTCCGAGACCGGCGCAAGGCGGAAGCACTGGTTGCCCGATACGGTGAGAAGGGTTTCGGCTACGCTGGCAACAGCCATCTTGACATGGCAGTGTGGGAGCGAGCCGGTCAGGTCGTGGTCGTGAACCCCGACAAAGGTGTGCTGGACAAACTCGGAGAAGACGCTGATATCGTCTTCGAGTAGGTGCGATTCAAGGCGACGCCCTTTAGCGCAGTCAGCATTTGGTGGGTGTATGGGCCGCATGCGCAAGTCTCTCGGGCGTCGAGTCGACAGCATGGCCAAGTGGTTCCTGAAATTCAGACTGGTTTCGTTACCTGCGAAGGCGATTGCCAACTCCAGCTACGCATGGAGTTTCATCTCGCGCACCGACAGGATTCGCACCAACAGACTGCGAGAGCGACTCAAGGAGAGTGATTTGCCTCAGCACATCTCGATCATCATGGACGGCAATCGCCGCTTCGCTTGGAACAAGGAGATTGGGCGCGACCTCGGACACCGTCACGGCAAGGAGAAGCTCAAAGAGGTCATGGACTGGATTATCGACCTTGAGGTGCCTTATCTGACCGTGTATGCCCTCTCAACGGAGAATATCAACGAACGAGCTCCTGAGGAGTTGGAGGCACTGTACGACCTCTATGTGACTGGACTGAATGAGATCGCCGAAGATCCTCGCATCCATGAGCGAGGCGTCAAAGTGCAGGCGATGGGTCGCCTAGAGATGCTCCCCGAGCGGGTACGCGAGGCCATCGGCAACACCCAGTCTCGCACCGAGGACTACACCAACTTCCTGTTCACTGTGTGTCTAGCCTACGGTGGCAGGGAGGAGATCGTCGATGCGGTGCGCGAGGTCGCGTCGGACCACGCCAAGGGCGAGCTCGCTCTCGAATCGATCGACACGGAGCAGATCTCCAGCAGGATGTACACAGCCGACCTGCCCGACCCGGATCTGGTAATCCGCACCAGCGGGGAGGAGAGAATCTCGAACTTCCTGCTGTGGCAGATAGCGTACTCCGAACTGCACTTCACCGACGTCTACTGGCCCTCGTTCTCCAAGGAAGACCTGTACGAGGCCATCGAGTCGTATCAGAGCAGGAGGCGGCGCTATGGCGGATGAGGCGTGCGATGAATGCGGACGCGACGGTTACCGCAACCCCTCTGTCGCCGTCGATGCCGTCGCCCTGAGAGAAAGTGAGGGGGGAACCGACGCCCTGCTCATCAGGAGGGGAAGTGAGCCGTGGCTAGGAAGGCTTGCCTTCCCGGGCGGTTTTGTCGATATCGGAGAGGACCCAGAAGACGCCGTGCTGCGCGAACTCGAAGAGGAGACTGGGGTCGATGGCTTCGACCCGGTCGCCCTCGCCATACACGGAGATCCCGACAGGGATCCACGCAAGCACATCGTCGCGCTTTTCTACCTCGTAGACGTCGATCCCGAAGCCGAGCCGAGAGGTGGGGATGATGCTGCTGAAGCCGCTTGGGTCCCCATAAGCGGGTTGACTGCAGAACAGATGGCCGGGGACCACATCGATATTATCGAGATGCTGCGTGAGTAAGCCTATCACCGGTGAGCCTGTGCGGGACTCATGGCTCGTAAACTGAAAATAGATACTGGCGAACCCACGCTCGCACCATACAGCCCGGGAATCAATGTGAAGGACCACATCTGGCTGTCCGGTCAGATTGACATCTCGGTGGAAGGGATTGAGGCGCAGACTCGTGGCACTCTTGCCAAGATAGACGAGCTTCTAGCAGCGGCCAACAGTTCCAAGGCGGACCTCGTCAAGGTCACTGTCCTGTTGGCTGACATAGGTTACTACTCAACGGTGAATGAAATCTACTCCGAATGGCTTGAGGACGAAATGCCCCCTTCGAGAGCTGCCTATGGGGTTGTGGATTTGCCGGCCGGGGCACTCATAGAGATCGTTTGTGAAGCGTTTCGCGGTTGCGGGGGAGCATAATGCACGACATCATCCTGAAGCGTTTCGAGGAGCCTGACGAGTTACGGGAGTTTGAGAAGGGAAGATTCGAGGTAGTGCACTTCGATGGCATGACAATCGGTCGGGCTACCTACGAGCCCGGCTGGAAGTGGTCTGTCGATGTATCTCCGCTGACCGGTACGGATTTCTGCGAAATCGAGCATCTCGGAATGGTGCTCAAAGGCCATGCGACATGCGCTTTCAAAGACGGCGAGGTGTACACCCTAGGCCCGGGAGATCTGTTCTACATCGGCCCGGAGCCACACGATAGTTGGGTCGTCGGGGACGGAAAATACGTTTCACTGCACTTCCAAGGCGCTGAGAAGTACGCTGACTGAGTCTCTGTCCCGAATCGGGAACGCTTAGGAGTGCCGGCATCTGGAGCGGGCCGTGAGCGTGTTCAAGGCGTACGACATACGCGGCATCGCGGGAAGCGAACTGACAGTCGAGTTCGCCAACACTCTCGGTATGGCAGTGGCGACCCATCTGGACGCTGGCGCGGTCGCCGTCGCACGCGATATCAGGGAGTCGGGTGAGGAGCTCCATGCGGCGTTCGTCGAGGGGGTACTCAGCACAGGCGCGGACGTCCTTGACCTAGGCGTGACAACCACGGGAGTGCTGTACCGCGCCACTGTGGATTTGCCAGTCCAAGCCGCGGTAGCCATCACCGCAAGCCACAACCCACCTGAGTACAACGGCTTCAAGATCTGTCACGGCAAACTGCCCGTGGCAGGGGACGAATTGCAGGAGTTACGCGAGACCTTCGAGAGCGGTGAGTTCCGCGAGGGTTCGGGCTCTCACGTGCTGGTGGAGAACTTCGAGGACCACTACCTCGATACCGTCGTCGATAACGCAGGCAAGCCGGCAAGAGCGATGCGGATAGTTGTCGATTGTGGTAACGCCGTGCCGGGCCCGCTCGCGATGCGTTTGATGGAGGCTCTGGGTGTTGACGCGGTCCCTCTGCACTGTGACTGGGACAACATGTTCCCCAACCACCCTCCCGATCCCACACGCCCGGAGAACATGACCGACCTCGCCGCAGCGGTGGTCGAGCACGGCGCTGAGTTCGGCATCGGGATGGACGGCGACGGCGACCGCATCGGAGTGGTCGACGAGGCCGGTCGCTTCATCCACCCGGACAGGCTGATGGCTATCTTCGCGAGAGATATCCTGTCCAACCTCCCTGAAGATGCCACCGAGGCCGAGAGAACAGTGTACTTCGATGTCAAGTGTAGTATGGCACTAGAGGAGGCGATTGCATCTGCTGGCGGTGTGCCGAAAATGGTGAGAACCGGTCACTCGTTCATGAAGCGAGAGTTGCGGGACAATCCCCAATCCCCGATGGCAGGTGAGATGTCGGGGCACTTCTTCTTGCACGACCGCTGGCCGGGCTTTGACGACTCACTCTACAACTCCGCGCGCTTGCTTGAGATAATCGGGCGCGACCCCGCTCCCTCAGATGGTGGTCCTTCCTTCTCAGAGCGCTTCTCATTCCTGCCAGACTACCCTTCAACAGGGGAGGCTAAGGTCCCACTACCTAGTGAGCGAGAAGAAGTTATGGCGGCCGTGCAGGAAGCCTTCTCAGACATGGAGTGTTCAACAGTGGACGGTATCAGAGTACGTTACGACGACGGCTGGTACCTGTGCCGGCCGAGCAATACCGAGGCCATCCTAGTGATGCGAGCGGAGGGTCGCAGCGAGGCTGCGCTGGAGAGTATCCTCGCGGACGTGAACGCCCGCATCGGGCACATGGCGGATCTCAGCACGCTGCGCTGATCATTCCAAGGATTCGGCAGAGGCCAGAATTGGTAGAGCCACCAAAAGGCCGCATATAGCAGCACAGAAGACTTGGAAGAAAGCACCAACACTTCCGGCGACTGCCCCCATAGCGCTGTCTCCGGCCATCTCTGCCATTGCATCGGCGAACATAACGGTCCCAATCAGCTGGACGGCAAGCATCACACCGATTGCGTAGAGGCCCAACATGACACCGCTCCTCTGGTAGTTGCGGACCTGGTTTCCGGCATATGCAATCGCGAAATTCACCCCTACTGCCACAATCCCCTGGACCCACATGTAGATCGAGTTGACCTCGATATCGAGGTCTTCGTACATAGCGATTGTATCTCCAGTGGTAGCTAATCCGAGAGCTGAAAGCAGCCCCACTATGACACCGTAAATCATCATGAGAATTCCCATAATCTTGGGCAAAGAGCTCTTCGGTCCAACCATCACAGCGGGCTGGCTGAACGCGCCCTGGTCTCCACCTGAGGCGGCGTTCGGTGTTCCTGATAATGTCGTTTCTTCTGGGGCTGCGCCCCCGTCATTCTCTTCCATAGCGGACCGTATTCGGGTTTTGTCTTAGGCTTATCTACGGCACCGATTCTCTTATGCGAATGGCTCAGTTGGTCGCGCTGACGCCACTGTAGCTTAGCTGGTAGAGCACTTGATTCGTAATCAAGAGGCCGGGAGTTCAAATCTCCCCAGTGGCTCTCATTCGGAGGTTCCCAATTCCAGCGCGCCGAGAAGTGGCCTGTACTTGTCGTTCGAGCGCGCTAGAGCTTCGATCACGGGCATCGGCTCGCCCGAGAGCATGCCAAGGGTGGAGCCTCCTCCAGTACTGTTGTGGCTCACCTCGCCGGACATGCCACGCTGATTGACCAGGGCACTGGTGTGACCGCCCCCGACAATGGTTACCCCGGTAGCTTCGACGCACATGTTGAGGATCTCGATGGTCCCGATAGCGAACTCTGGCATCTCGAAGAACGAGGCGGGGCCGTTCCACAGAACGCAGTTGGCGTCCATAATCAGAGGTCGCAAGTCCATCAGAGTCTGGAAGCCGATGTCGTAGATTGGATTCTCGGTCGGCAGTTCGTCGATTCCTATGGGTTGCCTCTTACCATCGACTTCAGTCACTAGGTCGCTGGGTAGGAAGAGTTTCTCGGAGTGGTCGCTCAGTAGACGCTCGGCCATCTCCCAAGTCTCGTCGAAGGAGTCTCCCATCGCGTTTCGAATAAACTCCTTGTTCCTCTCTCCTATGTCATGTCCACTGGCCCACAGCATCAGGTTGCCGACCACCCCTACTAGGGGAATGCAATCCACGACATCTCGCTCGATGAGATTAAGCGCGACTCTTAGCGAGTCGTCGCACTTCGCCCCTCCCAGGATAGCCACGTACGGCCTAGGAGGGTCGTCCACGGCCAGTCCAAGGGCCCTAATCTCCGTGTTCATCAGGCGACCTGCGATACAGGGCATCTCCTCGGCGAAGCCAGTGAGTGTGGGAGAGTTTCGGTGGGCTGCACCGAAGGCGTCGGAGACGTACGCGTCGGCGACATCCGACAGACGGGTCACGATCTCGGAGGACGGTTCCTCCTCGAGACTGACCTTGTCCGGGCCGTATTCCTCGGAGTGCATTCGGACGTTGTTGAGGAAAATCTTCTCGCCGGATTGCATCTCTTCAATGGCTGCGATGGCATCATCGCCACAGATATCGGCGACGAAGCGTATCGTCTGCCCGAGGAGGCGTGAGAGGCGATCGCAGTGTACTTCCATGCCGGTGAAGTCGTCCTTGCCGGGCCTCGACTGGTGTCCCATGATCACCACTTTGGCGTCTGAGAGATCCCTCAGGGTATCAAGGGTGGAGCGCAGCCTGCTGTCATCGAGGAAGGCACCGGTGGACGGTTCGAGGGGCGAATTGACGTCTACTCGATAGAGCACAGTCCGTCCCGCAAGGCGGACGTCGTCCAGCGACAGGACGGTTGTCACGGTTGGCGGCACTAGCGGTCCCTCTATGGCCGTTGTGGGTGGCGAACACGCTCCGCGTGGCCCCACAATGCCTTTCACTGGTGGCGTCCGAAGCAGTCGCATGAGTTGGGATGCCGGGCGCCTGACTGGCCCCGACGGAGAAGACTGGAGAGTGCCAACCTCGGAATTGGAAGAGAGGCAGGGCAGATTGTCTGCGGCACTCGCCGAAACAGGCCGCGAATCGGTCTTGGTCGATGACCCTGTAGAACTATACTGGCTTACCGGGGGGCGTCAGAACTCTCTGCTCCTAGTCGGTGCAGATGGCTCTGGCATTCAAAGGATGCAGTGGGTGAGGCGTTCTTTGAAGCGCGCTCGATTTGAGGCAGGAGGAGGTGATTCGCCCCATGCCATAGAGGCTCACCCGAGGATGGGTGACTTCGAGGACTCGTTGCGGGCTGCTGGTTGCACTCAAACACCTGGATTGCTCGCAGGCAAGGTTCCACAGAAGCGTTGGTCCTTCCTCACATCCAAGATGAGTGGTCTCGAAGGGCAGAGTTTCGACAGCACAAGACTGCTGTTCACCCTCAGGGAGACAAAATCGGACTGGGAACTTCAGATGCATCGCGAAAGCGGTGCTATCAATCAGTTGATGTTTGAGGCTGTCCGCGACCAAGGAGGGCTGGGGCACACTGAGATCGAGATGGCCGCAGCTGCCGATGAAGTCAGTAGAGCCGCGGGTTTCGGCGGCCGTATCAGGATGCGTAATTGGCCAATGGACTGTGACAGGGTCGTCATCGCCGCTGGCCGTTCGGGAGCCGTGCCATCATACTTTGACTCTGGAGTGGCCGGTCTGGGCGCAAGCCCGATCTCCTCCCTCGGCGCGGGATTCGCCAGAGTCGCCGAGGGGGAGCCGGTACTGGTCGACATCGTCCATGTACACCGGGGCTACGTCTCAGACTGCACTCGAATGTTCAGCGCCGGTCCGCTGTCCGATGAATGGCTACAAAGGCTCGACGATATGGCACAGGTACGTGATTTAATTGTCGAAAGACTTGGAAAAGGAGATGACTGCTCGGCTGTCTGGGATTCGGGCAGCGAGATGGTCGGAGACATGGGGCACAGTGAGCACCTGATGGGAATGCCACCTGATCAAGCCAAGTTCCTAGGACACTCTATCGGGCTAGAGCTCGACGAGGCCCCTGTGGTTGCTCAAGGCTTTGACCGGCCTCTGCCGCTCAGTGGAACCATGGCAATCGAGCCTAAGGTCATCTATTCTGGCGGCGCCATTGGAACCGAAGACTCATGGGTTCGCACCAGCGAGGGCATGGAGTGCCTGACAATGGGTGAGTCCTTTCCTATGCTCACGGAGTGGTAACATGAGGAAGCCGATTGTCTCCGTGTTCGGTTCTAACGACCTCTCTGGGGCCCCCGAGGTCGAGACTCTGTGCGAAGACCTGGGCAGGGCCATAGTCGAACTGGGATGCAGGGTGGCCTGTGGAGGGTTAGGTGGCACGATGACGGCTGTCTGCAGAGGTGCGCAGAGCAGTGATGACTACCAGAGCGGTGACACCATCGGGATTCTTCCGATGGAGGATGCCGATTCCTCCAATCCACATATCGATGTGGTCATCCCGACCGGCCTAGGGCTGTTCAGGAATATGCTAGTGGCCCGCACTGGCGATGCTTGCATCGCTGTCAGAGGCGGTTCTGGCACACTCTCCGAAATCGCCTTCGCTTGGCAGATCAACAAGCCCGTGGCCTCGATGTCGAGTACTGGTGGCTGGTCCTCCGAACTAGCTGGCAGAAGGATGGATCACCGTAGAGATGGTACCGAAGTGGTCGATCTCGAGGATGTTGATGCTGCGAAAGCGTGGATTACGGAGGTGCTGGGACTGTGACCAAGGCTAGGCGAACAGCTCAAATCAGACTCGCCAGAGTTCTGAGAGGGCGAAACGAACCTCACGGCAAACCCATCACCGACGAGTCGATTATGAAAGGAGTCGAGGTAAACGATGCTGGAATAGTGGAATTATGGGTAAAACCACCTCATCCACACTGTCCATGCTGCTTGGATGACCTGATAAGACTGAGGAACGAGGTGTCCTCTCAAAAAGGTGTACTTGGATGCCATATTGAGGTAGTTGGAATACCGCAGTCAGAACGATGGACTGCGGCTGTGAACGAGTGATTTTCAAGGTATAATTTTAATAATTATTAAAAAATCATCATTCATCTGAAATCTCATCGATTTCCTGCCATTTCTTGGCCCTTCTATCTTCGACTTCCCTCAATTTGGCCCGAATCCTGCTTGAGATCCACCAGATGCCCACACTGAGACCGATTATCGAGATCAGGAGGCTCTTCTGAAACTCGGGATTGCTCCAATCCACCATTCACTCACCTACAAAGGAGGAATCACGTCGATGTCGCATGATCCAACGGGGTACAGGCAGCACGTCAGGATACCGCCTTCTGCCACGATGTAGTCGTCCAGCCCTGGGGGGAGCTCATCTGGCAGGTCCACCTGACCACTCAACAGTCTGACGAGGCAGGTTCCGCAGTTCCCTGCGGTGCAGTTGGTGGGGATCTCGACCCCTGCGAGTTCCGCAATCTCCACAATCGGGGTGTCCGGTACTATCCGAGCCGTCCCGAGCGGTTTCGAGCCTCGGAAGAACCGGATGACCGGGATCTCGTCCGACATGGACCTGCCTCAGCGGTCTTCCCAACGTGTCCATCTGCCGGTCTGCTTGTTGAAGACGAGTCCGGCCTTCTTCATCCACTTGTTGAACTTCGTAGCACCCGCACCGGTGGCTATGATGAACTCCTCTCGGTGCTCTTGCGCCTGGATGTAACCCTTCGCAGCGATGGTCTGGTCTATCCAGTCGTCTATGCTCATCAGAACACCAGAGAGTTTGCTCGACTCCACGGCGGCCTCGAGTTCCTCTGCCGTAGCACCGGTGGACTCGAGATCTCGTATCATCAGATCGGTCACCGAAGGCGTGTCCTTCTTCTTCGGAATCCTTGATACCGGCAAGCGGGGCTTCTGCTTCGGGTTGATCTTAATTCTAGAGCCGTTGTCCAGTTGATCTTCGACGATTTGGGCCATGGGCGCTCTGAACTCCTCGTCGCACTCCCAACAGACCAGCATGAAATCGGCCATGTCCTCAACGACATTGCTGCTGCGTGGATCGATTTCTTCCCCGCATGAGGGGCATGCATGGAGGCAGAGGTTCGGTGCTATCTTCCGACGGAAGTCGACGATGTCCTGAGGGGTCCCGACGAGTTCGAGCATTTCGTGGTCCCTAGCGGCCTCAAGTCCTCTAGTCTCAAGTTGGTCGCGCAATTTGGAGCGTTGCTCGTCCTTGGATTCGTCATCGAAAGTGTTCTCCAGTTTGACTATGAGTTCGATGGTCTTGCCCAGTCGGTTCATGACCAATTTCTTGTTGCGGAAGGCCTCGACTCTGGCTATCCTGAGTTGTTCCTTCTTCTCAAGCAGTTCCGCATGCAAATCCTTCTGCTCTCGCTTGAAGCGCTGCTCCTCGATCTTGTCGACCTTCTTCTTGCCACGGTCGGATAGGACGTCGGCGAGGAATCTCTGCTTGCTCGATTCTCGTGGGCCTGAGCGCACCGCGTCCAAGACGGACTTCGCTACCTCCTTCTTCAAGCCGTAGTTATTGATGAGGGTCTCAACGTCCAGTTTCTTCAGGTCACCGACCTTGACACCGCTGTCCGAAAGGATGTGAGCAGTGTTCTCGTCGATGCCGCGTCGAAGCAGCGCTAGATAGGTGTCCTTCTTCGCCATAGTTACTCATCCCGGCTCGGGCCCGTCGCGTGACCCGCCGCCCTGACCTGCCGAGCAGGGGGCCCTCTATCAAGGCGCGGGCAAAACCCTCGTATTTTGGCTCAATTCGATGAAATTGCATCCACAAGTGAGACCCATTGAGATGTCTTCAGATTCTCTGGACGGAGGTCCATCCAACCTTCTGGGAGTCCCTCTGGAGATACTTTGATGGCAGTGTCGAACGCTTCGGACCAGCGCTGCTTATGCCAGCCCTTGATCCGACCGATGCGACTAGGGGGTTTCGACAGGAGGGTGCGCAATTTGCGGCGCCTGTTGGCAAAGCAATGCTTGGTAATCGTCCTGAACATCCTGCGGTCAATCCGAGGTTCCCTGTCCACAGGTCGCATTGAGGTCAGACGGGAGCTCACGCCCGGAGAGGGGCTGAACGAGTGCGGAGACACTTTCACGTCCAACTCAACTTCGAAATCCAGCCAGAGAGACAGCCCCAGGGGGCTCAGTGCGGCGCCGTCCCTGCCGATGGCCATTCTGTCTGCGAATTCCTCCTGCAGAAGCAGTACTACAACTGCCATCGGATGCTCGGCGTGATGCCTCTGTATCCTCTCTAGGACGGGGCTGGATATCTGATAGGGTAGATTGGCCACTATGTGAGTTACATCAGTAGGCCAGGCGGCTTCCAATGCGTCGGCCTTCTGGAGGTCTAAGTGCCCCCCAGCATCTCCGAAAACTCGTTGCAGGTGATCAACGGATTCATCGTCCACCTCAAACGCGGTCACCCTTGCTCCGGTCCTCAGAAGTGCCAGTGTGAGAGAGCCGGGTCCGGGGCCTATCTCCAGCACATGTGAGTTCGTATCGAGGGGGCTCGCGCGGGAGGCAATGTCCACCGAGCGGGAGATGACTGTGTCATCGATCAGGAAATGCTGTCCGAGCGATCTGTTTGGGCGAACTCTGTCTCGTAGAAGATCGACTAGAAGACGTGTGTTCAAGTCATCCATGGCTCGACCCCGATTCACATCTCAGAGCGAACCAGCAGGTCGAGCAGGCGGGGCGACTCGGTTGCGTCTTCCATCTCCTTGACATAACGCTCTGCGAGCAGTCTAACTGAGTCGATGCCACAGGCCTCGTCGACCTCATCGAAGTTGCTCCAACCAACAATCCCACGAATCTGGACCATCTGTAACGCCTTCGCGTTACCAATGCCAGGCAGCAACTGAAATGCGTGCATCTTTAGTGAGAGGTTGTTGGCACGGTTGTAGAAGCCCAAATGTCTCTCGGAATCCACCGAGATTACCCCTATAATCGCCTCGGTCAACTCACCATTGGCAGACGCCGAGAGATCACGGTGTCTGACCTCGGACAGCGGTCCGAGGCCATCAGAGTTGAGTTCTATCCTGGAGCCGTTTGACAAGTCTCCGTGGTCATTGACCCTAGCTCGAACCAGATGCATAGAGGGTTCGCTCAGGCAGTGTACCTCATGTCCAAACGGCCGCCTCTCCTGAACCTCCAGTATCCTGAGGTGAGTCTCGGAGTCGAATGGCTCTGGGCCATCCTCCTCTGGCTCACTCTGGTCTCCAGGTTGCATATCCCTCGAGTTGTACAGAACGGTTACCCCCCTTGAATAGAATTGTTGCAGAAAAAATCCCAGAATGATGGGTTCAGAGTACGTGCTGACGGATGGTGTTGACTATTTCCTCAATCTCTGATGTGTCCATCGCAATCCTCTTGCTTGCGATGATTACCCTGACATCTGCTACAGCCATGGGATTTAGTTCGGCCAATTTAGCGCAAATCTCGGGGTGAGCGGAGAGTTTCTCATTCTCCATTAGTGTGTCACGCAGAGTGTTGAAAACCTCAGGATCGGTCTTGATGCCGCCGCGGTTCGAACTGGCCGCCCATTCAGCGTGACCGAGTGCCATTTGCTGCTCGTAGGACAGTTCGCCTCGGCGCTCGTTCGCCTCTAGAAGTAGGTCACGGACTGAGGCGAAGTCAACGTAATCTCGCTCTGCCATCTGAATCACTCACTCCATTGGCTTGAGATGCTCGGGGCGGGTCACGACCGTCTTTTGCATATCGCCGTCAGAGACCGTGACGATGTACGCTCGTCCCTGTGTCCCTGAGATGATTCCGGTCTTGCCTTGGAAGCGGCGGTGTGGCATACCCTTCTGCTGAGCTCCATCAAGAACGATTGAGACGCTGTCACCCTCAGAGTAGGGGTGCATCACTCGATTGATGAAAACACGGCTGCGCTCGGCCTTCTTCTTCTTGAGAATACTACGAGTGCCTTGGCGTGAGCCATGGGTCCTAGTTGCCATATTATCACCATTCGACCATAGGTCGCGGAGCGTTCGACCTGCCGATTCTTCTTAAGGGCTCGGATTCGGTTCAGTGCTCAGTCAGCGTGAATCCCTTCGACGTCGAGCCAAATGACCTTGCATTCCCTCTCAAGTACGCCACTCACCGACGGGATGGTCCTGCCCTCATCTGAGTGGATGAGTTCCTTGATGTAGGTCCCGGCCTCGCAGCGCAGCGTCATCTGGACCTCATCGCCATCAACGGATACATCGCTGATGGAGACTATCTTCCTCTTGCGGGTCTTCGCTGCCCTGCGGTGTGAGACTCGTTTCGGAGTCTCCTGCTCCAACACGGCTCCGGAGAGGCTGGAGACGGACTCGATAACGGTGTCCTCCTCGGGGATGTCGTCGACTTTGAATCGGATAGTGTATGACTTCTCGGAGCGGGTCTCCTTGACCTTGCTCACATCGCGCCGCTTGGACCACCTCAGTGAGTTAATCTCGACTTTGCCGTCGGCGTTCTCGTTGACTTTCAAGACTAGTTCCTCAAGGTCGGTCTCGCGAACCTTCGGATTCTTGATCTCGAGGATGAAGGGACGACCGGTTCCGAGGCACCTGACATCGATGTCCTCGCGACCCATGCCGTGGAAAGAGGTGTCCTCGGCATCGAGGATAGTGCGGATTGGCTCGCCGATGAGGTCCTGCACAGAATCGGGGTACTGGAGTCCGGTTCCTTCACAGGACTCACAGCCATCAGCCCTGCCCCTACAGGCTCTGCAAGGCCAGCGGGTCTGTGGGATTTCGCGACTGAGTTTGCGATACCTGCCGTAGAGGAAAACCGGTCTGATATCGACATCGATCCGCAGCGTCAGACCGTCTACCAGAATCATCAGGTCAGGTATCTCCTTGACGAACTTGACATCGGGCATGTGTGCGTATAACTCGTTCTGGATGGCATCGACGAAGGCTGCCTTGAGAGGTCTTGAAGCGGGTGCGCCGTTCCTGCTGCGGATGCGGTCCTCCTCCTGAATGAGATCCTTGGGCATATGGATACCAAACTGGATGGAGGCGTGCTCGATTCCCTCGGTGGACTCGACGACTCTGCTGACGATGTTTCCGACGTCGTCGAACAGATTCTCACAGAGAGGGCATAAGTCAGGAGTCTCGATTTTTGCTAACTCCGTGTCTCTGGCGTGTGCTGCACTGCGAATTTCCTCGCCCCCCGGCGCTCCCGGGACCTCGGTCCTGCGACCGGCCAGCCTGTGCAGGCAGTGGTCACAGGCTCCTATCTTGATGATGTGTGCGATTCCGAGTGGCGCTGGGCAGGGAGGTGCGTCCCAGTCTATCGAAGCGCCGTTGAGCTCTAGGTCGTCGCCGTCGAACCAAATTTCCTCCTCCTCCTCTTCGGTTTCATCAGCCTCGACGATAACTTCGGCGGAAGCATATCCAGCGCTGGCGTAGAGTTGCCACTCGTCCTCCTCATCGAGCTCCTGCTCGCCTGCCTCAGGGCTGTCCCACTCCATCGGATCACCACCGAAGCCATGGGGGGCACCCGTGTCTTCGATGAATACGCCAAAAGAGGCTTACCTTTGACTCCTTCGGGCTCGAAATTGATTGTTTAGAGGGACTTTCCAAGCTCTTCGGAGACGCTTCTCAGATGAGTGAAGGTATGTATCCCGCTGGAGCATCCAGTCGGCCAATCGAACCTGATTCCATAGCGACCGACCGGTTCGGCTCTGGGCTTCTCCACCCGTAGCCTCGCGACCTCCTCCTCGAATTCCAACTGCCTCTGCTCGTTCTCCTGACGGGGCTTGCACTTGGCACACTGACAGCGGCTACGTAACGACAGGTAGCTGACTCTGAATGCGGCTCCGTCGGCAAATCGGAGTATGCAGTCCTCGGCGCCGCGCTCCAAGTCGGTCAGAGTGTTTCTCGACATGATGTTTCCCTCACAAGGGGGTTCGGAACCCCAGTGCTCGCACGGCGCACCACCCAGTCCATGCTTCAAAAATAGAAAATACCCCACCACCTATGATGGCCATAGGAATTATCCAAAGGACCCCTTGAAACTCGATTCCTGCTAAGTGGAAGGCTGCTGCGAATACCAAGCCAACTGTGACTCCCATGATTCCGAGTTTGAGGCGATACGCCTTACCTCTTGCGTCTATGTTGCATTCGAACACCATGCTACTCCTCGTTGAAGGCGGCCACGACTTCTCGCAAAAGAACCTAATGGGACTCAAGAATACTCGGAGACCAGTGATTTGCGATGAAGCAGTCCCAATACTGCTGGTGTCAGAATCATGCTTGCAATTAGTGACAATCCGATCATGACTGCACAGAACAGCCCGAAGGTGGAGAAGAACCCCATCTTAGACTGGTTGATCACCATGAATCCGGCGATGTCAGATACTGCAGAACCGAAGAGCGCGAGGCCCGAGGCGCTGCCCACGGCAGCCAGTGAGAGGTGCGGCGTCGCTCCCTTCTCGCGCTCTTCGCGATACCTCTCGATGAGGTGGATAACGTAGTCTATACCCACTCCGAGGGACATTGCTGCGATAGCCACGGTGACCATGTTGAGCCCGTATCCAGCCAGTTCTACCATGGCGTACAGCCAGACGATTACGATGAAGATGGGGCCGGTGGTCACAGTGGCGATGAAGAATGGAAGGGTCCCCCATAAGATAGAAAGGATAAGTGCGAGGAATGTGAAGAAGACCGCGTAACCTGTCCCCAACATGAGATAGGTAATCACTCCTGTAACTGCGACTGTTGACCCCACTCTGCGAGCGAAGTCAGCGCGGTTCTGCATTCCTTCCTCCCACCGCTGCCGCGCCGAGGTCTCCTCCCGGAAGCCCCACCACAGGGTGATTGTGCAGAGCACCACTCCCAGAAGCAGGGTGCCCTGCATCTCGTCCTGCATCGAGTCGGCGGCGACGAACCTGATGACAGGCTCGCCGGTCGGTATCGCCCATGTGATTGGGTATTCCTCGTCTGCCGAAGAGAGGTCACCTTGCTCTCTGAGAAGGTCCCGGGCGAGCTCCTGCAACGGAGCCATGTCATCCTCCAGTTGAGCCAGTGCAGGCTCGACCAGAGCGAACTGCTCTGGACTGGATATTCCGAATCGGATTGATGCGCGAGGGTAGTTGGGGGTCTCACCAGAGACGGTCAGCCAGGGGTGCTCGTAGTCGATCTCCTCAGCTGCTTGGATGTACTCAGCGACTATGGATGGCGGCATCGATGGGTAGCCACCACTCTCAGGGATCCCTCGAGTCAGCACGAAGCCGTAGAGGAAGATCAAGCACTCCCTGTCATCGGTTGAAGGAATGAAAATATAGTCTCCGTCTCTATTTGGAATTAGGATTGTTTTGCAACCGACATCCCCGTCGTTGGAACTGAAGTTCCAGCCTGCCTCCTCGAATGGGGGCTGATACCAAGCCATCGCCGCCTTAGCGAAGACAAGTATGCTGTCTATGGCTAGTATCTCGACCTCTCCTGTAGGAAGGCGGGTGAGTTGGTCCGAGTCCTCCGGCCCGTGCGAGTTCGCATTGTTGCGGAGTTCTCCAATGGCGGCTATCACCTTCGGATTCGCCAAATCTCCCTCGACCAAAATATAACCTGGTTCGCCCTCGTCACTGAAGCGCTCGTTTACCAGACCAATCCCTACTGCGAGGTCGGATTCGCTCTCGATGAAGTCCTCGACTTGGAAGTCCCCCTCCAGTGAGAGCATCATCGGAACGGCCACCACGGTGATTAGGATGGCCAGTGCGGCTACTACTGGGGCATGTCTAGCTGAATTGGTGGTGACTGCGGCTAGCCAAGACTTCGGCACCATGTGCACGAGGTCTTCCTTCTCATCTTGCAGTTTCCCTCTTGATTCCATCAACAGATCAAAGTCGTAGCGGACGAGAGGGACCCAGAGACCGGTGAGGATGAATGCGGAAAGCACCCCGAGACCTGCCTCTATGCCGAAGGAGCGGAGCGCGGCTATGTTCGATGTCATGTTGGCCATGAATGCGACGATAGTAGTCGTCGAAGTCAGAAGAATGGCCCGACCTACTCTGCTTACCGAGGTGCGAGCTGCCTGCTCGGGACTGGCTCCCTCCCTCCTCTCCTCCTTGTACCTGTGCAACGCGTGCAGACTGTCGTCTATACCCAAAGCGAGTACTAGAATCGGCAGGAGATTGGAAAATTGTGAGCGGAATATCACTTCCATGCCGTATCTCTGCCCCAGAATAATTGCCCATCCGATTAGCCCCTGCATCCACATCAGTGACAGTGCCAGACCAACTACGACTATGGCCACATCAGATACTCTCCTGAGACTGAACCACAGCAGGATAGTCACCACCAGTGTCATGATCAAAATCAGATAAGCGCTAGAGAGCAGTTCTCGGTTTATCTCGACATTGACACCCTCAGCGAACATCAGAGTGACGACCATTTCATCAGTGGACCTCAAATCCTCCTCGAGGGCCAAGTAGAGCCATTCCATCGAGCAGAGTTCCTCGCCCGCTAGAACCCTCTCACGGCACTCCTCAACCGAGTTGTGAATCGGTTTAGTCTCGACTGTGACTCCGTTCCACTCGTATCCGGAATCCGAATCCGAACTGGAGTTCAACCACGAGAATGACCAGCCGTTGCTCTGCATGGCCTCTCTGTCAAAGTTGATGAGTAGCCACGCAGAAGATGCCGCCCAACGTCCAGGGCCCCATTCCTCCGCAGTGATGGTTCCATCCACGAGGAGTTGGTGGTCGTAAGGTCCGAGAACCGGACTTGATGGGTCTGGGATGAATCCACGATCCTTGGACAGGAGTCTGAGGAAGGCTCCTGAACTGTAATTGGCCAACCTGTGTGCGGCTAGATCGATGTGGGCCTGAGTGAGATTCTCGTCATCGAATGTCAGGCACTCCAAGACGCCGCAGTCAATCCAATCGGTCGATGGTGGTGCCATGGTCAGGGTCTCGGGGTCGATTCTGGGGCTGGTCAAGGCTGATTGCCCTGACATGAATGCCCTGAAGTCGGTAGCGAGGTCGAGTATGCCGACGACGGACTCACCTGTGATTTGAGATGCGAACGAGAGATAGAATTCGGATATCTCGTGCTGTCTCAGGTACTCGGCCTTGGCGTCGATCTCCCTCAGCACGGTGAGGTTGAGTACCCCTCCCTCGGGGTCGGTCACCCCCAGACCATGACCAGCGTAGTCAGCAATCATAGTGACGTCGGAATTCGGCTCGCCGAAGTGACTCGAATCACGAATGAAGACTCCGAAGGCCTCTATCCCCCCAGCTGAGGAGAACTCCTCCATGAGGATCTCGTTTGCGTCGAGCTCTGGTGACTCCATGTCGTATGACTCTATGTCGATTGGGCTGAACGTGGCTGAGATTCCGGGAAGCATCAGCATGGTCAGTAGGATGATGGCGATGTGCGCCTGCCTGCGCCTCGGTATGAGGAAGTCAGCGACATGCGCGAAGTCCCTCATGGCGCGGGCTCGCGCAAGATGGGTATTTCATTGGTTGTGCGAGAGTCACAGACCGCTGTCACGCAGGCTGTCTAGGGCGTCACGCTGGGCCTTGGTCAGTTTGACCGGCTCAGCGAGTGTGAACTCGATGTCCAATGGGCCCCCGGAGTGACCGTGGCCCTGCAGTCGCCGGCGATCCCCTATCCTAGTCCCTTCCGGCACATCGATCTGAACCCGTTTGCCGATAGGTGTGCTGATTCTGACCTTGCCTCCAAGCAACAGGGTGGTGATTGGTATAGGGACTTCCTGAACCAGCCTCCCTTCTTCCCAGCGGCGGCCCTCCTCAGCATCGAGTCTCAGCGTGATGAGAAGGTCCCCGGGCTCACCCTGCGGATGCTCGTGACCCATCTTCTTCAATCGGAGAAGTTGTCCGTGGCTGGCGTTCGGAGGTACCTTCACTGTGAGCGTACTGCCCTTGGTCTCAACCCCGGTGCCGTTGCAGGGAGCGCAGTGCTTCGAGGTTCCGAAACTCGAACCCTTGCACTTGTCGCAGTGCTTCAGCCTGCGATGATTGAACCTAATCTCAGTTCCACCTGAGGCCTGCTCGAGAGAGATGTCCAGTCCGGCCTCGATGTCTGCACCCCTTGAAGGCTCGGCGGGCTCGCTCCTAGGCTTCTGAGTCTGTCTGCCGCCGAAGGCCTGTCCGAAGTTGAAATTAGATTCGGGAGCCGCCGTTCCACGCCCACCCATAAACTGAGAGATGATGTCCCCTAGGTCGACCCCGCCGAAGCCCCCTCCAAACGGATTGCCCTGAAAGCCACCACCACCGAACATCTCCTCCATGCGACGACGCTGGTCGTGCTCCCCACGTGCCTCGGCCGTGCCTATGGCCTCGTAGGATGTCTGTATCGCCTTGAACCGTTCCTCAGAAGCCGCATCACCCGGATTGCGGTCCGGATGGTGCTGGCGGGCGAGTTTTCGGTAGGCTCGCTTGATCTCCGCGTCTGTAGCATCGCTTGAGACGCCCAGAACGCGGTACGGGTCCTCTGCCATCGTCGCTTCTCGGCAGAAGGGGAGCCTTCAACCTGCTTAGTTGGGCGACGATGTGATAATGGGATTGAGACTATTGGGAGGTGCATGGCAGTCGGCTGGGCGGTGTTCCGCAACTATGTTGGGCACGCCAAGGAGATCTACGGTGACATCACCGACTACCCGAGGTTCTTCTTGATGCCACCAACTGCTCTCGTCGAGGCAGACGCAGACGGCAACAACGTGATTGCCCTGAGTTCGACCGAGGATCACATCGACCATGAGGTCGAATTGGTCATCCGTCTCGGTGATGACCTCGAGCCAGTCGAGATGTGTGTGGGCAACGACACCACCAACAGGACTCGTCAGACTCTGGCGAAGAAGAAGGGGTGGCCTTGGCTTGAGGGCAAGGGCTTCGCTGGCTCGGGAGTGCTCGGGACCTGGACTGCTTGGGACCCGCGACCAGTCGAGATCTGCCTGTCGGTCAACGGCGAAGTCAGGCAGCAAGCCTCGACCGAACTAATGGTGCACTCCGTAGAGTCGATTCTCGGTTACCTGCATGACTGGTACGAGCCCTCGCCTGGCGACCTCGTCTGGACCGGCACCCCGGAAGGCGTCGGGCCAATGCAAGAGGGGGATTTCGTAGAGTGTTGGATGAAGAACTCAGAGGGCGAGATGGTTAGTATTCTAAACGCGAAATGCGTTGTCTAAACTCGACTCAGTACATTTGAAAAGGAGTTCTACATGGCATGACCATGGACCTAGATTACGAGTTCCAACCAGCCTTCACACTGATGACCGCCAACCTCGGACCTGGAGAATCAATCAAAGTAGAGCCTGGAGCCATGGTGGCCCAGTCTCCTGATTTGAATATCGAAACAAGTAGGGCTTCGAAAGGAAGTCTGATTGGAGGGTTCCTTAAGTCCGTAGTGGGTGGAGAGTCTTTCTTCATCAACACATACACAGCAGGACCTTCTGGTGGATGGATTTCGATGGCTCCTTCGTCTCCTGGAGATATCTGCACATTTGACTTGGAACCCGGTAAAGACATGTACATGCAAGGAGGGGCCTTCATGGCCTGCTCACCTAATGTTCAGTATGATACAAAATTCCAAGGCGCCAAGGCACTATTTTCCAGAGAGGGTGCCTTCTTCCTGAGGGCCTTCTCAGAAGGTGGTCCGGGACAAGTCTTCTACTGCTCATATGGGGCCATCAAAGAGATCGAAGTAACACCAAATACCCCGATAGTTGTGGACAACGGACATCTCGTGGCATTCACTAATGGGATATCCTATGAAGCCCAAAAGGCAGGATCTTGGAAGACTACCATTTTCGGAGGGGAGGCTATTGTCTTGAGATTATCAGGATCCGGTAAAGCTTGGATACAGACTCGAAATATAGAGGCTCTTGCTAACAAGTTGATGCCTTTCCTACCTAAACCCAGCAACTGATGTCGGGCCAGCAAGGGTTTAGCCCTAGTACCCCCAGTCGGGATCATGCGGGGAACGGCTGCCTTGCTCGTGATCGTATTGTTCGCACCCGTTCTATCTGGATGCCTCAACTGGAACGAGCACAATAACGAGTTTTACGACTGCGACAGCGAGGAATACTGGGTGGACGTCTCAGAGAACTCGCCCTACCCGGGACTAGAATGTGAGTCGGGGCCGGGAAGGCAGCTCTTCATCACCATCTTCGTCTATCGAGATAACGACGGTGTCGAGTGGCTGATCAACGAGACCTCAATCGCCACCGGTGTCGAACTGATCAACTCGGTCTACAACCCCTACGGGATTTACTTCGCCCTCGATGAGATAGTCTGGATCGACGAAGCTTACCCTGAACTAGAAGATGGCTTCGGAGACCAGATCTCGCTATCCCAACTCGGCGACGGCTTCATTGAAGGCTACAACCCAGCCAATGTCAACATCGTCATGCAAAGCACTGGATGGGGGGCTTACAGCATGTTTCCGTGGTATACTCGCGAGTACTACTTCAGCACGGTGAGGGCTTCTTCGTTCGCCACCAGTTACGTTCCGAGCCACGAACTGGGGCACTTCCTCGGACTCTATCACACCCACCAGTTCCACGACGACCCGAACTCGGATTCAGACCTCGCGCTGGCCTTCATCTGGACACAGGACTGGATTACACCGACCGAGCAGTGCTACCGAACTGGAGACTTCGTCTGCTCGACGCCCTACGATTGTTACATCTGGTGCGAGGAGGTCATCAATTGCACCGCCAACGCCTACGAGAGCGACAGGCCAGATCAGGAGCCGAGTGAGTTCGCTAATTGCACCTTGGAGCAGCACAACCCTTCACGGACGAATCTGATGAGCCGATATGGGGACCGCAGCGAGATTTCTGTCGACCAGGGCGCACGAGCGCGCTACTTCATCCAGTATATGTCGGAGAACGAGAGGGAGGGGAACCTGCTGCGATTCTCAGAGATGGTTCTCGACTTCTGATGGAGAACACTTGAGTCGGGCTGGCCGTTCGCTCGCCCATGAACGGGGTTGTGCGGCGGGTCACGGCAACGCGCCTGATTGACCACGACGGTGCCGTCCAGCACGGTGATTTCTTGCTCCACCCAGACGGCTCGTACTCCGCGAGCAATGGCGACGAAGACGTAAGCGAGACGATTGACGGCTCGATGCGTCTGGTGACACGTTCCCTACAGAACTGGCACACACACCTCGCGATGATACTCAATCGCTCGATGGGAGAGGGGCTGCCTC
>JAKUUP010000002.1 GCA_022447095.1 Candidatus Thalassarchaeum betae
CGGCTCCCCCGAACCCGAAAGGGGCTTCAAGGCGATAGTCGATCTGGCTCCGACCCACACCGTGGGATACTACTTGCCTTCGGGCCCAGAGTGGTCGGACAACGCCAGCGAGGAGCTGGGTTACGACATGGCGGACTGCTGGGCCTCCTGCATGATACCGTTCGACTGGGGACTGCAGTACGATCCGAGGGGTTTCGTGCTAATCTCCGAGATGGTCAGTGGCATCTACGTCGTTCAGTTCGACGAGGACTACGACCCACGTTACCACTACCCGGCCCTGTGGCAGGCCGAGGCGAGCGATGAGTGAGTTGATTCTATGCGCGTGAAGGCGCTTGCCGCGATACTCGTAGTGACTCTGCTGATGCCTACTGCGGCTGCGCACGGGGCAAACACATTCTCATTCATCATGAGGAACCAGTCCATTCAGCCTGACACGGCACAGGTTCTGCAGAATGATACCCTGATCTTCGTCAACACGGCTAATCACAATCGCACTGTCCTAATCGATATTGACGGCGATGGTCTAGATGATGTGGACTGCGAAGCCGGACCGTCCGAATCATCATCCACCGAGGATGAGTGTTGGGTCTGGCTCGACCCCTTGATTTGGGGAGCGGGGGTGTATGAGGCCAAACTGATGGAGAACAGCACCCTCTGGCACACCGTCGAGCTCACTATAGTGCTCGACAACCACACGGAGACGCTGCCTCCTGACGGTTTCGTCTTCGGTCCCGATCCGAGTGAGTCGAATGAAGAGGGGGCGCTGTTGAGCACTGCGGTCCTGCTAGCCGGCGCGGCGGTGTTCATCTGGGTGATTCGTAACGTGAAGGAGGGAGATGAATGAAGCAGAGTCTCATTGCGATTCTACTGACGACCAGTGTACTGCTCGCAGGTTGTCTGGGTGAGGGGGAAGCTGACATCTTCCACGGTGACGACATCGCACCCCCCGTTCCTGTCGACGACTTTGTCCTGATGGACGAAAACGGCCATTACTACTCGTTCTCTCAACTCGAAGGCAAGGTAATCGTGGTCGCCTTCCTGTTCACAAGATGTCCCGACATCTGCCCGATAGTCAGCGCCAATCTCGACTTCATTTCCGAGGAACTCGGCGACAGGTACGGCACCGAAGTCGCTATACTGTCAATTACGGTAGACCCTTGGGCAGATAACTCATCGATATTGTCGGCCTACGCTGAGCAGAGAGGGTTGGATTGGCCCCACCTGACAACTTCCAATGCCAGTGACATTTCAGATCTCGAGGATGTCTGGAGGAATTTCGGTGTTGGACTCGATGTCTACAACTCCGACGAGGACTCTGACGGAGTAGCAGACGGCTTCGACACCTGCTCGGGCACCCCTGAGGGAGAGACAGTCGACGACAAAGGATGCGGCCTAGAGACTCAGCAATCCGATGGCGATGTCAAGATAATGCACCATCCGCTTACCTACTGGGTGGATCACACGACCGGGACCATCATCGTGGACAAGCAGATGCGGCAGAGAGTCTGGTGGGGAGACACCGACTGGAATGCGGAGATGGTCCTCGAAGACATCTACCTGCTGCTGGAGGAGTGAGCATGCGCGCTGAATCAATCGCTGTGCTGCTAAGTTGCATGCTGATTCTTCCCGGGTGCATAGCATCGGAGGAGAATGAAATCGAACTGTATGGAATGGAATACAGGGACCCTCCGGATGCACCCGACTTCACGCTTTTCGATCAGAACGGGAATGTGTTCACACTCTCCGACTTCGAGGGCAAGGTGGTTGCGATAGCATTCATCTACACCTCGTGCCCTGACGTCTGCCTGATCATTTCGGCCAACCTCGAATACGCCTACCAGAGCCTAGATGTTGGAAACTCAGACCATATCGTGTTCGTCTCGGTCACGATCGATCCGGCGCGCGACACAATCACCCACCTCGCCGAGTGGACCGAGCAGATGGGTTACGAGTGGTATCATCTGACTGGAACGACGTCCGCTCTCCAAGACACTTACAGATCTTGGAACGTATTAGTCGACAACGAACACATCAATGCCAGCCAGCCGCCCGAGGATGGCACGAATCGCATTGCAGTGCTATACCCGGACAATACGACGTTCCAATTTGACGGAGTCGGCATGGGCTTGAATGGTGATGATTTTGCTGTGCAGGTGTTCAGTGATTCCAACATGAGTTACGATATGGCTGAGGGCGTCATCGGAGACTGGCAGTCGGATGGAGTGTGGTCGTGGGTGTTGTATGCATGGGACGTAGAAAACGAGACTTGGATCGAGGCTCAAGAAGATATCTCCGCTCTGGTGCTCGACACCGACACACACCTTGCTTGGGCCGCCAGCAACGCCGACCTAGGTAACCTGCCTCCGGGAATTGACTGCAACGGTCATGGCTGGGCAATGGGCTCAGGGGAAGCGGCTCACTGCATGTGCGACGAGGGATACGAGAGACCTGACGGGGATTGGTTGTCATGCGTCTCAGAGGGTACGACTGGCAACGAGGTGGACAACGAAACCGACCCTCATGAAGAGTCCCTAGGACTGTATGAGGTAGGGCATTCTACGGTGACTTTCATCCTCGACAAGCAGATGCGCAAGAGGGTCGCGTACTCGGGAATTAACTGGGACGCGGGAGAATTCACACACGATGTGCAAGCGCTGGTTGACCAGTGATGCAAGGGTTCGTTTCAAGAGTCCGTCCCGTATGGGGCGGACATGGTTGATGAAGGGGTGGCACGCTCCCTGTTCCTCGCAGGACTGATGATTGTGAGTGTGCTCGTCGGAGTGCTGTTCTTCGATATCCAGCAGGAAGGCGCGGATCTAGCCCCTGTCATCGAAGGGGACATTCCTCCCAACATCCTCGTCGGCAGCATAGACTCCGTTTCCCTGAAAATATACGACGAGGAGATGGCGGGGCTGACTCTGGTCGTTAGCCTCGACGGTATCGGAATTACTGATGAGCCGGACTCGGACGGCAACCTAGTGATCGATATCTCGCAACTCGGCATCGGCGGCCATTCGCTCAAGGTAATCGCGACTGACAGTCTCGGCCAGGAGTCAACATGGACCTCCACATTCATGATTGAATACCCCTATGAGGGTTACACGGTGATTGTAGTCAGCACCAATGAGTTGATTGTCGAGCGAGGCAACAGCACCGCGTTATCGGGAGTCTTGGTCCACCAGAGCATGGACACTTGCGAACTAGAATGGTCTGATAGCAACATAGACGAATTCAGTCTAAATCTTCCTTTCGATGAAGAAGGCAGGTTCGATCTCGGATTCTCTAATATCCAAGAGAATCTCACAATTTCGATACGTGGAACATGTGGGACTTGGGTGGACTCAAGTGAGCTCGAGGTGCTCAACATCACTGTCATGGAGCCGGAGCCGATCGAGGGGTGCACCGACCCGGAAGCCAACAACTACGATGAGGATGCCGAGGAGGACGACGGTTCCTGTGAGTATGACGAGTAAGCGCCGCTGGACTTGCGTTGTTCACGGTTGCAGCAGTCGGGATTAGAGCATTGGCATCCGGTGAAGCCGCTCTAAGTCGGGCTGGTACAACTCGCGGATATCGTCCAACTCTAGGATGAGCATTGCAAGCCGCTCAAGGCCCATCCCCCATGCGCACACCGGCCATTCCGTTCCCAGTGGCTCAGTTACCTCAGGACGGAAGATGCCAGAGCCGCCTAACTCCAGCCACTCCCCTCTCCAAAGAACTTCGACCTCTACGCTCGGCTCAGTGTAGGGGAAGTAGGCAGGACGGACTCGCACTTCCGGGTAGCCCATCTTGGTGTAGAATGTCTTGAGTGTCGATATCAGCATCGGCAGGTTGGCGTCCGGCTCGTGGATGATGCCTTCGATCTGATGGAACTCTGGGAGATGAGTGCGGTCAATCGACTCCTGCCGGAACACCCGGCCGATTCCGAAGACTCGGCATGGTTTGTCGGGGTTGTCGGCGATGTGCCGGACTGTGTTGACTGTGGTGTGGGTCCTCAGAAGCGCCTTCTGAGCCTCGTCCTTGTCGAAACTGCCGCCCCAGCCTGTGCTTCCGGTATCGTGGCCATGCTCGTGGACACTGGCCCAGAGATCTAGGTACTCTTCATCGACATCGACATTCTCAGGCTCGGACAGGTAGAACGTGTCCTGCATAGTGCGAGCCGGATGTGACTGGGGGATGTACAGGGCGTCCATGTTCCAGCCGGCGGACTGGACGTAGTGGCCCTCAATCTCCGAGAATCCCATCTCGAGGAAGACTGAGCGGATTCGCTCGATCAGTGCCTGCATCGGGTGTGGCCTGCCTCCCATCGGAACCGGTGCAGGTGCATTGACATCGAATGATTTGAACTTGGCATCTCTCCATGACTCGCCTTGTAGCAGTTCTGGGGTGACATCACCAATGAGTTCGACCTCCTGGAGCCCGGACTCGTCCGTTGACGAGCCGGCTTCAGTCAGGCTCCAACTCCTAGACACATGTTCCTCGATTGAGAGTAGCCCCTTGCGTCCTGAGAAGTGATCAGTCATGTCGGCATCGAGAGAAGAGGCATCGAGGGGACCTTCGGAGAGACTCTGGATGAATGAGGTCCTCTGCTCGATAGCAGCAATCACAGCATCTTCATCGTCGGCCACCAATGCTCCAGCCTCAACCTTGATGCCCATCGACTTGAGTAATCCGACGCCGGGCCCAGCCTCGTGGCGCTCAAATGCAGCGGAGAGAGAGGTCATGGTCCGTTCAGCGGCCTTCTGCTCGGACAGCCACCCCCAGAGGCGAGCCTCCAAGAGTCCGTCTACGGCCGCCTTAGCGCCCTCGTCACCCAATGATACACTCTGTCCGCGGTCCTCGGTAACTTCGACCAGCCCAGCCTCTGCAAGTCCGGCTCCTGCTCCTGCGACGTGAACCTGATCACTCCAACCAGTAGCCTTCAGAAGCTCGTCCAGAGACCAAGCCCGAGTGGGTTCCGAGAGCATTGCTCGCAGCATCCGTCGCTCGTTGTTGCCTAGTCCCATGACACTACCTTGGACCTTGGCGAATTAGGCCGTCCTCTTGACGCTTGCCGATGCGCCGCCCATAAGGGCGGCGATTACTCCTCCTCTGATTCCCACAGGAGGGTGTCGCACTCACTGCAGGTGTGAGATTTCGGCTTCGCACCTTCTACCCAATCCAGCCTGCCGCACCTGCCGCAGAGTATCGATGTCCTGACTGGTTCTTCCAGAGTGGTGTCAACCCGGTACATGACTCGGCCGGCGTCCGGCATCTTTCCGGCTTCCGGCTCCCATGCCGCCACCTTCTCGGGGTCGACGTGCTCCTCGACGGCCATACCTAGTCCGACAAACAACATCACGACTCCCGCTATTGCCAGAGGGGCTGCAACAGTAAGCGCGAATGGAGATGCGCCCGAGGTCAGGATGATGCCGCTGCCAATGACGATGCATGCCCATGCGGCGAGCACTGTGTTCACCTTTCGATTGGAGGTAGTTGTGGCTTGCGGCACGGACGGCCGTGCGGGCGCCGACGCATGAATATGGCCCCCCAGAGCCGGTTTCTGTGATGTAGGGTTCAAGAGTCCGTGTCCGTCGTCTTGGGGCGCGCCTCAGTAGCTCAGCCCGGTAGAGCATCTGATTTGTAATCAGACGGTCGGGGGTTCGACTCCCTCCTGGGGCTCCAAGATACGCCTGTGAAAGGTCAAAGAGCGGGGTACCCCGGAGGAGTTGTAATGAGTGCGGTCATTATCGACGGCAAAGCCCTCGGACGCAGCATCGAGGACGATTTGTCCGGGCGAGTCACCGCACTGCTCGAACGAGGTGTCACTCCGAACCTAGCCGTGGTCATTGCCGGCGAGGACCCCGCGAGTCAAGTCTACGTCCGCAACAAGCAGCGGGCCTGTGAGAGGTGCGGGATACTGAGCACTCGAATCGACCTGCCGTCGACATCCACTCAAGATGATATCCTCGGAATCGTGGCCGATCTGAATGCCGACAACTCCGTCCACGGGATACTGGTCCAGAGCCCAGCCCCCGAAGGTGTCGACGAGTTGGCTGTCGCCGGAGCGATTGACCCGGCCAAAGACGTCGACGGTTTTCACCCAAGTAATCTGGGCAAGTTGGTCCAAGGAGCGAGTGACGGGCTACTGCCGTGCACTCCCGCTGGCGTTCTGAGGATGCTCGAAGAGAGTGGGGTTGCGCTAAGTGGTTCGAAGGCGATAGTAATAGGTCGCTCTCGCATTGTCGGGATGCCGATGGCGCTGATGCTGGCCCAGCGCGGAATTGATTGCACTGTGACGATTGCCCATTCTAGGACACAAGATATTGCGGCACTATGCCGTGAGGCGGATATCGTTGTGGCTGCCATAGGTCGGCCGCATACAGTGAAGCCTGATTGGATTAAGCCTGGTGCGGCCGTAGTCGATGTCGGTATCTCCAGAGCCGATGGCGGCGGTCTCGCAGGTGATGTCGACCCCGGTGTGGCTGAGGTCGCCAGTTGGATGACCCCGGTGCCCGGCGGAGTCGGTCCGATGACTATCGCGATGCTGTTGTCCAACACAGTCAGGGCTGCAGAGTCTTCCTAGAAGATGCCCATATCCATCTGAGCGTCCTCGGATGCATGCACTCGTGGGTCCCAGAGAGGAGAGAATGTGAGATTGACATGGACGCTCTCGATGCCCTCAGTTGCGAGAGCGGAACGATGTACTGCGGACATGAGCTCAGGTGCTACAGGGCAGCCCGGGCTAGTCAGAGTCATGTCTATCTCGGCATGGGTCCGGTCGTCCTTCTCCTCGATCCTGATGCCATATATCAGACCCAGTTCGATAACTGAAATCTTCATCTCTGGGTCCTCGACATCCTTCAGCGAGTCCCTGATGTCGGATTCTTCCACCATCACAGCACCTCACAGAAGCATGGCCGCCTCCTCACGGACCCGCTTGAACATATTCAGGAAGCCATTGGTCCTACTCGGAGTGAGCGAGGATCGGATTCCCATGGCATCCGCGTATTCCGGTTCCATCTCGGCTACCTCTACCGGCTTCATTCCGTTGACGGCCATCGCGGTCACCGCCATCAGACCCTGAACAATCTGCGCATCCGCACCGCCTCGTAGGATGAAGCTTCCTTCCTCATCAACAAGGCAGATGACGTGGGCCCGGGACTGGCAGCCGTGGACCTGATTGGCGTCGGTCCACTCCTCGACAGGGAGCGGGGTCGGATGGCGATTGGAGTACTCAAAGAGAAGCTCGTAGCGTTCCATCGCGTCAAAGCACCCTTGGAACTCCTCGACCACGGAGTCCAGATGCGCAGGCCATCTCCTGCCTTCTTGCATGGTAATGCGTGCTAGCGGTCCGCCTTGAATATGACTAGGCGATAATCATGAGAAGCGTTCTACCACGTACAGGAGGTACGCGACGAAGGCCTCGGCCTCGGCCATTGTATTGTATATCCAGAAAGAGGCTCGGTTCGTCGATGGCACGCCGAGCGCGTCCATCAGCGGCTGGGCGCAGTGGTGACCGGTCCTGACGGCGAAGCCGCCCTCGTCCAGCAGGAGTGCTAGATCCTGCGACTGGATGCTCTCATGTAGGAAGGAAACTGCCCCGCTGCTGTCCTCTCTCTCGGGCTCGCCGTAGATGCTGATTCCGGGTATCTCGCGCATCTGCATCGCTGTCCAAGATGCTATTTCGTTGATGTGTTCGTGCACCTCCATCATGTCGAACTGGTCCAGCCACTCAACAGCGGCACCCCATCCGATTGCCTCGGCGATCCTCGGGGTGCCCGTCTCAAACATCGCGTGTCCTTCCTGAAAGGTCGTGCCCTCGGTGCTGACGGTCTTGATTACTAGGCCCCCGGTCATGAACGGGCTCATCTGCTCCATCGCGTCGGGCTTTACCAAGAGGCAGCCAATCCCAGTGGGTCCGGCCATCTTGTGTGCCGAAATGGCTACGAAGTCAGCCCCCATACTATCGAAGTCTATCCTTTCGTGCGGAGCGCCTTGCGCGCAGTCCAAGAGGATACGTGCTCCAGCAGCATGAGACATCTCAATGATATTCTCGATTGGGTTGCGGACCCCTAGGACGTTGCTGGTGTGTACCACACAAACCAGTGACGCGTCAGCTACCGCTACCTCTAGGGCGTTCATGTCTAGAGTGAACGACTCAATATCTATCGGGACGTATCTTACTTCTACACCCTTCTCGATTGAGAGTTGCTGCCATGGGACTATGTCTGCATGATGCTCCATCTCTGTCAGCACGATGACATCGCCGTCTCCGAGATTCTCACGGGCCCAAGCGTACGCTACGAGGTTGATTGCCTCGGTCGCTCCGCTGGTGTAGATTAGTTGATCAGGTGAAGTCCCAAAGTACGAGGCGATGCGATCGCGGGCGTTTTCCAAAGCTGTGGTCGCCTCGTCGGCGAGGGTGTGATTCGAGCGGTGCGCGTTGGAGTTGTAGGCCTCGTAGAAGTGAGTCATGGCATCGATGACGCACTGTGGCTTCTGCGAGGTCGCAGCGTTGTCGAAGTAGACCAATTGCTTGCCGTTCGGCAGGCGGCGCTCGAGAATGGGGAAATCGGCCCGTATCGCCTCGATATCCAAGGTCATGGCTATTCCTCCGATTAATTCGAGTCGATGGACCAATATCAACTCGCTCCCATACGAGATTTGACCTATTGCAACTCCTATAGTCTCAAGAAGGAGATAAATGCTTGAAAACGATAATTTCTAACTTATCTTGCGGACATTTATTGTCGCACACCCACATGCGCCCCTACATGGCAGGACCTACGGGGCATCACACGGTCGAGCGGCTGGGTAGCCAAGACCTGAACCGAGATGGGGAGATTATCAATCTCGCAATCGTAGGTTCAAGCAGGTTCTACGATTTCTGGGTGTTTGAGAATGTGGTCGGCAAATGGGTCGATGAGAACGGTTACCCGGACCTCATCATCGTAGGTGGAGCGAGTGGTGTCGACTACATGGCTGAACGCTGGGCCGACAATAACTCAATACCCATCGCCGTTTTCTTCGAAGAGTGGGACGACCCCAACAGAAGCCTGCAAGACAGGGGTAGAAAGGAGGCCCCTAACACCCTAACTGCGAAGATTCTGAACGGCTCTTCTCACATCCTCGCAATGCCCTCGTCCACGAGCAAGTGGACTAGGATAGTAATCGAGCAGGCTGGCGACCGGGGCATCCCAACTGACGTTCACGAAGTCGACTGATGAAGGTGCTCGTGCCGGGATTTGAACCCGGGTCGCCGCCTCGAAAGGGCGGCATGATGGACCGAACTACACCACACAAGCGCTGGTTCGACGACAGCCGCCCCCTCCATAACAATTCGTCACGGTGGGTTGCCAGAATTTCCAGTGGTGATGGTTTGCGACTCGGGGGTACCGTCTTGGTCGGAATCGATGGTAATCACGGACACTATGAGCCCTTGCACGGTGTTGGTCACATAGTCGACGTGGAAGGCGATCCAGGTGTTGTTGGTGTGGTAGGCGTGGCCCTGTGAGTTGATGTTCCACTCGAAAACTCTGTGTGAGAGATAGGCCTCCTGCAACACATCGATGTTGCCGCTGGGCGACAGCGAGAGGTTTCTTGCATGCCAGATGTTGGAGTTGACAGCGAAGGACACATTGCCGTCCGCGTTGTCGTCCCTCGCCGCCATGTAGTGACGGTGGAACACCCTGCGCTCTAGGAAGTCGTCTTGATCAAAGTCAGCCGCCCGCCAGGTCCTGCTCAGGTAGTTGTAGGTGTCCGGGTTACCATCGGAGTTGTTGTCCCATGAAGACAAGTCGATGACAACCACACGCTTGGCATGCAGGTTGTGGTTCGAGTCGCGCCAGATCTCCACCGAATGCGTGGACTCACTCTGGTGGGACCATCCGTGGGCGTGCTGGTCGAGGTAAGTTGTCTCCCTTACTCTCCTGAAGATATGCTCCTCGTAGCCGTCCTCGTCGGCATCGGACCAAGTCAGGGCGGCAGTATAGGACTCACGTTGCTCGAGATGGTGATCGAAGTCCCAGTCGGTAGCGTTGGACATGTGTATTATTCGCTGTTTCCACTCGGGGATGCCATCTGTGTCGTGGTCGGATATCCGAGTCAAGGCAAAACGATGGATGTGGTACTCGACCATGCCCCAGTCCCAGTGCTGGTGCCAGCCGTGCATCCGAGCAGTGTAGTCGAGGTCCCCATCGTGGTCGGTGTCGACCTTCAGAACCCCGGCCCGCCAAGTCCACTGCAGCTCTATGACGCCGTTAGAGTCGTTGTCGAACTGAACGGTGTTCTGGTGGAGTGCGCGTATCACATCGACGCTGCCGTCTTGGTTGGTGTCCTTCCTGACGACCGCACGCAGGTTGTCACGGTGGCGGTCGGCGTTGCCGTCCTCGGTAGGGTCCCATATCCACGAGGTGTGGTCTATGGCCATCCAGCGCTCTGGGGTGCCGTCATCGTTGCTGTCCACTCTCAATATGAACCGCGAGTGCGAGAAGTACGCGGTGAGCACCGCACCTATGCCTTGATCGACCATCCGCTGCTGGCGATTCAGGACCACTCGACGCTCCAAATTGCCATCTTGGTCGGCATCGGTGCGGGCGTGGACAAAGAGGTATATGTTGACGTCTTCGTAGGTACCGTTGTCCCAGGTCCAGACGACCCGAGTCAGTACGTCGTGGCGCTCGGGGATGCCATCAGAGTTCTGGTCGACCATATCGAGCCCCCTGAATCGTGTGAAGAACAGGTCATCGTGCCCGTCCCCGTCGCGGTCTTGCGAGCAGTGCTTGGTGCGGACCAGGATTATTCGCTCGGGCCCTGGGATCCCATCCGAGTCGAACCAGAAAACGCCGACCGTGGTGTGGCACAGAGTCTCAGGGACTCCGTCGTTATTCCAGTCCTCCCAGAACGTATCGTTCCACCATGTGGCTGTGACCTGTGATATCGAGCGACTGTAGGTCTGCTCCTGCAGAGAGTCGTCGCTCACATCGCCCCATGCGTCGTTGAACACTGGGTTGACGATCTCCGCGTCAGCCTCGTTGTAAAATGGGATCGGGGCGAGTTCGGCATCGGACGGCCCCTCGTCCTCGTTTACGACGCTGGCCTCAATCATAAGCGGGTCGTTCGGGATGGCGTCGGTCTCCTCCTCGTCACCGACCTCATCGCGGACGTACTCCTCGTCGGTGGCGACCCAGTCGTCGACCTCTTGGTCGTCGTCGTAGTATCCGTCGCCATCGGGGTCGAAGTCGGACTGCCAATCGTAGTCAGGGTCCTGTTGGGCCTCGGAGACGTCGTCAACCGTGCCATCCCCATCATTGTCGAGTTCTTCATCGACCTCGATATCGAGTTGTTCCTCGGCCTCTTCCTCTAGCTCTTCCTGCAGTTGGGCTGCCTCGAGGTCGTCGGCCACGGAGACAACCTCGACGTGGAAGACGCGTTCGGTGGTGATGCCGGTCGAGCCGGTCGCAATCACGCGTATCACGAACACACCCTCCTCGGCGTACTGGTGAGATTCCTCGGTGAACGCCGGTTCTACCATTGAATCATCGCCCCAGTCGATGCTAACCGAGACGGGACCGAGTGGATCCTCGGTACTGGTGGCGATAGTCAGCTCTCCGGCCAGATTGAGGTGTATGCGTCCCTGAGGAGAGGGGTTGGTGGAAACTGTGAGCGAGGGTGCGTCGGCGTACTCGATCCTGATCGTCTCCTGGGCGTTGGCAAGGAATCCCGAGGTGTCAGTGGCCGAGACGCGAACTGTGTAGATACCGGGTTCACCCCAGACGTGCTGCCCGGAGAGATCCCTCTGGGTGATGCCATCGGAGAAATCGACCTCGACTACGAGGTCATCACCGTCTGGGTCTGAAGCATCTACCGACCAAGCCACAGGCACGCCTGCGATTCCCTCGATAGGGAGTTCTAGGGAGATCGTCGGGGCTCGGTTTGGCTCCAGCAGCGTGAAGATGACAGCCGAGACCCCAGTCACCCCCATCGAGTCGGTGATTTCAGCCTCGATGGTGTGTGTGCCGACGGAGAGGAATCCAGCGTCATAGTTCATGCTGGAGGAGGTCTGCACTAATGCCCCGTCAAGTCGCCAGTTCACGATGTATGGCCCGGTGCCCTCAGAGATCACGGCGTTGGCGACAATTAGGTCGTTGGCCGTAGTTGGAGAGCCCTCGATCTGGACCTCGGCGGTTACCACTGAAGGCTCGGGCTGCTCGGTTATCTCATCGGTCGCTCCGAGGCATCCCGAGCCCAGCATCAGGGCCACGAGGAAGAGGCCGGTGTGGATTCGGCGTCGGGCGGTTCTGTCGCGATTCATCTTGTACATTGACCACAGGGGCCTCTCAGCCACCTTAAAGGAAAGTGGGTCATTGGATTTGTCAAGGTCTCGTAGAGACGGGTTCTACGAGAGTCGCCCACAGCCTCATGCCCTCTTCGGTGAGCGCCCGATCGGTTCGTAGCCCTCTCCTCCTCCGTGTAATCAGACCCTGGGATTCGAGCCGCTTCAGATGATGGCCAACCAGTTGCTGGCTCGTCTCCAATCGGGCCGCCATCTCCCTCTGTGTCGGTGAGGGTTGTCCATCTTCCTGCTCAGCTATCGAACGCAGCACCATAAGAGCCACGTCGCTGAGTTGGTTGGCATCGACCGGGCGAGGCAAGCTGGAGAGCTCGGCTGCTGGGTCGACCGCTGAGGTGTAGTAGCGGAGCAGGCGTCCGTCACGCCTGCACCAGACGCGTCCCTCACGCTCGAGTGTCCTCAGGTGGTGTACGGCCTGGTGGTTACCCAGATTCAGAGCGCGTATGATTCCAGAGAGGTGGCAGCCGGGATGGGCGGTCAAGAAGCCCTCTAGGCGCCCGCGCTGGTAGGTCCCCGCGAGCGTTCCTGTGCCCTCAGTGACCCTGAGTTGGGAGAATCGGCCCATCGACTGGGATATCTTGGCCCGAGTAGGCTCATCTCTGGCTGCGACTAGAGCTAGAGAGAGGAAAGTGACGGCGATGAAGGTGGAAGCGAAGGACATCGCGGGCAGAGAGAGGATGAATTGGGGGCCTTCAGTCTGCTGTTCGGGATCAGCCGGGGATTGCCCCGCTGATTCAGCCACGAACCACATGTCCGCGATAGTCCAGATTCCCGCCAGAGCATCTCTCAGTTCCAATCCAACGGTGCGTCCTTCCGAGGGGCTAAGGAACAACCCTGCCTCGGGCTGAGGCTGGTGAAGCAGGCCCTGAGAGTCCTCGAGCATCCAAACACCCGGTGAGGTGCGCACCCAGGTCGCCTCCTGGTCGGCCGCTACGGAAGGAGTGGCTATAATCACCAGAATCGTCAGAGTCAGGCCCAGTGAAACTGCGCGACGCGCATACGCTGGCGCTCTTCCCATGCGATACCGGAGATGCTTGGATGGGTTAAGGGTCGTGGGTTGTCGCGTTTGTCGCGAGTCGTAGTCGTACCAATTGAGGATTCTCCTTGCTTCTCAGTCTAAGATTCCAATCATAGCATATTGCAATTGAATTGGATTAGGTTTCTTCTGCCAGTGCCGACCACCATTTCATCACAGGGATGAACAGCGCCAGACCGACTATTCCGCCGACCAGCCAAGCAAGTGGATCCTCCATCAAGCCGAGGAACTGGTCACCCCAAATCCCAAGCACAATTCCCTCCATTCCAAATCTTATGCCCCGACCGAACAGACCTGCTGCGATAAACAGCCTGAGGTCCATCCTGCCGGCTCCCGCCGCCCACGCCAGCGCCTTGTAGGGAATCGGAGAGACTGCAGCGAGGAAGATGCCGGCAGACCCGTACCTGACCATTATGACATCGAGTCTGGCAACTGTGGCATCGCTGGCGAAGCGCTCGAGTATCGGTCTGCCAGCGTAGACGCCGATTCCATAGCCCCCTACTGCTCCTACCACACTCGATAAGGTGGCGACAAGAACGATGGCCAGGATATCGAGGGAACTATCTGCACCTAGGACCATGGGGATGACCAGTAGGTCGGGCGGTGCTGGCTGAAGGGCTGCTTCGGAGGCAGAAACAACGGCGAGGCCAAGCAGGCCAAAGCCCTCCGCCCATTCGATTATCGAGTCGCTGATGCCCTTGAGCACGCACCTTCGTCCGTTCTTTTCGGGATGAACGTTGCTTCCCGCGGACACCGACTAGACTCGGAGGCGACCCCTGAAAGCGCAGCCAGCCTACGCCCGAGCATGGCGGCTGGCGAAGTCTTGGATACGGCTGCTCTAATCGCGTGGCCCCTAGAGAGGATGCGTGGTAGCTTCGTTGTACCGTCCCAGAGAGCTGAGCTGTACCGAATATCACCCGATCGAGAGATGCTGCTGGACGCAATTGGGCTCGAATGGTCATCTCCGGGACCTGATGCGATTACTCGAGCCAGCGATCTCGCAGTCACCACAGGGGACATGGCTGGTCTATCGCCCGTGGACCTAGAGCTACTGGCGCTGGCCATAGAGAGATCAGCTACACTGGTCACCGACGACTACAGGCTACAGAACCTGTGTGAGAAGGGTGGACTGCCTTGGCTGTCGGTGACGATGGAGGGGATCAGTGCGCTTTGGTCCTGGGAATTGCGATGCACTGGGTGCGGGGCCGTGCTCCCTTCTCCAGAGGGGCCGAATTCGAGCCGCGAACTGGGGGAATGCGCCGATTGCGGCTCCGCCCTAAGACTCAGCCGCAAGAGAGGATGATTACTCGCTCTCGCTGGCGACTTCCTCGGTCATCCCGCCTCGATCCATGTCCTGCTCAGCGGAAGATGGCTGAACGCCTTCTTCCACAGCCTTCTGAAACTCGCCCTTGGCAAGGCCCACGCTTCGAGCAAGTTCGGGTATCCTCTTCGCCCCGAACAGGAATATTGCTATTACGACGAGGATTGCTATCTCAGTGGTGCCTATGGCCATGTTATCGACTCTAGGTGGAAGTGTTCTCGTTCAAATGCTTCGGCCGGATTGTGCCTCACCCGCCGGAAACCGGTGGGAGGAAGGCGACTTCGGATGAATCCCTCAGAGGAGTATCCAGAGGTGCTCCGATATGTCCATCGATAGCGACCCTGAGCCCAGAATCGAGAAAATCGGACAACTCAAAGCGTTCAATTAACTGATTGCCTGTCGTTCCGTGCTCCAAAGCAACCTCGATCTCACGCTCGCCTAGCCTCTCGGCCAAGGGTCCGAAGAACAGCATCTTGACCTTTACCGCCTTGCCTTTGCCGACCATGCTGGGGCGAGTTCCCTGACGGTCATCAACCCATCTCCCTCGCAGGGACTATACACGCCCACGCCACGACGGCTGCATGAGCGATGTCAGAGCGGTCGTCTTCGACTGCGACGGTGTACTGACCGACAACGGCTCCTCATGGCAGAATATCCACGACTACTTCGGTACCGAAAATCTCGAAACCCTTGAACGCTTCCTGAATGGTGAGATCAGCGATGATGAGTTCATGGCTGACGACATCCGTCTGTGGACTGCGGTGCAGCCCGAAATCCACAGAGATGATATCATGCGCTGTTACTCTGGCATCACTCTGATTCCCGGGGCGCGCGAAACGGTCAGCGCGTTGCAGTCCCGGGGGGTCTTCGTGGCCATCGTGTCTGCCGGCGTGGATGTCTTCGTGGGCACCATCGCAGACATGCTGAAGGTCGACGACTGGGCGGCCAACGGATTCGATTGGGATGAGGAGGGAATACTGCGCGGGCCTGCGCCCACTCAAGTGAACTCTCACGAAAAGGGGCTGCTGGTCGAGAAGCTCGCGAAAATCAAGGAACTGGAACCCGAAAGCATCGTCTCAGTGGGCGATTCGAGCACTGACCTCTCGATGATGATTCCCGGCTCTGACTTCATCGGTTTCAACCCTGCCAGACAAAGGGCGGTCGACGCGTTTGAGGCAGCAGGAGTACCTGTCGTCCTAGAAAAGGACCTGCGAGCACTTTGGCCACATATCTTCGACGGCGAAGTGTTTCCAGACTCAGGCGAAGGGGATTGAAGCCGTCGCGTGTGTGTGCAGGTTGACAATCGTCAGGATGCAGGGCTTGGGCTGGAATCCCAGCATGCGCTGATAGTCCGTCTGATCTTGCCAAGTGGAGCTGTGTATCATCGTCGTGCCCTTGTAATTGCCAGCGTAGTGTCCGTGTACGTGGCCGGTGACGAATATGTCGGGCACGGTAGAGATGACCATCCGGTCCTCGGGTTCTGGAGATAGTGGGGTCTTCCCTCCCCACGATGGTGCAAGGTGCCTGCGCTCCAGCATAGCCTTCATCGCTAACTCGGGAGTTGAGTAGGTGACCGATCGGAGGCCTGCGACGAAGTCGTCTATGCTCTTACCGTGATAAGACAGGATGCGGACTCCATGGAGGCTGAAGTCGCAGGGGTTGCCGACGAACACGGCGTCGGAGTAGTCCTGCTGTATCTCGGGATCCAATGCCGGCTGCGGCTCCGCCGGACGGACCGCATCGTGATTGCCGGGCAGTATCATCAAGTCGACCCAGTCGGGCAGACCCTCAAGCAGCCTAGCCAACTCCCCATACTGGTTGAACAGGTCAGTGATGGCCAGATGGCGCTGCTGACCTGGGTATATCCCAACCCCGTCGACTCCATCTCCGCTCAGCACGAAGTACTTCACAGTCCGAGCCAGTGGGTCGGTCCTGAACCACTCGATCATCTTCTCCCATTGCGGAGATAGGAATGTCTTGCTGCCGACGTGGGCATCGGACAGGAAGGCGGCCGAGACCGCCTCGTCCTCGCTGGCAGTGGCCTTGGAGTGCCGGCCTAGGGGCGGCATGTGTATGTCATTGGCTAGGAATAAGGGATTTCTCTCTCCTATCAGGAAGTGCCCGCTGACTCCGACTACGTCGTCGTCCATCAGTCCGTCCAAGGCAGGATGGAGGTTTGAGGCTCCTGATGGAGGCTTCAGTGAGCATCGGATCTGCATCGTATCGTCTTCGATCACGAAGTTGAAGTTGCCCGACCTCGCCCACCTTGTCTCGCTCACCAGTCCTACCAGAGTGACCTCATAATCGGTGCTGGAGTAGCGCTGCCTGTTGCGCCACGCCTCGGAGTTACTAATGGGTCGACGTGGCAATGAGCGGCCTACAATCATCATCTGGCGGATCTGGCGCAAGCGGTCCGCGAAGCAGGACCGCATGTCGAACATCTTTCCCTCTGTTGTAGAGAGACCGGTAATGTCGAAGTGTATCTCGATTTCGGAATCAACGTCCTTAGCCTCCATCGGAAAGTCGTCGAGGCTGTAGTGCGAGAGCCCATGACGGCGAGGAGCAGGGTTGGGTTTAGTGGACACGATAGGAGCCAGTGTGCGGCCGATAGGAGAGTGGCTCTCCGGGTCGGCTAGGGTAGCCTGCGCAGTCCTGAGGGTTGCTGGCGGAGTCTCAATGGCCCCCTCGGTCGGCACCAAAGTCAAGATCTCGTCAATCGCCCTCTCACTGAGCATCACGACATTGGAGCTCTGAGCCGCCTCAATCAGTGGCGCTATGTCCGGCAGACTCTGGACCTTCTCCTGTGCGGCCCTACCTATCACCAGCAGTCCGGCAGCGGCGAGTACTCGCTGCCGTTCTCCCCAATCCTGACTGGTCATCCGCCCGAGCAGTTCTAGGGACGCTCATGATAATATCGCCTGAAGTCTGCTTTCGGTGCCGCGGGCACCGTTCACTCGTCCCAGTCTGTGAGAGAAGCGAGGTCGACCTTGGAAATCTCCTCTGCGACCGTCTTCTTCGAGCCCTTCCAACTCATGCTGCCCTCCCACTCCTCGTCAGATGGATCGAACTCAGAGGTGTCGATGGAAGATGTCTCCCCTTCGCTGATTGTGGCTCTAGAGGCCCTCTCCTCGACCTCGACAACCTTGTCGAGAGTCTCAAGTGCAAGTCGCAGGGCGAAGGCTGCGAAGGAACGCTTGTTGTCGAGACGGTCGTTTTCCCCAAAATCCATCCTTCTGACTAGAAAGTAATCACCGGTCACCACCGCCACGTGGACCCTCCCGACCTCCTTCTCGGCAGTGGCTCCGCCAGGGCCGGCTATTCCAGTTATTGAGATGGCCACGTCGGAGTCGGACTGGTACCGAGCGCCTTTGGCCATCTGGATCGCGACCTCATGAGAGACTGCGCCGGCCTCACCCTCATCGAAGGCGGTCTTCTCGACCCCGAGCTCGCGCATCTTGGACTCATTAGAGTACACCACCCAGCCCTGCTTGAACCACTCAGAGGCCCCTGAAATATCGGTTATCAATGAAGCTAGCAACCCACCAGTGCATGACTCGGCGGTGGATATGGTCCACTCTCGTTTGCGCAGGCGCCGGGTCACTCGGGAAGCCAGTCCCGCAGTCTCTTCGACCACGTTCTCCGGCCATAGCCGACACTCTTGAGAGTTTCAGTTGCTATCTTGTTGGCAATCGGGGCGAAGTGTGGCGAATTGTTGGTTTGAGCCGAAGATTGCGATTTGGTGGGTCCGGCAGGAATTGAACCTGCGATCTTCGCTTTGTAAGAGCGACGTCATAACCCCTAGACCACGGACCCTAGGAGAGCGCAGAAGCGTTGTGTTCAAATCCTCTGCGGCCGAACCATTGGCACGGAGGAGCACGGATGGAGGGGATTTCGGAGTTGATTGCGCGGCTGAAGGACGCTGGCGTTCCTCTCGACGATAGAATCGAGGATGCGATGAACTCGGTGGACCCGCGTTGCTTCACCGATCACAATCTGGAGCCATTTCTGGGAGACAGGCCGGTCCCGTTCCTAGTCACTGAAGGAGGTGCTGCCAAGACCATCTCGGCCCCGCATATGGTGGCAACGCTGCTACACCACTTGGAAATTAGAGAGGGTCAGCATGTCCTACTGCTTGGCTCTAAGGGAGGTTACCTCGCTGCCCTGCTGGACTGCATGCTCGGCCCAGACGGCGTCGTGACCATCATCGAGCCGCATGATGAGGTCTTATTGCATACCAGTGAGAGACTGGAAATGTTCGATTCAATGGGTTTCCTGACCGTACTCCCCTCCGAGGCACTAGAAGATTGGAATGGCCTTAGCAGGCGCGTAGACAGGGTACTAGTCACTGGGTCTGTACGAATATTACCGCCGGAAATCGAAGCGCTGGTCGAGGATGGTGGTTTCGTGCTCGGTCCTTTCGGAGGGCCAGTGCACCAGAGGCTTCTCAAGCGCGAGAAGCAGGGTGACGAGTGGATTGATACGGACCTAGGTGGTGTGGTGTTCGGACCGATGGACCTCAGCGAGTCTGAGCGCTCCCTACTGGACCCGCACTCACTAGCAGACCACCTTGAGGATCTGTTGGGTCTGATGTCCGAGGTCATAGAGATCGAAGATGATACGATAACTCGCCTCGAAGGGTTGATCATCTCCCTCAAAGAGCTCCCTGCTGACCTGCCTACGCTTGATGAGGATTCGACCGAGGACGAGATTCTCGAGCATCCTGTGATGGAGTTGCTACTGATGGAAATGGAGTGGCTCGGCCCCATGTGGCCACTGTTCGGAGATTACATGTCGATCGAGTTGGCCAATCCAGGATCTCCGGACGATGAGGAGCCTGGAATGTCTGGTGGGCACAAGGATCTCGTTCCCTGACTCTCACCTTAGATGGCGCGGCTAATTTCCCTCGACATCTCCAGTTGCCGGTTCCACTAGTCGGGATAGAGGTACGGATATCGGCGGCAGGTGGTCAGAGAGTAGGTGTCTTGAGGTCTTGGGAGGGAAAAGTTCGCCGGATAGTGCGGCTTCGATGACTTCCGACTTGTCCAATGAATCCCTGCCGCTCTTGGGCCAAATATTGAGTATGATGCCGTCGTCATCGAGATAGTCGACAGATACACAAGGAAGGCACTTCAGTTTCAGTCGTCTAGCCACTTCGGTGCGATGGTGCCCATCTAGGATGGTACCCGTCTTTCGGTCAATCAAGAGGGGTTTGGTGTAAGCTTTCCAACGGAGGGTCATTCTCTCTAACTGGTCCACTTTGTCAGGCACGACCTGCTCGTGCGGACGGAGGGCCTCGATGGGTACTAGTTCTACCTTCACAGCAGCCCGACGGGCCATTAGCCAATATGCCTAACGCCCGAAGCAATCATGGCAGATAGTCCGTCGGCGCACCATGGAGCGCGCGTTGGAGTACCTCAGCGAAGCTGATACGCGGGTCCTCACTAGACTGCGTTCCGCCGGTGAGGCTTGGATTGTTGGGGGTTGGGTCAGGGACTCGATAATTGGTCGTCCTGACACCGACATCGATATCGCCACCAGTCTGCTCCCTGCCGAGGTCAAGGAACTCTTTCCCCGTTCGTTGATGGTGGGAGAGAAGTACGGGACCGTTATTGTGAGGCTGGATGAGGGTGTTGTAGGTGAGCCAAGTTGGGAGGTCACAACTCTGCGCAGCGAAGGCACCTACGGCGATGGCAGGAGGCCAGACGAGGTTGTTTTCGGAAGCAGTATCAAGGATGACTTGGCTCGCCGTGACTTCACCATCAACGCGATGGCAATCGATGCCAATGGTAAAAGAATAGACGAACACGAAGGGGAAGCTGACCTCAGGGCTGGGGTTCTGCGCTCCGTTGGAGATGCCAGAGAGAGGCTGGGAGAGGACGGTTTGCGCATCATGCGTGCGTTCCGATTCCTTGACTCAAAGAGTGGGGTGCGTCAGATGGAACCCGAACTCAGAGCTGCTGTGATGGAATGCAGCGAGATGCTAGAGAGAGTCTCACGAGAGAGGATTGGGGCGGAGATGCAGCATATACTCACTGGTGGCAACGTGGGTGAGATCATAGCGGTGATGAACGAGAGCGGGGCCCTAAAACGAGTCCTGCCTGGAATCCGCACTACCATCGAGCCGGTATTCGGCAGTGACTTCGTGGTCAATCTCGCAATGCTGTGCAGTGCTGAGGACGATGATGGTGATGCGCTGGCAGAGAAACTGCGAGGGGCATTGGTCCTAGCAAAGGATCCATTGAGGGCAATCTCCTTCCTGCATGATTCGGCAAGCGCCTCTCTATTGGCCGAAATCGGAAGTTTGAGGCGTTTCAAGGCGGCTCTCCCAGAGATTTGGCAGGAGTTCTTCATATCCTATTCCGAGGGCCTAGGGCGCGACGTTGATGACTTCAGATCTGCATTATCCTCTCTGGACGCTCTCAGGGCCGGAAACAAACCACTGGTCGATGGGAATATGCTGGCGGACGCGACCGGTCTTGAGCCGGGTCCTCGAATGGGGCGACTCAAAGGCTGGTTGCACCGGGTGCAGGTCGAGCGTGACCTATCGTCTAGCGATGAGGTGCTCTCCCTTCTCAGGGAGCTTGACTGGAGCGATTCGGACCACGAAGAATGGTCGGCCCTGTCTTGGCCCTAGGGGAGCTCGTTGAGCATTTCGATGTACTCTTTCTGATCTAGGAACTGATCCTCGTCGAAATCATGTGGCTTGACTATCATGCACCAACCATCGCCGTAGGCATCGTCATTGACAAGATCTGGATTGTCCTCGACTTCGCCGTTCAGTTCAAGGATCTTGCAGGGGATTGGGGAGTTGATCAGAATCGTCTCCATATCTCCGTCATAGTTGGCTAGGACTGTGATCAGCAGGTCTTCCACTCCTAACTCGTCACCACTGCCCATTATTCCAGGGGCGTCGTCGTCACTCACCTCTGCATCCGACTCAAGTTTGAACTCACTATCATCCTCCGGACGAGTTAGCACCACGCGTACGATGTCACCATACTCCGCACGTAGAAACTCACTGATTCCAATCTTGACGGTCGTGGCCTTGTCATCGAGCACCTGAAGCCACAGATGCTCCAGTGTGTACTTGCGATCATGAGCGATGCTAAATTCGAAAAAATCACCGTCTGCCATGTTGATTCCGAATGGCGCGTTCAGATATCCAATTTGAACTATTCGATTCATCATGCACTCAGAAATAGCGACCAAGAGGGGTTAACAACATAACCCGCCTCGGTTGAGCGGGGAGAGCGATGGACTTCAGCGAGACCGAAGAACAGAGCATGATTCGCGCTATGGTACGCGACTTCGCCGAAGAGGTTCTGGCACCCACATGCCTTGAGAGGGACAAGGCGCAAGCAGCTCCTTTGGACGAATGGCGCGCGTTCTGCGATTCCGGCCTACAGGGAATCACAATCTCTGAAAACTACGGCGGCAGCCCCGTCGACGACGTCTCCGAAGCAATCATCGTAGAGGAGCTCGCAAGGGTCGATCCATCATTCTCCGTGATGTTCTGCGTACATGTCGGACTGTGTTCCAAAACCATCGCACTGCACGGTAACGAGCAGCAGAAAAAGGAGTATCTTTCGCGCCTTGCTGGAAGTGAAATCGGCGCCTACTCGCTTTCCGAGGCTGGTGCAGGGACTGATGCGGCGGCTCTGAGTTGCAGGGCCAAGTTGAGTGACGATGGCAGTCACTACATGCTCAACGGCGAGAAAATGTGGGTGACTAACGGAGAGAATGCCGACATCTACGTGCTTTTCGCCAAGGATGTCGACCATCCCGACTATGGCGAGAAGAAGCACGGTGGGACCACCGCTTTCATCGTCGAGAGGTCGTTCGAAGGCTTCTCTGTCGGCAAAAAGGAGGATAAACTCGGAATCCGCTCTAGTGACACATGCTCTCTGCTGTTGGAAAACTGTAAGGTGCCTGTTGGGAATGTCCTGAAAGGATCGGGCGGTGGCTTTCCCATCGCCATGAACGCCCTCGACAATTCCAGAATAGGCATCGCCGCACAGGCACTGGGCATCGCTCAGGGAGCCTACGAGGCGGCACTGAACTATGCTCACGAAAGAATCGCCTTCGGCAAGCCTATCGCCCAACACCAGAGCATCGGTAACTACCTCGCCGACATGGCCACCCGTACCGAAGCGGCTAGGTTGATGGTCTACAAGGCCGCCTGGGCTAAGCAGAGGCACTACGAAGACGGATCTCCAAGACACACCAAAGAGGCGAGCATGGCCAAACTGTTCGCCGGAGATACGGCTATGTGGGTCTCGGAGAGGGCGGTGCAGGTTCTCGGCGGTTACGGCTACACCACGGACTTCCCAGTCGAGCGCTTCTTCAGAGACGCCAAGATCACCCAGATCTATGAAGGCACACAAGAAGTGCAAAGGATCGTCATCAATCGTTCAATAGCGCCAGAATGAGGTGTTTCATGGCCGCTTTCCCGATCGACGAGGTGCGCTCCAAGTTTCCGGGCTTGCAACGCATGGTCTACGGTCGTCAAGCCATCTTCTTCGACGGGCCCGGGGGCAGTCAGTCCCCTGATTCGGTCGGTGATGCCGTCAGGCACTACCTGTTGCACCAAAACGCCAACGTCGGCATGTCGTTCGCGACCTCCGTGGAAACGGATCGCCTGATAGATGATGCATTGCTGGCCTGCGCCGACTTCGTCGGCTGTGAGGATCACAGAGAGATAGTGTTCGGCCAGAATATGACCAGTCTCACCATACAACTGGCGAGCGCCCTGAGCAGGACTTGGAATCCAGGCGACGAAGTCGTAGTCACGCGACTCGATCACGATTCAAACGTGCGCCCGTGGATGCTGGCTGCAGAGTGGTCGGGCGCTACTCTTCGTCGAGTCGACATCGACCCGGATGACTGTACTCACAATCTATCTTCTCTTGAGGACTCGATCAACGAAAACACTGTCCTTGTCGCCGTCGGTGCTGCCTCAAACTTATCTGGCACCATCAACGACGTATCCGGGATCGTCGAGAAGGCCCATGCCGTCGGTGCAGAGGTCTTCGTCGATGCGGTGCACTACGCGCCTCACTGTCTCATCGACGTTGAAGAGATGGGGTGCGATTACCTCGCCTGCTCTTCGTACAAGTTCTTCGGGACCCACCAAGGAGTCTTGTGGGGTCGCTCGGAAAGGCTCGCCGAGTTACCGGTGGCCAAACTCCGGGTCGCCACCGAGGAGATCCCATTCCGATGGATGACCGGGACTCAGAGTCATGAGGCGATGGCCGGCACCATCGCGGCTATCGAGCACATCGCATGGATAGGGCACTGCGTTTCGGATGGCGACTTGAGTCGGAGGGAGGCACTAGGATGCGCCTTCAAGGTAATCGAAGAGTACGAGCAGTCACTGTGTTGGAGGATGATCGACGGGCTGCAAGCCCTCGATGGGATCAGGATTTGGGGCATCACCGACTCTGAGCGCAAGACCGAAAGGGCGCCTACAGTCTCCTTCACCCATGACTCGATGAGTCCAAAACGGATTGCTGATGCACTGGCCGAACGCGGTATCTTTGTCTGGGAGGGGAACTTTTACGCCCTTGAGCTCACCGAGGCTCTCGGCCTTGAGCCAGAGGGAGTGCTGCGTGTAGGCGTGCTGCACTACAACACGATGGACGAGGTCGATAGTTTCCTCAACGAGTTGGCAGAAATACTCTCGAATTGAGGGTTCACTCGACCCAGCAGTACTCGCGCTGCCCCTCGAGTTGCCCATCGCCGCCGATAGCGACGAGGGCAAACTCGTCGCTGGGCTTGACGACCGAGCGCTTGCGAGAGCCGCGGTGTAGTGCCTCGTAAATCGTCTTGTTAATCGGATGGCGGGATGAGAGGCGTTCGAAGAGGTGGAATCGCGAGGCGATTTCGCGCCATTGCGGCTGTACCTCGCCTTCGAAGACCTTTGCCTTGGCGCCTGAACCATATCCACACAATCCGAGTTTCTCGCCGGTCATGTCCACGTTCTCGATGTAATCGGACTCCATCGAAGACATCAGCGCGAGGAAAATGGAGCCAGTGTATTGGTTGCCGATGAGGCTGGAAGCCCTTGTGGTCTTCTCGATACGCTCGTCGACAAACTGCTTGAATTCGGCAGTCTTGGATATCAGACGGCGGTATGAATCGTTTGCCTTCTCGAACTCCTCGAGCCCATCGGGAGTGTCTGGGAAGTTCTCCGAAAACGGCTCGGGGCCGATCTCCGACACGATTCCTTCCCACATCGGCAGGTGCCGGCGGTCGTGGCGGAAGACATCGGGAAACATCCTCTTGCCCTGAAATGCATAAGGTAGGTGGACGATGATTCGGCTCCACTGTTCAGTGAGTATCTCATCGGACTCGGGGTCATACCTGCCTTCGCGGATAGCCTTGATACGGAAGTTGATGAAAGCCTGCTTGACCGACTCTGAGTAACAGCGGTTCGAGTACTGACCGTCGAAAACAGGGGTGTCCTTGTGTATCTGAAGCGTCGGGTTCTCAAACATCACATCGTCCTTCTTCGATGATCTAGGCAGATGCTGGAGGATACGCTCAGCCAGTCCCTCCTTGACCTTCTCGCCGCTCTCTCTGGCGAGGTCGAGCACATTCTCGACGATGGTCCTAGTATCAACCTCACGCCGAGGCTTGAAGAAGTCGTGCACCGGCATCGTCGAGACGCCCCAGATATCTGGTATCTCCAGCAGCCGTGGGTTGTGGCGAATCAAGATGGCGCCGCCACCAGCGCCTTGCGTGTACTCACCGGAGGAGCCGATGTCGTACTTGGCGTTGTCAGCGAAGACGACAATTCCGACTCGGTCCTTGTCCTCGCCGCCACGGGCGACCCAGTCGAGTGTGTTGTGCATGGCATCGACAGCGCCAATGCAAGCGAATGTCAGGTCGACAACGTCGCAGTTGCGGAAGCAGTCCTTGCCATGAGCCGGGGTGTATCGCTGCTCAAGCATGTCCATGATGTAAGTGGCTGTGGGCTTTGAGCCATCGAGAGCCGACTCTGTACCGAGGTAGATTCTCCCAATTGTGGTTGGGTCCATGCCGTTGCGGTCGATGAGTCTACGAACGGCGTTGGCCCCCATCGTGGCGGTATCCTCGTGGACGTCCGGAATCGCCATGGCGGCGAGTCCGAGGCCCCGATTCAATTTGCCAAAATCGGCACCTCGCAGTTTGGCGAAGTCCTCCATGTCGAAGTACAGCCGGGGAAAATGAATCGCGACGTCATCGATGCCTACTGAAACCATACGCCCACCTTTGGTCCGGCCCGGTAGAGTACAGGTTATGAGGCCTCGCCCTGCATATCCGATGGAAAAAACAATCCAAAACGATTTACTGAGAGCCGGTTAGCCGGTTCATTGCATTAAGTAATTCAGATTTGTCAGCGAAATGTTCCGAAATCGGGGCCAAGGCCTCTACGAGGCCTTCTGCCACAGCCATTTTCGCATCGAGAGGATGTACCGTCCCATTTGCAACAGCTTCGATGAAAGACTGCAAATCAACCCAAGTCGAAGGTTCGCCGTACTCAGGCTTTGGAATGACTTGGATCGAGCCGCTGTTCGGGAGTACGATGTGCTGGGCTATCTCGAACACCGGGGAGTCGTCGCTGCCCACCTCAAGGAATGCCTTGCCAATCTTCGCGCGCACCGTATCGGGTGAATCATCTAGGAGGATGGCATTGCCGGGTTCAGACTTCGACATCTTGTGGTCGAAGGAGTCCATCCTCCCTCCAGGGCCTTTGAGCCCCGATATCATAGGAGTGTGAATGCAAGTGGCCTTGGTCCAGCCGTACCTGTCTGCGACGTCTCGCATGTACATATGCGCCTTGCGCTGGTCCATGCCGCCGAATGCAATATCGACTCCAAGCTCGAAGATATCGGCGGCCTGTAGAGCCGGGTAGTAGAAGGCGGCAAGGTCGTGGTCAGAAGAGTCCTCGTCGCGGCCCATGATGCTGAACGTCCTGCGCACCCTAGCGAGGCTCATGTTCTTCGAGCAACGCAGGACCCTCTCCCAGTACTTGCCGGAGTCCATCAACTCGGATGCACTGAGGAACCTCAACTGACCCGATCCTTCGCCCTCCTCCAGATTACCAAGCAGGGCTCGGAAGACCTCTGTCATGTACTCGCCCGCGAGTGTGATCTTGCCCATGTCGCGGTCGAACTTGTCGTTGACCCATGCGTGCCAGTCTGCGAGTAGGATGATGACATTGACGCCTTCATTAAGCATGTTGCGAATGGTGTCGGCAAGGAGAATGTATGCTAGATGCGCCTTGCCGCTCGGCTCGAGTCCGATGTAGGCGACAAGCTGGCCGTCACCCGAGTGTGTAGGGCCTCCTGCCATCACTGAAGCCACATGTTCCACACCTACGACTTCAGCGCAGCCTGAGAACATCCTCTCAATGCATGCACGGCCCTCCTCGTCGAGCGACGAGAGGGTTTCGTCTTGGCTCATGCTTCACCTCATTCGAGTGATTTCGACAGTTTCTCCGCGCGTCCTGCAGCTCTGGTATTGTCACCTTGTTCCAGCGCGGCCTCGATTTCCTCAATCATAGACTCTGCCTGCGCACGCACCTCGTCGGGCAGGTTTTCGGACATTCTCATGAAATGTCGTGCCCCGGATATTGCTGACTGGGCTTTGCTCGCCTTCTTGGCCCATTCCTTGGCCTTGTTGCCTCTCTGCTTGGAGTCGTATCCGGTGGCCTCGTCGAGGAAGGTCGTCCACCTCCTACGGGCATCCATGGCTGCCTTCATCGCTTCCGGATCTTCGAAATTCGGAGGCACGTTTGTCACCTCTGCCACCAGCGCACCCTGCTCGTTGTAACTTGCCGCTATCGATGTCATAATACCATGAGAGGCACTGAACGAGTTGCTCTCTGTGCCCTCGACATTCTCGAAGTGCCTGCGTGCTAGGGCGGCCAGTCCGCCATCTGCAGTGACCTGCTTTACCAGTCCGCGCTTGACATCGAATCTTTCCATGTCCGGGCGCTGGCTGGGACCTTCTTGAATGCTGTTGCGAGTCAGGCTGCGTCGGGGTGTGTGTCGAACGGGCTAAACCGGCATCACCTGTCGGGCGGGCATGCGGCGAAGGGTCGCCAGTACATTGGCTGTGGCCTGCGTCTTGCTGATGATAGCCCCAGCAGCGAGCGCCGGTTCGGCCGTGAACATGTATGATGTAGTCAGCCTGTCGGAGGAGGATCTGGGATTGAATGGGGCGGCGCTCGACCCTGTCGGCGAATGGGCCATCGTATTCGGTGCGGATGCGTATCTGGAACTCGTCAGCACTACGGATCCAGAGACTCGGATAGAACTGCTAGGGAGCAGCGAGGTGGATTTGAATGATGGTGACTTTCACCCAGGAGGTCAGACGGCATTCATCGTCGGCAATGAAGGGCAGGTACTCAGGTACGCCCGGGCGGACCATTCGATCACCAACGCTGGCGGTCAGGTCGAGTTCGGCCAGACGAAGTTGACTGCGGTCGCATGGAACACCGGAGGTTCCTGGGCCTATGTCGGAGGAGAGGACGGCTGGCTCTGGAGAATGAGGGCGGCTGAAGACGGGGGTGCTGAGGTGTATCCGATTCTGGGACGAGGAGGCAGTGACATCTCAAGCATTGACTGCCATCCCTCGCTGGTGCTCTGCGTTGTTTCTAGCACATTAGATGGAATCGGAGTCATCGACCGGGATCACTCTCTGTATTGGATTGGCGGAACGTATTACCCGTGGTCTGATGTCCAGTGTCCGACAGGGGATCGTGATGAGTGCGTAGCAGTCTCGAGCGATCGTAACATCGCCACGATCTCCCTTGATGGTGAGCAGCCCTCGACCTCGGGAGTGGAAATCGTTCAACTCAGCGGTTCCGAGGGTTACTTCACGGGGCTGTCGCACCAGCACGGAGATCGCTCGCTCATCATCGTGACTCCCTTCAGCCTGATAGAGCACGATCTCAGCCTGAGCGCGTCGTTCCCATGGCTAGAGTATCGTGATGCCGTCGACTTCAACGCATCGATTGCAGGCGAGAGGATAGTGTCATCATGGAGCACGGACAGGGACAGTGGCTGGATCCTCACGGATAGGGGTTCGCTGGTGCAGTACCATCCGCCGCTTTCGAACTCGGTCGGAGGAATCCTAGGGGCTTGGATCCTGTTTGCTATTCCCCTCGCCACCCTCTTAGTGATACTCAGCCTCATGTTTGGCCTGTTTCCTAGTCTCAGGCAGTGGTTTACTCTTCGATTCGGTAGCGCCGAGGAGAAGCGCGATGCTCAAAGAGCGGCTCGCAGAAAGAAGGGGGGCTAGCGAAATCCGGCCCTCCGGGTCGTGAAGCAACGTTCATGTGGGCCACACTGTCGGGACCGATTGAGAGAGATGGCGTACGAGGCATTGGACTTCTACGATGTCGATTCACTGCTGACCGACGAGGAGCGGATGATTCGCGACGCCGTCCGGGACTGGGTCGACGAGAACGTCATACCAAACATCGAGAAGGCCTGCAGAGACGGGGTATTCCCCGACCAGTGGCGCGTCGATCTGGGTGAGATGGGCGTGCTAGGGGCTCCTCTCAAAGGCTACGGCTGCCCCGGGCTGTCATACATCGCATACGGCCTAATCTGCCAAGAGCTCGAGCGAGGCGACAGCGGTGTGCGCTCGTTCGCCAGCGTGCAGGGCTCACTCGCCATGTACCCGATATGGGACTTCGGCAGCGAGGAGCAGAAGAACCGCTACCTGCCCAAGATGCACGCTGGTGAGTGGATCGGCTGCTTCGGCCTCACGGAGCCAGACTACGGCTCCAATCCCGGCGACATGATTACTCGGGCCGAGGATAAGGGAGACCATTACTTGCTCAACGGCGCGAAGATGTGGATCACCAACGGCACCATAGCTGATTTGGCCATCGTCTGGGCGAAACTCGACGGTGTCATCCGCGGTTTCATTGTCGAGAAGGAAGACCCTGGCTTCACCGCACCAGAGATGACGGGGAAGCACTCTCTCAAGGCCAGCGTGACCAGCGAGTTGGTCTTCCAAGACTGCAAGATACCAAAGGACAGGATCCTGCCCGGCGTGGAGGGGCTGAAGGGGCCGTTCAGCTGCCTCAACAACGCACGCTATGGAATCTCTTGGGGAGCAGTGGGAGCGGCCCAGTCCTGCTTCAGCTCGGCTAGGGAGTACGCACTCAGCCGAATCCAGTTCGACCATCCGATAGCTTCCTACCAACTGGTACAAAACAAGCTCTCTTGGATGCTGCGGGAGATAACCAAGGGCCAGCTTCTCGCATTCCATCTCGGCAAGAAGAAGGATGACGGGACCTGGACGCCCGAGCAGATATCCTTGGCCAAGATGAACAACGTCGATATGGCACTGGAGATCGCTAGAATGGCGCGCGATATACACGGGGCCAATGGAATACTCGACGAGTACCCGATAATGCGGCACATGGCGAATCTGGAGTCGGTCAAGACCTACGAGGGCACTCACGATATCCACAATCTCATCATCGGACGCCACATCACCGGGATTCAGGCCTTCACGCGAGAGTCTTAAGTCTCGATTGGGCTCTATAGAGCCCATTTCGCCTTCCCAATCTTCTTAGATGGGTCTTCGGTCGCCGAAGCGCCGGTGCTCACATGGGGATCGCAGTACTACTCAAGCAGGTTCCGGACACCACTGCCAAGATCACCGTCTCAGGTGGCAGAGTCGATGAGGCTGCAGTCAGTAAGTGGTCGTTCAGCCCGTATGATGAATACGCCCTAGAATCTGCCCTCCAGATCAAGGAGGCCGGTGGTGGTGACCTGATCGCAGTGACCTGCGGTCCGGCACGCGCTGCGAAGATGCTCACAGACGCGGCAGCCGTCGGGGCCGATGCATTGGTCCACATCATCGTGGACGACCTCAGCGCACTCGACACCACGCAGGTACAGGCGATACTGGCCGCGGCCGTCAAGCACATCGGTGCCGATGTCGTGTTCTGCGGCAAGCAGGCAGCAGACACCAACGCCGGCTCAACCGGCCCCGGTGTCGCTCATCTTCTAGATGCATCGTGTGTCACCATGGTCTCCGAAGTTTCAGCGGACGGAGACTCCTTCACCGCGATGCGCGCCAGTGCTGGCGGCAACGAGATGGTCGGTGTATCCGGCCCGTGCGTGTTCGCCTTCGACAAGGGTACCACAGAACTACGTCGGCCTAACGTACGAGGCATTATGATGGCCAAGAAGAAGATCATCGAGACGATGACCCCGGCCGACCTCGGTGTCGACACAGGCGACTCCTCCGTTTCCATTGATGCACACTCGCCGCCTCCAGAAAAACCCCCAGGACAGAAGTTTGAGGGGGCTGAGTCTGTCGCGACCGTGGTCGGCAAACTGCGCGACGAGGCGAATGTGATCTGAGGTTAGAGCATGGATGTCACAGTGATAGCAGAGGCTTCCGAGGGCGGGCTGCACCCCGTCACCGCACAACTGGTAGGTGCTGCGTCTTCCATCGGAGGGAGCTCGACAGTGCTGTGCGCCGGAGGTGTGGGTGCTACCGAGGCAGCTTCCATCACCGGTGTGGCCAAGGTAATCTCAATTCAGGGTGATTGCTTCGGTTCATTCGATGGCGGGGCTTGGGCGGAGGCTCTGAACTCGGTGGCGCATGGTGATGTCATCATGGCGGCTGCTACGGCCTCGGGGCGCGAGATAGCGGCGACGATGGCCGCGATGCGCGGAATACCGATTGTGCAGGACGCAACGGCTCTGGAGGTGGCTTCAGGAATCTCGATCACACGGCCAATATACTCAGGCAAGGCAATCGAAACCTCGACAGTCCAGTGGCCTTGCGCGATCACACTGCGAGCCAATGCCTTCGATGCAGCTGGAGGCGGGGGTAACGCGGATGTCAGCACGGTCAACCAGAGCGCTGATGTCGCCGTCGCAGTCAAGGAAGCCATCGCCAAGGCTAGCGAGAGTTTGGATGTGGCCGAGGCCGACATCATCATCTCCGGCGGGAGAGGCATGGGCGATCCGGCCAACTTCTCGCACCTCAACGAGGTCGCTGACATGATCGGGGCTGCGGTCGGAGCTAGCAGAGCCGCTGTGGACACTTGGGACGAGATACCCCACAGCATGCAGGTCGGTCAGACCGGTAAGACGGTTACCCCCCGCCTCTACATCGCGGTCGGAATCAGCGGCGCCATCCAGCATCTGGCTGGGATGAGAACAAGCAAGTACATCGTGGCCATCAACAAGGACCCTGATGCACCGATCTTCGGCGTCGCTGACTATGGAATAGTCGCCACTTGGGAGGAAGCTATCCCTGCCCTCAAAGACGAACTAGGCAAACTGTGATCATCGGGCTTGCACCGTTATCGTTGACTTCGTCGATGCTCCTCTGTCGTCGGTGACAGTCAGGTGAAAGACGTGCACACCGCTGGCTATCCGGACGCGAATCTGCGGCGTGTCTCCGATGACCACCCCTTTTCCATCCTCCCATGCCCATCCCTCGATAGTGCCGTCGGGGTCGTACGAGCGACCACCATCAAGCAGCACTGTTGCCTTGCGGTCCTCGTCGACATCAACGGTGCGGTCATCGCCAGCGTCGGCAACCGGAGGGAGGTTAATCGCGCGGGCTGATGCTGAAAGGTCATCGAGTAGGTCGGCTTCAACGGCCTGCTCGTCCACCTTAATCTCCATCGCTTCCTCTAGGGTGTCGAGGATGTCCCTGGCTTGATCGGGGAGGGCCGGCCTCTCATCGGCCATCTGCTCTTCCTCCTCGGAGAGAGAGCCTGAGAATTCGTCCGAACTCGATTCAGTTGGCTCCTCTGTAGTTAGGAAGTCGTCATGACGAGGGGGCATGTCGGGGTCGAGAATGATCATGGGAGCAGGTGCCCCTCCCTTCCTGTCGTCACCAAGCACAGCAACTCGTTCACCCAGATCAAGAATGTGTTCGACCACGCCGATGTGCTCGAACTGCCAGATGACCTCGCCGCCCTTGGTAATCCGAAAGACGTCAAACCACGATGCGACCAACAGGTCATCACCCCATGCACAGACACCCGATATCTGGTAGTCAAGTTCCGCTATCAACTGCTCTTGTCGCTCATCGATATCTAGACTGAGCAGGCTACCGTCAAAGCAGCCCACCACCACGCCCGAGTCGGTGGCCAACAGAGTGGTTGCTCTCGCGGGCAACTCGGAGATGTTGACGAGTCCGCGCTCGGAATGCCAGCACTCCAGCCTGTTCTCAGGCCGTTCGTCCACTGTCATGCCAAGAGAGTTGCGAGCGACTACGAGAATACCGTCAGAGCGGAAAGTCATGCATGATATCGTCTCAACATCATCCTCTGCGGCCGGTGAATCTTGCAACACCTCGAGTTTTGGACCGAGGACGAGCAATCTGCCGTCCTCAAGCGCGATAGCGCAGGTTCCATCTTGGGCGCTGGCGAGTCCGGTTGGATGGCCGACGTGCAACTTGGCGGCCTCGCTGCCATCAGTGGCAAGAACCGTCAGGTAGCCGGAGCCGTCGGCCACTACCACGTGAGCGGCCGAGGTCGTCATCGTCTCACAACCAGATTCTAGAGGGTACGACCATCGGGGTTCGGAGTGGAACGAGGATACACCGCCCGTGTTAGTGGCCCCGACCACTAAGTCGCCTAGACCAGCCAGTCCAACTACCCTGCTGCCGAGGTCAGTGGATTCGATGACGACACCGTCGCAGCCGAACACATGTAGGGCTCCGGAGTCGCACCCGATGGCGAAGTCACCGCCAGGGAGAACGCAGGTGCAGCGGGCGACTTCGTCGAGGTCGATGCTGGCGAGAGAGTCTATCGTGCCGCTCATGGTCTCCTGAGAGTTCAATCGAACTTCATTCTGCCGCGTCGGCGTGCTAGACGGATGCTTTTCTCTTCGCAGCGTCGTTGCGCATGCTCTCGACCTTCGCTAGGTACTCCTCTGTGATGCCTCCGGTCACGTACTCGCCGTTGAAGCAAGAGCAGTCGAAACTGGCGATATCGGTGTCCCCTGCGCCCAGACATGCCTCGATCAAATCAGGCAGTTCCTGATAGAGTAGCCAATCGACGCCGATGACCTCGCGAATCTCTTCTATCGTTCGACCGTGGGCGACGTACTCGTTGCGCGCGGGCATGTCGATGCCGTACACGTTAGGGTGCACGATAGGAGGAGAGGAGGAAGCGAAGAAGACATGCTTGGCTCCAGCCTCCTTGGCCATCTCGACAATCCTGCGTGATGTGTTGCCACGGACGATGCTGTCATCCACTATCAGCACTGCCTTGCCTGCGAACTCCTCCTCGATGGTATTGAGTTTCTTCTTTACCGAGTCCTTCCTCATGGACTGCCCCGGCATAATGAACGTCCTGCCGATGTAGCGGTTCTTGACGAAGCCCTCTCTGAAAGGCACTCCCAGTTCCATCGCCAGTTCCATAGCGGCGATCCTGCCGCTGTCGGGCACCGGTACGACCGCCTCTATGCCGTGGTCGGGATGCTCCTCCTGAATCCTTCTGGCCAGCGCAGCGCCCATCCTAAGTCGGGCCCCGTGTACTGAGACTCCATCCAGAACCGAATCGGGCCTAGCGAAATAGACATGCTCGAAGATGCACGGCGTGTGAACCGGCTCGGGGTGGCATACCTTCGACGAGAACGAGCCGTCCATACGGACGATAACGGCCTCCCCGGGCGCCACGTCGCGGTCCATCTCAAAGCCGAGCGCCTTGCAGACGACACTCTCTGAGGCGAACACACGCTCCGTGAAGCCGTCGACATCATTGATCCCAATGAACAAAGGGCGGATGCCGTTCGGGTCACGGAACGCCACCAGACCCCAACCAGTGATCAGAGTGACCGCGCTGTAACTACCCTCAGCCCGCAGGTGTGTGCGCTCGACAGCTCGGAAGATGTCGTCCTCGGCCAGAGCCTCCATCCCGCCCGGTCGTCCGTTGACCGAGCGCTGTATCTCCGCGGCGAACAGGTTCAGCAGGGCCTCGGAGTCGGAACTGGTGTTGATTCTCCTGTGGTCATACTCCAGCAGCCCGTTGATGATGTCAGAGGTGTTGTTCAGATTTCCATTGTGAGCGAGGCTGACTCCAAAGGGAGTGTTGGTATAGAACGGCTGAGCCTCGGCCGCCGAGTTCGAACCGGCCGTGGGGTAGCGTACGTGACCTATGCCCATCGAACCGTCAAGTTTGGACATATGCTTCGACCTGAAGACGTCGCGAACGAGGCCGTTTGCTCGGCGATGAGAGATGTTGTCGGAATCACTGGTTACTATGCCAGCAGCATCCTGCCCGCGGTGCTGTAGGACAAGCATGCCGTCGTAGATGCAACTTACGACCTGCGAGTGCGGATGCCCCACGATTCCGATGATACCGCACATCGGATACCGTACGGGCCTAGCGGTGCGGGCCTTAGCACTTTCCGGGAATCACTTGCGCTCGGACATCGAGCGGTTACGCTTGCTCCACCTGTACTTGCGAATCCTAGCAGTGGCGCCGTAGCCGCAGTGAGCGCAAACGCTCTTGGTCTTGTGATAAGAGTGCCTGCCGCAGCGACGGCAGCGGATGTGCGTCGATTTCTGACGCTTGCCCATACTTGGAGTTCCCTTAGACATCGCTACCACCTATCTGAACAGCGCGGCCACCGACGCGGGTGTTATGAGAGTTGCCCAAGTGAAATGAGTCACACAGAGCCGGATTCAGACTCCAGTAGAGCAAGCAACGGGTCTTCGGGGCGTTTTCTGAGGGAGATTCTGAACAGCATCACCGTTAGGAGCACGAAGGCCAGTGGAAGGATTCTGATAATCGCCATAGCCCCCTCGACTAGGGTCAATCTGAGTGCATCCAGCCCGAATTCGACATCATGAATTTCCGCGATCACATAGGTCGCAACGAAGATGACAGCGAAGGCACCCAGCGAGGGTACCTCAGGGCGGTGGTACGGGTTGATTGTGCCGAGCATCGTGAACAACACACAGAGAGAAGTGAGGGCGGTAGCGCCGGAGAAGGCAGCGATGGCCAGTTCTATCTCAAGATTCATCGCTTTCACCTCCGAGGTGCCGTTTCAGCACACTCTCAACGTATCGCTGCTCCCTCTCGGTGAGCGGTTCGGTCTCGGCTTCTGAGGGCACCATCCTCTCAGCGGTTCTGACGCCGAGGGCGAAAACCGCGAGTGCGAGTGCCACCCCGGGAAGTGCGGCCAGGGCCAGCAGGAAATCGGTCAAACTGGTCCCCTCTATGGACGGGTAGGCTACGTACCAGGCGACAGCGACCAGAAGCCAGCCCGCTAGCAGGGTGGCAGGGCGGGCCTTCCAATACAGCGGGGCTCCCATCAGAACCAAAGCAAAGCCGAAGACCGCTGGAACTACCCAGAGTGAATCGATCATGCTCAGGACCAACCTGGCCTCGGGCTCGGGAGGCTCATGCGTATGAACCAGCATCAGAGCGAGACCCAGCAGGGCCACCGGAGCGCCGAAGCGGTGGCGTGAGAATGCCGGGCCAGTCCTGTGCATCCCTATGCCGATGACGCACAGCGCAAAACCCAGCCACACCTGCAAAGCCCAAGGGGACATGGCCTGCGACGTGCTTGGACATTACATCGTATTTGCGCAGTAAGCCCCCGAGACCTCGCCTTCCTGCTACGCAGGAGGCTCGATAGAGTTCATAAACGGGTCATCGGTGGCCGCGGTGTCGCAAGACGCTTAGGTGAAAGCCATGGTCAAGATGCCACGCACGGTGAAGCGATACAGCCCCGCTGCTGGTAAGCACACCGAGCACACCGTAGAACGCGTCAGGAAGCGACGTGCTAGCGAACTGAAGTGGGGTCAGCGCCGCTTCCGCCGGGTCACCGCGGGTTACCGCGGTTTCCCCCGTCCGAAGCCCTCTGGTGAAAAGCCGACCAGGCGTGTCAATCTCATCTACCGGTGCACAGAGACTGGTAAAGCACACTCGCCCTCGGGCAAGCGTGCTAGGAAGTTCGAACTAATCGACAAGTGATTGAGGTATTGAGATGAGTGGGAGATTCCTGCGTGTGAACTGCCGTGACTGTGGTCACGAAGCAATCATCTTTGACAGGGCGTCGACCTTGATCGCCTGCTCCATCTGCGGTGCGACACTAGCTCGCCCAGTCGGAGGCAAGGCGGATTTGTCCGGAAGCACAATTGAAGACGTCCTCAAGTGAAGGGGACGTTACCATGGACGGCGCAGACGACTGGCCCGAGGAGGGTGAGTTGCTCATCTGCACAGTCAAGGACGTCCGCGAAAACGGAGCTTACCTCAACCTCGACGGATATGGCGAACGTTCCGGCTTCGTCTTCATCGGGGAAGTGGCTGCCGGCTGGGTCAAGAACATCAGATCACACCTCAGAGTGGGTCAGCGGGTCGTGGCCAAGGTAATTCAAATCAAGAAGGACAGGCAGAGAGTCGAACTCTCCATCAAGTCCGTCTCCGATGAGCGCAGGAGGGACACTCTGCAGGCTTGGAAGAACAAGCAGCGTGCAGGGCAGATCATGCGCGTCGTAGCCGGGCGAGTCGGGTGGGACGAGGAAAAGACGAGCGCTGTATGCGACGAGATGGAGGAGATCTTCGGTACGCTGTATGGTGCGCTTGAGGAGTGCACCCTCAGCGAGGATGCTCTGTCCGATGCCGGCTTCACTGGCGATTGGATGAGCGTTGTCATCGAGTTGGCCGTCGAGAACATTGTCCCCCCGTTCGTAGAGATCCGTGGCGAGTTCGACATTCAGGTCTGGGGGCCCGAGGGAGTCTATGCGATTCGCGAGGCCCTGCTCGCTGCCGAGGCCTGCGCAGTAGGTCTCGAGGAGGTTACACTGACGTGTCACTACGACGGGGCTCCGCACTACCGAGTGGATATCCACGCCCCTGACTATCAGGCAGCCGAGTCTGTCTGGGAGGCGGCGCAGAAAGCGGCTTCGGATATCGTGTCCTCGGTCGATGGTTCAATCAGCGCTGAACGCGTCTGAGTGAGCAGTTCGAGGCACAGACTTCATTGACCCTTCCAAATCGAAGCGGGCTTAGGGGATAGGATGGTTCGCACCAAGCTTCAGCGCTGCACCTCCTGTGGCGAGCACGGTCTAGGGGCCAGATGCAAGGAGTGCGGTGCAGCCATGGTCGCCGTCTCGCCAATGAAGTTCTCACCAGAAGACCCGCAGGGAGCCAGGCGCAGGAAGAGGCTCGATGTGGGCAGCAAGGAGTGGCTGGAGTCGCTTCCTACCCCGCGCGAGGAAAACGGGGGCGAGGAGGAGTGAATCGCACCAAGATACACTGGCTGGTAGGAGATGGGCTGCCCGAGCACGTCGCGATGATTGAGGCGGTACCCGGGGTCGGCAACGTCGGTAAGTTGATCGTTGACTCGCTGATCGAGAAGCATCCCTCTCGCAGCATCGGATGGATTTTGAATCCGGACTTTCCTCCTCACTCGACTCTGGATGAGAATGGCCTAGTCGCGCCACCTCGAATCAACATCAACTCCGTGATGCTACCCGATGGCAGTACCGTGATCACGATCGGCGGGTCGCTACAGCCCATGACTGCCGTGGGTCAACACGAGATCGCAGAGAGCATCCTCGCGCTCGCGGCAGAATCGAATACACCTCGACTACTGGTACTAGCCGGCCTCGCTGCAGGAACCGATGACAAGGGCATCCACGTCATCTGCGCCGACCCCAAAGTCAGAAAGGAGATGGAGGCTGACGACATCCCCGTTAGCCGGGAGCATCCAGAGGCTGGTATGATAGGCGTCGCCGGCCTTATTCTAGCGCTCTCTCCTCTCCATGGAGTGTCCGCCATAGGACTCGTCGCAGAGACACTCGGTGCCAGTACAGATGTGCTCGCCGCAGACCGGCTGGCATCTTGGATCGAAGCCGGACTCGACCTGCCTCTGAGTCTCGATCTGGATTCCACCGAGGAGACTGCGAGGAAGTTAATGGCAACCATGGAAGTCAGCGGCTCCATCGAAGAAACCCTGGGGGCGGAAGAGTCGGAAGGTTCCAGCGACTTCTACGTCTGAATCCACGATGACAGTACTCTAAGTAATGGAATTATATTTTACGTTCCTCGACTACCGGTTGGATATGCGAAGCCTGAGTTATCTCGTCGTGCTGCTCCTTCTCTCCGGCTCTCTGGCCGGTTGCACATCGTCCCCGTATGACACCGAAACCGCGCCCGGATGCACCTATCCGGATGCGCTCAATTTCAACGAGTCGGCCGTAACTGACGACGGCTCCTGCGAATACCCCGAACCGCCCGAGGAGACCCCAGGGTGCACGTACGAGGGGGCCACCAACTACGACGAGGCGGCCACGGTCGACGACGGCTCCTGCGAATACCCTCCCGACCCAGTCCCGGGTTGCACGGATACTTCTGCCCTGAACTTCAATGCGACAGCCGACACCGATGATGGCTCCTGCAGGCACATCCAGCCCCATGTCCTGATGGTGCTTCTAGACGGCTGGAGGCCAGATGTCATCGCTGCAGCACACACCCCGACCCTCGACATGATGATGCAAGACAGCGCCTACTCGATGGAAGCAAGGGTAGAGGACACGGCCATCAGCGGGTCGGGCCACTCCAGCTTCCTGACTGGTGTCCACAGGGACAAGCACAACGTGCATGGCAACAGCTTCGGTGATGCGAACTATCAGGAATACCCCTACTGGTTCAACCTCCTGAAATACGAACGACCGGAGATGCACACGGCAGCGTACCACAACTGGCTCCCGATGGCCAATACTGCTCTCGATTTCTCGGTGTGCGGGTACTGTGTGGATATGTACGTCACGGGGAGCGACAATTCGATCGCAACACAACTCGCCACTGACCTTGCTAACCAGCAGATGGACGCGGTGACGATAGTCATCGACGCCCCGGACGCAGCAGGACATGGCTACGGCTTCCATCCTTCGATTCCCCAGTATGTCGCTGCCATGAACCAAAGTGATGCATGGCTTGGCATGATAATGGATGCGATATTCGCTCGGACCAACTACGCCGAGGAGGACTGGATGGTGATCATCTCCTCAGATCACGCTGGTTCCGGATATGGTCATGGGTACAACATCCCCGAGCATCGAAAGGTCCCGTTGATCATCTGGGGTGCCGAGTCCCTAGGCCCAATTTGGCCAGCCCCCGACTCGGTTGACATCGTGCCCACGGCACTGCACCACCTGGGGGTGGAGGTGAGGGCCGAGTGGGGTCTGGACGGACGAGCGGTCAGCTTTGAGCCGACAGGGCCGCCGGATGCCGAACTTGGGGTCAATCTGGTATTCAACGGAGATGCGGAGCTAGAGCGTGGCTACTGGCCGAGTGACCAAGATGCGTCAATCCCGGGATGGACGGACAACGGCACACTCACCACTTGGATATACGGTGCACCGACATACATACTGATGGATGATCCAGGGCCTTCCGATAGGGGATTGAACTACTTCGGCGGTGGATCCGGTGGCGACTCATCTATGCACCAAGACATCGACCTGAGTGCGATCCAATCCGACATTCAGAGCAGGAGTATCACCTATTCCCTGACAGCCTTCATTGGTGGTTATTCAACCCAGGACGACTGTATGGAGATACTCGTAGAGTTCTTCGATTCCTCGGGAAACCTCCTCCTCTCGGGCGGAATCGGGCCCCTATACGCTGAAGACAGGAACAACACGACTGGAATATACCTCCGAGGAGAAATCGGCGAAGTCCCTCCGTCCTCGGCTTATGTGCGAGTCACCCTCAACGCCTACTTGTCTTACGGGTACAATGATGCGTACGCTGACAACGTCTCACTGATCCTATCAACTCAATGATCGGGACCGGGGATCAAATCCTCGCGAGTCAACCGCCCGATGAAACCACGATGAGTTCCAACCGTAAGTCGGACTCGATACGAGAAGTGTGGGGAACTATCGTATCACCATGCACTGCAAGAACAGTAGATGATGGAATTCCAAGCCGCTCAAGCACCTCGGAGATGGTGAGCGGGCCCTCCGACTCTACCGATAGGACCTCCCCGTCGTGCTCCACCTCGACCTCCATGGGGCTGGGAGACCCTAGTCAGACTTATCTCTAATTCGCAGGTGGCCGAAGCGCTGCCGAGATCGCATAGCCCGGTATTGCGGTGGATTCGAAATCCACTGTCCATTGGACGCGGGGGTTCAAATCCCTCTCTCGGCGCCATTCAGAAGTCGGGTACTTCCGATGCTTCGCGCAGGAGTACGAGTCGCCCGCCGGGGCCTATCCGGACCTGCGGCTGACCGTTGAACTCGCCGATCTCGCCGTTGAGTATAGCTATCTCGTCGCCTCGCGAAACGCCCGCTGCAGCGATCGGGATGAACTGCTTGAACGCGACCACGCCTGCAGAGCCAGTCTGGTCAACGATGGTGATTGACCACCTCGTGACGCCGGCACCGTCAGGGAAGGCATTGATCGACCATACCCTGCCGATGGCGTTCACCTTGGTCTCGACGTCGACGATGGGTGCCGAGTCGGAGTCTTCTGCTATCTCCACCGATGACTTGGCGTCGAGGTCGAGGACCACTTCGCCGCGCCAGACCGACGCCATCGCGTTGTCGATCCTGACTCGGCTGCCGTCGCGTATCGAGCGCGTCACATCCGTGGGGCTGCCGTAGCGTGACGGTTTGACCTTGGCGCGGTCGTAGCCCTCCTGCAGTGTGAACGAGAGGTCGACGGTGCCATCGGCAGCCAGATTCGGACCGCGGAGTCCCGAGACCTCTCCGACCACATTGACGCGGGTCACTATCTCGCCCAGAGGGGTCACCGGCCATCTGTGCCCGAAGCGGTCTATGCTGCGCTCCAGCGGCAGTTCGAGTTCGTGCTCGCTGCCCTCGCACACCCCTCTGAGATCACATCGGATGCATCGTGCTCTCGGGTCGGGGTCGACAGGCTTTGCAGAGGGTATGCCGCCTTCGTCAAAGTAGCGCAATGGGGCAGGCTCAGGGGGGCACTCGTCTATCGATGGGTCGCGCGAGTGTATTTTCAGATAGAGTTCCGACAGCTCCTCAGTGAGGCCTTCCAACTCCTCCGCACTTGGCCGGGGGACGTCCTTGACCGTACCTGGTCCCAGATACCAGATCTCCAGCGCCTCGACTTCGTCGGCGTGACCGTGGGTCTCCCACCACAGCCAGCCGTAGAGGCGGAGTTGCTCTATGTAGCCACCTGAGCGGTCGCCCTTTCCTATCGAGGCCTTGAGGTCGATTATCCGGATCTTCCCGGTCCAGTCGTACACCATGTCGTATTCGCCTTGGAACCACTCGTCGGGATGTGATGTGGTCAGTTTGAACTGCCCAGCATCCGGGTCGACGAACCACGGGCGTGCGACTTCCCAAGCCTCACACCATGTGATCTCTCCAGAATCGTGGGCGGCAGGATGGACCTCGTTCCAGACTCGCGGGAACCCGTCTGGGGCTGGCCAGTCGCCTCTCGAGCCGCCTTTGCGCCAATCGGCTAGGCCGGGCCCCCCGCCCGCCTCAATACACGCCTGCACCTGGTCGAGATGGAGCCGTAGGCCGGCTCTGGTCATCGCGAGTCCTTCATCGGGGTCTGCGGCGTCGGCCGAGCCGACTCGGTTGGGAATGGACTCCCAGTCGAGCACAGCAGCCTCCCAGCAGGCCTCAAAGTGGACATCGGCCCTCGCCATCGCCCACGCCTCGAGTGAAACGCGGTCAGTGGGCCACTCGTCCTCGGACAGTTCGACCAGTGTCGGAGCGGGCCATGCCAACGGGTTGTCGTAGGCTGGCGAGCCGTCTTCCATCAAGGGGGAGGTCATCTCATCGGCGGCATCGGCGGCGACCAGCACGGGGGTGTCCCTGAGCACTCGGCAGATGCACTCCTCTACTGCGTTGCCACGTATGATCTGCGGAGGGAGGGTGCCCTTCAGGCGCTCCATGTAGGTGTAGTACCAGAGTCTGTTGCAGGACTTCCAGAGGATGACCTGGGAGGCGGAAAGCCTGCGGTAGGGGTTCACCCCCGCACTCTCAGGATCGCCTCTTCTGACCGGCACGGAGAGGTAACGAAAGTCGAGGCTCTATGAACCCAACGAGAATGTTCCTTACACGCCCTTCTCGTTCAGCCACACGACAGTGACTTCCATCCTCTCGAATGTAGGTGTCACCTCAATCATCGCCACCGGCGCATCGATGTCTTCTGCAATAGTCTCCGCTACCACTAGGGGAATCTCGATTCGTCCGTTCTCGGCATCCCAGAGCATGAATCTACGCGGCAGGTCGGTCTGCTCGGTAATCTCATCGATCCAAGCGGCCTGATCCGCCTCAGAGGAGTAGATTGCCCCAAACATCAGAGTCGCGTCCTCTGTCAGCGTCTCGTGCGGGGCGATGGTCGCCTCCCCCCTCCTGAGGAATCGTCGGCGAAGCTGTCCGGCGTCCTTGTAGACGGCGGTGCAGAACTTGAGGTGGTACCCGTATGGTTCGCGCGTTCGGCCGTCTAGAGGGTCATCCTCGCCACGCTCTGCGGCCATGGTCCTGTCACGCATCGCCAAAGCCAGTTCTGCGGAACCGGCGGCACCGGCGGTGATCTCGGTAGAGAGGTTGAATCCTCGCAACTCCATGTTGTCGATGTTGCCGACGGTGATCTCGAGCTCGTTCAGATTGAGGAACGAGATGTCGAAGTCGCGGAGCGTCTCGAGCAATTCGAACAGTTCTGACTCCTTGTCCGGTTCGCATGGAAGCTCGACTCCGGTGAATATTCCCGCAGCCGAGCAGGCTGTGATGGTCTCGCGGTACTGTTCCGCTTCGAGGTCTAGGAAGTGGAAGCGGATCTCGTCGAGTCCTGCCTCGGCGAACTCGTAGGCCAACTCGGGTCGGAACGGGATGCTAGTGTACATGTGCAAGTGGAATCCAGTGCCGAACTCGGCCTTCAGCCTCCTGATCCCCTCCAGAGTGCGCTCGCGGGCCATCAGCGGGTCGCCGCCGGTGATTCCGGCACCCGTTGCGCGCATCGCCCGAGCCTCCTCGATGACCTCGTCGAAGTCATCGCATTGGCGCTCGTTGGCGAACATGTGGTCGATGTCGCGGCGTGTCTCAGACAGAGGACAGTAGTCGCATCGCCAATGGCAGTTCCCGGTGACGAAAAGCACCAACTTGCTGCCCATCTGGCACTGGATACAGCCTTCGGCGTCGGCCTCCTCTGGTGGTTCGTGCAGGTCGGGGGCCTGCGGTAACCTGAGGCTGGTGCTCATGCTCTGCTCCTCGCCGCTGCCGTCTCCAGCAGCCAGCGGTGGAAGCCGATGTCGGCCGACAGTTCAGGATGGAATGTCAGGGCGAGTCTGTTCCCAGTCCTGATTCCAACAATCTCGTCTCCGTTGCGCGCGGACACCTCAGAGGTCTCGCCGTGTGCTGCGAACCTCGGAGCCCGGATGAACACGCCCGGGAAGTCGCGCCCGAGCAATGAGGTCTTGAGGGTGGCCTGGAACGAGTCGGCCTGGCTGCCGTACGCGTTGCGGTCGATATCAGCATCGACCAGAGGCGCGCCGCCGTCCTGCGGGTCGGCTAGGAGTATCGCACCCGCACAGGTCCCCAAGACCGGTCGAGAGTCGTCAGAGCGTATCCACTCAAAGAGAGCCGGGAGGAGCTGTGATGCCGCGTCGTTTCCGGTGAGTCGCATCGTGGTGGACTCCCCTCCGGGCATTACGATGGCGTGAGGGTCTGCGGCGGCTAGATCAGATGCCTTGCGCAGCTCGTGTATCTCGACTTCGATTCCGGACTCATCAGCCGCTCTGCGCAGCGCAGCGATGTGGACGTGTCGAGCCCCCTGCAGCATGACTAGGCCTATGCGAAGCACGTCTACCCGTCCGGCCACCCGAAAATGAACCCTGTCGTGGCCTCCGATGGGCTGAAAGACCCGAAGCGGACGCGACGGAACGTGGAACCAACTGGTCGCATCCACAACTTCGGCGCTGGACCTGCTGTCCTGCCGCTTGAAGTGGTCGAGGAAGTGGCGGCCACTCTGCCCAACCTGCTCAACAGTGGTTTCGGCCTACTGGAGGTCTCACACCGAAGCCCCACCTTCCAGAGCGTCATCGACTCTGCTGTGGAACGGATCAGAGGGGTTCTTTCAGTACCCGACGACTACGAAGTGCTGTTCCTCCAAGGAGGTGCTTCGACCCAGTTCTACATGACTGCACTGAACCTGCTCTCCGAGGGTGAGAAGGCTGACTTCCTAGTAACAGGGGACTGGTCGAAGAAAGCGCTCAAGGAGGCTGGTCGAGTCGGAGATACAGCAGCAGCATGGGACGATTCTACCAATGGTTTCAGGTCGGTCCCCCAAGATGGCGACTACACCATCCGTGAAGATGCTGCATACGTCCACTACACTTCGAACAACACCCTCTACGGGACTCAGTACCACCATCTGCCGGAATGCGGAGGCAAACCGAGGGTCGTCGATGCCAGCTCTGACATCTGCGGCGTACCGATAGACGTGGCAGCGCACGATGTGATCTATGCGGGTGCGCAAAAGAATCTCGGGCCGAGCGGCGTGACTCTCGTCATCCTCTCACCGTGGGCGATGTCAAGGGCCAAGGAAGGGATTCCGACCATGCTCGACTACAACACCCACATCTCCAAAGGCTCCATGTTCAACACCCCCAATACATTCGGAATCTACGTACTCGACCGAGTCTTCGCCTGGGTCGAGAGGAACGGCGGCCTAGATGGCGCAATCGAGCGCAATCGAGCCAAGGCCGCTCTTCTTTACGGCGAACTGGACCGAAGCGACTTCTGGAGGCCGCACGCCCGTGGGGGCTCGCGCTCGGTGATGAACGTCACTTGGCGGCTTTCCGATGAGGGGCTCGAGAAATTGTTCCTAGATGAGGCGGGCGCTGCCGGCATGGGCGGCCTCAAGGGCCATCGCAGCGTCGGAGGCATCCGCGCCAGCATGTACAATGGATGTCCGATGGAGAGTGTCAGGGCGCTCGTCGGATTCATGCGCGACTTCGAGTCACGACACGGTTGAGTGGTTGGATGGATGCGCGGAGCGTGCTCGACCTGCTCGACTTGACCTTGCTCGATCATGATGCCAGCGAGGTCGACCTCGATGCGCTGTGCCAGAAGGCAAACACCCACCGCCCGGCCGCAGTGTGCGTGTTCTCTGAGCACGTAGCTTATGTCAGGAGTCACCTGGAAGATGGTATCGCACTGGCGGCTGTAGCAGGGGGATTTCCTGTAGGTGATGGCGATCCAAGTGCCGTATCGGAGTCGATTCGAGTTGCGGTCAAAGCGGGTGCGGATGAGATCGACTGTGTCCTAGAGCCGCGCGAGGGAGAGGACTTTCCCAGCGAGTCTGAGCTCGCTATACTGCTCGCCATGCGCGAGGCATCGGCCGGTTGCACGTTGAAGGTCATCATCGAGACTCCACTGCTCGGAGAGAGGAGCATGCGCGCAGTGGCTCGGATGGCACTTGCAGCAGGCGCTGAGTTCGTCAAGAGCTGTACCGGCAAGAGAGGAGGGTGCAGCGATGAGGCGGCTGGAATCCTCGCGTTCGAAGTGATGAGGCATGGCGTGACGATGGGGGATAGGCGTGGGGTCAAGTTGTCAGGCGGAATTGCGACTAAGAGCGATGTTGAGAGACTGCTCGGTGTCTTACATTCTGAGGACCCCACCATCGAGGGCCCTACGAGGCTGAGAATCGGTGCCTCGACCTTGCTCGATGACTTAGTGGATTGAGTGGTGGGCTCGGCAGGAATTGAACCTGCGATCTTCGCCGTGTGAAGGCGACGTCATAACCCCTAGACCACGAGCCCGTGCCTCGGTGCCAGCCGCGAGTCGGCAATAAGCGTGATGACTCGGTATGGGAGCAGGACTCCCGCCGGAATCAAAAGTCGGTCCTAGGTCGGCGTTCTATGGTAGCGGGTCTGGACTTCGGCGTTCTGCGCCAGAGGGAGACCTGGCAGGCGTTCGGCGTCGGCGTAGTCCTGTTCTGCATCATCGGGTACTCCTCGCTCAGCCTGTTCGGCCTATCGTCCGCGGCATACGGGGTGTCCGAAGACATCGAGTTGGTGCCTGACTTCGAAGTCGCCTCGATGAACCGCACCGGCATCGATGATGCCATCGCGGACGATAGCGGTATGGTGCGGCTCTCGAGTCTGAGAGGGAGCGTCGTCGTCCTTGACTTCATGGCGGTGGACTGCGGCAACTGCCACTACGTTCAGGAGCATATAGAACTGAACCTCGACGCTTGGAGCGGACTCGAGGGCGAATACCCGGTGGTGGCCATATCCATCGGTTCTTGGTACGGCTACGAGCCCTTCGAGCGCATCAACGAGACCTTTGGCGGTGCCGATTCCTCCAGACACATGCGCTGGCCTGTGGTAAATGGGGCCACTGACTCAGTGCTGCTCGAAGACGGGGGAAGAGGGGATCTGGTCGAGTACTACTCAGCGCAGAACCTTCCTCTGGCGCTGGTGATCGACCATGAGGGATACGTCGTGGCCAAGGAAGGCACCGGGACCCCGTTGGATGGCTGGGAGTCATTCGACTCGGCGATACAGAGGGCCAATGGAGGAGAGGCTGAGTCACTGCGGTTCGGCATCGAGAAGGCCGACCGCTCACTAACAGGAGTCTTTGTGATCGGCTTGTTTCTCGGCGTCCTCGTTTATTTCTCCCCGTGCGCCTTCCCGGTCCTGCCATCCTACATCGCATACTACCTCAACCTCGGTATGAGGGAGGACGAGCTACGTGAGGCCGGGAAACTCTCCGGGAGCATGCCCAAACCATTCGAGGTAGGTGGTTATGCCGCTCTGGGACAACTGACCTTCTTCGGGGCGGTCGGTGCGATAATATTCGGACTGGACGGCATCATCGACCTGTCTGGCGTGCTGCACGATATCGCTGTGGGAATCGCTTGGCTCCTAGTCATCCTAGGAGGGCTCATGCTGCTCGGTTGGACCTCGCATCTTCTGTCTTGGGTCCAGGGTATTCTTGACCGCTACCAGACCACCGAGATGGATGAGCAATTCACGCCACGCCGTAACATGTACCTGTGGGGCATCGGCTACAGCGCGGCCTCTGTGGACTGCACAGCGGCGGCTGTCTTCCCGTTCGTCGCTTGGCTCGCAGTCGTCGGCGGGGGCGCCTTCGCCACTGGGATGGCGGGGCTCATCCTTTCTGTCACGCTCCTCATGATTGCCGTGACCGTGCTAGTCGGGATGGGACGTCAAGCCATGCTCGACTTCCTACGCCGCTCTACAGGAGTAGTCAAGGCAACAGGGGCATGGATGATGATGTTCGCCGGAACAGGGCTGCTCATCTACCTGACGCAGCCCGAAATCGTTGCAGGTTTGCTCTGAGCAGAAATCAAGTACCATCAGCGGTGCGCGCGAATCAATGGAACCCCTGATGGGACTCGTCCTGTTGGTTTCGGTATTGGTCTGCGCGTATCTCGCGTGGAACATCGGTGCCAACGATGTTGCCAATGCGATGGGGACATCTGTCGGCTCTCGCGCCCTGACGCTCAAGCAAGCAGTAATCATTGCTGCAATCTTCGAGTTCATAGGCGCTTTCTTCGCTGGAGATGCGGTTACAGACACGGTTCGCAAAGGAATCCTTGTTGTTGATTTCGATAATCAGGCAATGGTTGATGCGATTTCTGCTGATCTGATGTACGGCTTCATCGCTGCCATGATGGCAGCGGCTGTCTGGCTTACTATAGCCACGAGATACGGCCTACCAGTGTCGACCACACACAGTATCATCGGTGGAATCGTTGGCGTCGGGTTGGTCATAGAGGTTCAACACGAAACCTCTCTTATTGACTGGGAGGTGGTTGAGAAGGTCGCTATGTCTTGGGTTGCCAGCCCAGTGATGGGGGGCCTATTCGCATTCTTCACCTTCTGGGTAATCAGAGAGGCTATTCTCGACACAACTGATCCTGAGGCGCGCGCTCGCTGGATGGCCCCGATATTAGCCATCCCGACATTCTTCGTTCTTGGTCTTGCACTGCAGTTCAAAGCTCTGAAGGGATTCTTCGCGAAGGCTCAGGACAGTGGCTGGATTGGAGACAAATATGACTGGTTGCCGGTCAAGGAAGATGGATCTTGGAACCCAATGATGGATAATGCGTGGTTCCCGATTAACAGCCTAATTCTAGCTGGAATTATTTCCATCATCGCTGCAGTGATTCTTGCTTACATCCTGAGAAACTACGATTTCAAGGGCGAAGAGGAGGGTTTTCACGGCGTTGAGAGGATATTTGTATGGTTGCAAGTCATCGCCGCTGCCTACGTCGCTTTCGCTCACGGAGCAAATGACCGGTCAAATGCAATAGGCCCTATGGCTGCTGTTTACCAAGTCCTGTCGAACGATGGGCAACTCGAAGCAGTGGCTGATGTACCGACTTGGCTCGTTCTACTGGGCAGCGCCGGGATAGCTATCGGTGTGGTGACTTGGGGGTGGAGAGTGATGGAGACCATTGGGAGCAAGATTACCGACATCACACCAACTCGTGGCTTCGCCGCTACATTCGGTGCGGCGACGACTGTCCTGATTTTCTCCATGCCCTTCCTTGCTGTCCCCGTTTCCACTACTCACACGCTCGTAGGTGCAGTAGTGGGCGTCGGTTTAGCAGGTGGTGCGAAAGCCGTTGATTTCAGAGTCTTCGGGAAGATTATCGCCTCCTGGCTGGCAAGCCTTCCGGCCGCAGGATTCGGCGCGATAGTGATCTACGTAGCCTGCGGCTCCCAGGCACTCAATATGCTCATCGTCATACCCATCGCACTCGCTCTGGTGGGCTATGTGATTTGGTCAACTCGCGATGGCGAGATATTCGTAGACGAGGCTCTAGCGGGGGCGGATGGGTCAGAAGCCGGAACACCGACCTACTTCGAGCTCTTCCACACTCACGCTGAGGCTGTCGAGGAGACTGTCAATCACATGCTAACAGCAGTAAACATCGCAGCAGACGGAGGAGATCCAAGCGAAGCCATAGAAGCGACTATCTCGGCTGAGTTGAGGGCTGACAATGTGAAGAACGATTTGCGAAGAAGGGTTGGTTCGGGCAAGTGGAACCTGTTGATGAGGTCCGATGACTTCTATCACATGCTGGCTCGTCAGGACCGAATCGCCGACTACGCCCAGAACGTCGCTGAGCAACTGTCCTTCAGGCCTCTCTACGACAATGCAGAGGCCAAAGCCCTCCTCAAGGAGATGGCAGGAGCGGTCGCCAAGACCGCAGCCACCTACGAAGACGCTGTCGAAGCACTGCGTGACCTGACTCTATCTGGATACACCAAGGCCGGACGAGAGAGGCTAGGGGAGCTGATTGACGATGTCAATCTGGCAGAACACGAGAGTGACCTAGTCGAGAGCAGAGCCGCTGGATTCGTGTTCAGCATTGGCGAAGACGACCCGCTGGCTGCTGTCCACATGTATAGGGTCCTACAGCGTCTTGACGATGTGTCCAATGCCTGCGAGACGGCGGCAAACGCCTTCCTGCCGATGGTGTACAACTAATCAGGCCCAACCTGCGTCCTCGGCGATTTGTTCTGGCGACTCTCTCTCAGCCAGCGCAAGTGCGTACTCGAACAGCTTCCATGCCAGCATGGCCGTGGCGAGTCCGGTTACCAGATCGAAGAGGTAGTGCTGCTTGGTAGTGAGGATGCTCACGCACAGCAGTGTGTATTCAACCCACAGAAGGATGAGGAAGACTTTGGCCAGTGGCTTTCCCTCGTGCTCGCGGTTGACCCAGAAAGTCATCATCCTCGCAAGCAGGTATGAGTGTACTATGTGCAGGCTCGGCCAGGCGTTCCAAGGATTGTCAGAGAAGTGGATGAATCCGAACAATGAGGCTTCCAGACCGCTCATCGAGTCCATGTCGAGTTGATCTCTGAGGTCTATCTCTGCTGGGAATGCAAGAAAGAAGAAAGTGCAGAACAGAGTCACTAGAATCAGACCCTGCATAGCCAGCATCAGTTCGACTCGTCCCCTGTCGTGCCTAGGGCAGACCGCGAGCGTGGTCGGGTAGAACAGATAGAGTGCCGCGTATGGGATAATCATCCAGTTGACCGCGGGAATTTCCCGGTCCAGCCATAGCTCCGGGTCCCAGACCGTGTCGAGGTAGTGCGCGGCTATGTTGTTGGAGCCGAAGTAGGGGACTGCGACGAAAAGCAAACCGACTAGGAATATCTCGAGCGGGAACCAATATCCGCCCATCCTCTCCCTACGGGACCACGTCGATTTCCAGAACCCCTTCCAAGGCATCACCAGCGCGTGGATGCGAGTCGGGTGTGACTTATCCATGGGGTGCCGATGCGAGTCGGGCAAATGAATCACGCGACTTCATCGGGCATCGCATAGGAGCCTGCTACAGTCACAGCAGCAGAGCCAACCAGAGCCGACACGAAGACTTCGAGGTTAGCGAGGCCCCACTCGTTTGTGGGGTGGAAGATGTAATCCACACCCGTGGAGACATCCGCAGTCCACGCTCCGTAGGCGACTACAGAGAGAGGTCCGGCGACCGCCCCCATGAGGGCGCCCTTGGATGAAACTCTGTCCCAAAGGGTCAGCAGAACCGGAGCCACGGTAGCAGCAGCAAGAAGGTCTGCGAAGAGGAAAATCTCGAATACGCTCAGGGCGTCGATGGTGGTCGCCAGGTAAATTGCAATAGGCATCATCGCTATGGTTACGATTCGTGCTTGGCCAAGCTGCATCGAGCCGTTCGAGAGGTCACGCGATATGGAGGCTACCACGGCGTTCTGCAAGGTGTCGGCGCTCGAGCAGACGAGTGCGACTGCTAGGACGACGAAAGCGGCGATTAGCAGAACCCCTGCGTCCTCAATCAGGTAGAAGAAGGCGGCAGATGGGTCTTCGGCGGCACCTTGTCCGGCCACCACTGTTCCCAGTACGCCCATTACGAAGACGAGGGGGAGAACGAGACCTGCGGCCAGAAAAGCCCCTTTCCTGAGAGCCTCGTCGCTCTCCGAAGCCCATGTACGCTGCCAGTTGCCCTGAGAGAACATCTCGGCCGCGGTGATAGCCACCACTAGGGCGAGTCCGGATCTGAACGAATCCATGTAGGACATGCTGCCGATTGACCAATCGTCCTCTGGGTTGTACGCCTTGGCGTCATCGATGAGAGAGCCCAAATCAGCCCCGAACAGGATGAGCAGTAGAGCGATGACGAGCCATAGTATCATCCAAGCCTGCCAGCGGTCGGTCTGCAGTGACGCAGGGAGCCCGCCATACGCGGTGTAGGCAGCCGTCACCGCGGCAACGGCGACCATGGGCACAAGGGGCTCCATGCCAGCGAGAATGTCCATCGCCTTGCCGATGGCAGTGAACTCAGCGAACAGGAAGGTGAACATGTAGAGCACCGAGATTAGGCCAACGTAGACTTGCATAGGCCGACCGAGCCTCATACTGACGTAGTCGGCCAGCGTGACGCCGTAGGGAAGTTTCTCGCGGATCAACGGCCCGACGTATGCCAGCAGCATGAACGGTGTCGCAGAAGAGAGGGCGTAACCCACGACGTCCCAGAAGCCGCCGTAGTATCCGACCTCCGAGGGTCCGAACAGTATCCAGATCCCCATTCCCGAGGCGAACAGGCTCATGCCGATTCGTTGCCAGCTCTGACTCCCGCGCGCAGACATGTAGGTGTCTGAGTCCATTTTTCGTTCGGCCGCGGCAGTGTAGCCGACGTAGCCGAAGAACGAAAGGGTCCCCAAAAGCAGGACGTAGGAGAGCAATGTGTCCATCAGTCATCACCCATGAACGGGTAGGTCCAGTCCTGGGGTATGTCGATGGTTCGCTTGACGGATCGCGGACTGATCCAGCGAAGCAGGTTCAACGGCCCGCCTGCCTTGTCGTTGGTGCCACTGGCTCGAGCCCCTCCGAACGGCTGCTGCCCTACGACAGCACCTGTCGGCTTGTCGTTGATGTAGAAGTTCCCTGCAGTGAAACGCAGTGCATCGAAAGCTGTCTGGATGTTCTCCTCCGAGGACGAGAAGATAGAGCCGGTGAGAGCGTAGGGGGAAGCCTCATCGCACATCCTCAGGACATCCTCAAAGTCGCCGTCATCGTAGACATAGACGGTGAGGACAGGTCCGAATATCTCCTCGACCATTGTCTCGGAGGTTGGATTCGTCGTGACGATTATGGTCGGCTCGATGAACCATCCAGTGCTGTCGTCTGACCCACCACCGACAGCGACCTCGCAGCAGTCCCGGCCACTGGCCCGCTCGATGTAGCCGGTGATCTTGTCGAATGCACGCTGGTCGATGACTGCTGTCATGAAGTTCGTGAAGTCGCGCGCATCGCCCATCTTGATCATGCCGATCTCGGCATAGAGGTCGTCCGAGATGGCGTCCCATACCGAGCTCGGGACGTAAGCTCGGCTGGCAGCGGAGCACTTCTGGCCTTGGTACTCGAAGGCGCCGCGGAGCAACGCGACCAGCAACCCTTGGCGGTCGCAGTCCGGGTGGGCGACGACGAAGTCCTTGCCCCCGGTCTCCCCGACTATGCGAGGGTAGGAGCGCAGGTTCGGAAGTGCGAGCCCGATCTCCTGCCACAGTCCCTGAAAGGTTGCGGTCGAGCCGGTGAAGTGAAGTCCGGCGAAGTCAGGGTTGGCTAGCGCGATCTCGGTGATTTCGGCGCCCGAGCCGGGTAGGAAGTTTATGACGCCAGCAGGCAGGCCGGCCTCCATCATCAGCCGCATCAGCACGTAGTTCGAGTGGTACGAGTTGCGGCTGGGCTTCCACACGCACGTGCAGCCGACCAGCGCTGGCGCGCTGGGCAGGTTTCCTGCTATACTGGTGAAGTTGAACGGAGTTATGGCCAGGACGAATCCCTCGAGGGGGCGGATCTCAGTGGAGTTCTCGACGCCGCTCGGGGATATCGGGGGCTGGAGGTAGTCGTGGAAGCCGCGCGCGTAGTGGCAGTTGAAGCGCCAGAAGTCGATGAGTTCGCAGGCAGCGTCTATCTCCGCCTGGAACACCGTCTTCGACTGGTCCAGCATGGTGGAGGCGTTCACTCTCATGCGCCAGTCTCCCGCTAGGAGGTCGGCGCATCGCTCGAAGACCGCGCAGCGGCCCTCGAGACCTAGTTCGATCCAAGCCTGCTGTGCATCGACAGCGGCAGCGCAAGCAGCCTCCATCTCTTCCCTGCCCGCTAAGTGGACGTTGGCGAGTATGTGCCCATGTTCGTGCGGGATGACCTGAGTGGTCGTCGTGCCTGTGTAAACCTCCTCGCCGTTGATGATGCAGGGTATCTCTACGACTTCTGACATCTGCCTATCCATCTCATTCATGAGGGCAGATCTTTCGCTGCTTCCGGGGGCATAGCCCAAAATCGGTTCATTGATTGGTTGGGCCATGATATCACTCGATTCGTTCACTATGTCCACTCGGTCGGCTCGTCCTTCTTCGCCTTCTTCCAAGCGCGGTAGCACGACTTGCACACCGTGACTCTGCGCGAGTCCTTGTTGAGCCCCGACTCGCCCCAAACATCAGCGGCCCTGTCGAAGGCCAGCTTGCGGCCTCCGATCTTCTTGTCGGCCCAGTTGTCGCAACCGGCGACATCGCACTTGGCCTCGCCAACGTATTCCTCGACCGTCTTCTCCTCGGGGCCGGCCGCTGCTGCCGCGACCTGACGTCTCTTGCGGGCCTTGGACTTGAATCCCATGGCGACTGGCCAAAGTGACCCGCTTAGAAGGTTGCCTCAACAGAGGGGAAGTCGAACGGCCCTCCTGCCTTAGCTATGGACGCCCGGCGGTCGGGACCGACGCCGATACTCACTACGGGCACCCCCGCGAGATGTTCGATGCGTTCGATGTACGCCCTGATGGCGACTGGCATGGCGTCGAATCCTACTCCCTCGGACTTCGATTCTTCGGCCATGTTGATCCACTCGTCCTGAGCCATGGATGGGAAACCCGTGTGAGTCTCGTAAATCGGGGAGCAGCGCGCTAGTTCCTCACTCGTGGTCGGCATGACGTGGAGTGTTTTGCCATCCATCTCATAGCCGACACATATCTTGAGTTCGTCCAAGCCGCCCAGGACATCCAATTTGGTGATGACCAGTCCGGTGTACCCGTTGATTCGGTGGCTCTCACGCAGGGCGACCATGTCGAGCCATCCAGTGCGTCGGGGCCTGCCGGTGGTGGTGCCGTACTCGTTGCCTACCTGTGCCATGTGCCTGCCAGGGCCCTCATCGAGGGAGAGTTCGGAGGGGAATGGCCCGTTGCCCACACGCGTGGTGTAGGCCTTCGAGATGCCGAAACACTGGTCGACATGCCCGGGGTGTATCCCTGCGCCGTGAGTGGCGTTGGCTCTGCTGGTGACCGATGAGGTGACAAAGGGGTAGGTTCCTTGATCGATGTCTAGCATGGCGCCTTGCGCCCCTTCGAGCAAGATTCGCTCGCCGTTCCTCAGAGCGAGATCGACCATCAGCCCGGTGGGCTTGATGGCTTCGGAGTATCTGTCGAGTACCCACTGGAGGTCAGCCCGCAGCGTCTCCGGTACGATGCTCTGCTCGACCCCTACTGTGGCGAGTTGCTTGTTCATACGCTCAGCAGCGGCTCGGATGGCCTCTGCGTCGTCCACCATGTTTGTGAGGTCAGCGAACCTGATTCCGACCCTCTCGATGCGGTCGCGGTAAGTCGGGCCGATTCCACGGCCAGTGGTGCCCACGAGTTCGTCGGCGCCGTCGTAGAGTCTGTGGAAAGGCAGGATTATCGAGGCTCGCTCACTGATAAACAGCCGCTTGCCTTCGGGCCTCTCATCGGTGAGTGCATGCCACTTTTGCAGTTCTTCATCCAGTACCCAAGGATCTATCACCATGCCATCACCGAGGACCAGGTTGCAGTGATCATAGGTCACCCCAGAGGGTATCTGATGGAGTTTGAGGGTGGTATCTCCGAGGACGATGGTATGACCGGCGTTGTTGCCGCCCTGGAAACGGACGGTCCATGTGGAATGGTTGGCTAGCTGGTCTATGGCCTTGCCTTTACCTTCGTCGCCCCACTGGGCTCCAAGCACGACGCTGGCTGGCACCGTAGCCTCGGGCACTATGGAGGGCGGATGAATGCTTTGGCGGAGAACAATTCTGTTTTCCGGGCGATTTCGCGGTGGGAAGCGATTATGAAGGGCCGGTAGGTCGGCCGGTCTGCATGGCTCAGAGGCACCCAGAGGCAGAGGCGCGTTTACTGAAGAAGTGGATTTGCATGCGCTGCTCGGCGACCCACAGGGGACGCCAGCCGAGGGTGTGCCGCAAGTGCGGATACACGGGCATGCGGATCAAGGCTGCCGAGCGCAGGACGACATGAGCATGGGCCTCGAGTCTGCAGGGCTCGAAGGTTTCGCCCTCAGTATTGGGCTCATACTCGCACTAGGTCCTCAGAACGTCTTTGTCCTCAGACAGGGACTTCTTCGCTCACACGTCTTCGCCGTCTGCCTAGTCTGCGCACTGGCTGACGCCAGTCTGATTGCAGCTGGAGTTCTGGGCGTCGGCTCGGTGCTGTCTGAGATGGAAGATGCGGCAATCTGGATCGCTGTATTCGCAGCCGTCTTCTTGATTGGGTACGGATTGCTGCGAATCAGATCGGCGATGAACCCGGAGGGAATGGTAACCGAGGGGGACGGTGAGAGCGAACTCGGACCGACCATTGCCGCCGCACTCGCCTTCACCTTCCTCAATCCGCACGTGTATGTCGACACCCTGCTGCTGATCGGAGGGGCCTCCAGCAGATATCTGGGGGATGAGCGGCTGGCCTTCGGAATCGGTGCTGCTGCGGCCTCCTTCGTATTCTTCTTCTCCCTAGGATATGGTGCGAAGATGCTCTCGCCGGTGCTGAACAACCCCAAGGCGTGGAGGGTAATCGATCTAGGTATAGCCTGCATCATGTTCGTCATCGCGGGTGCGATTCTCGGGCCTCACATCTAAGCGAGGATCTCGGCCAGCGCTTCAAGCAGCATCCTGACGTCGTTGTCGTCGTTGTCGATGTGGGGTGAAACTCTGAGCAGTCCGGCCCGGCTTGTCACCAATATCCCATACTCGTCCTGTAGTCTGCGGGCCACCTCCTCACTACTGACTCCCTCTGGCAGTCGTAGACTCACTATGGCGCTGCGCTCGGCTTTTGATAGGGGAGAGGCAATTTTGAGATCTAGATTCGCAGCACCCTCGATAACGGAGTCAGCCAGAGATAGGTCGTGCCTCCAGACCTCTTCCATACCCATCTGCACCAGTTCATCAACTGCTGCTGCGAGCCCTAGGGCTGCACCGAAGTGGATAGTGGTGTACTCGAAACGGCTGGCGTCATCGGCAAGTTCCAGCCGGTCGGCCCTCAAGTCCCAGAGGTCGGCGTGGCTACGGAAGCCCAGCAGCCCCGGTACCAAGCCGTCCCTCACCGAGGGCGAGATGTATCCAACCGCGGCACCATATGTGCCACGAAGCCACTTGTAGCCAGATGAGACCAGAGCGTCGGCACCTGTTGCTGAGGCATCGATAGGGAGCATGCCCATCGACTGCGTGGCATCAACGATCAGAACAGCCCCCACAGAATGCGCCGCCTCAGCGAATCTTGGCAGGTCGTAGCGCTGGCCGTTGGAGTACTCGACATGCGACAGGGTGACCACAGAGGTATCTTGGTCAATCAGTGCGAGTATCTCCTCTGGGTCCGTGTAGAGGTCCTCGTCGTGACCGGCTAGGCGGATTTCTGCACCGTTTTCCTCAGCGACCCTGCGCCACGGGTACACAGTGGACGGGAAGGAGGCGCGTGTCGAGACTATGTTGCTGCCGCTTGGAGGGGATATTGCCCATGCGAGCGAGCATAGTAGTTCAGTAGCGCTCGATCCGACGCAGACATCCCCGATATCGCATGACAGCAACCTCGCGGCGGCTCGGCGTAGTGGTATCATACCGTTCTTCTCTGCCTCGCCGTCAAACTCAGCAGCGCCCCCGCGCGCAAGCGCTTCAGACCACTCCAATGAGACTCTGTGCGCAGCGGGGGACGTGGTGGCGACGTTCGCGTAGGACAGGTTGGTCCAACTCGGCATACCTAGCCCTCGGAGGCAGAGCGACAGGAGTTCTGCTCTTCAAGGCTCAGGAGCGTCTGAATTCGGCTAAAAGCGTCTCGAGAGCGGTTTGAATCTGCAGACACAGGGGGCCGTAGTGGATGGGGAGGTTTGCGTCGTTGAAGATGTCGTCCAGTATCGAGGCAGTCATACCAAGCCTCAGGTCCATCTCCTTGTCCTTGTTGAGAAGCCACTTCTCCACTGCGTCGTTAGAAAGGTTCCTGATGTTGCGAGGGACTTGCCTGTCATCGAGCTGTCCGATAACCTGAGCAATCTGCTGTATCCTGTCCTCGATGTCGGTCAAGCATATCCCTCTGACGCGGCCACCCGAGGGGGCTCCTTAAGCGCATCCCCGGAACGAAGTCACATCGGTCTGGCTCATCCTGTCCAAGCAGCCCATGGCATGTCCGTGTTCGAGTGCCCACGCCCCTCGCCTTCGGAGCCAAGCGAAATCAATCCGACTGATACTCCCTCATCGATCAACTCGTCAATCCCCCACTGCATAGCGGTATCCAGCGAGTCGCCAGTCGAGCGGATTCGCCTATAGACTCTGTAGCTGAGCAGAGACTTGGTAATCGCTTCTCCCACGCCGGTGGAGGCGACGGCTAAGCCTCCCTGGGTCCAGAAGCCAGAGCCAGGCAACGGGACATCTCCTACCCTTCCTGCCGGACGGCCACTGGTCCCGCCGGTGCTGGTCGCGCAGGCTAGAGATCCGTTAGAGTCCCTAGTGATGACTCCCACGGTGTCACCGGACTCGTCCTTGGGCGGTCTGCCTTCCACTGCGGCCTTGGGGTGGCCTCTGGCATCTGCCCAGACCCTCGCCCCGTCACCTGCGAGGCCGTTGATCTCCTCGTCGAGCAGGTCGGCTGCGACGCGAATAGGATTGGGGGTGTCGCGCATCGCTATGACGAAGCCCATGCGACCGTCAGAGGTCTGCAAGGAGGCATCGAGAAGAATCGAGCCGTCGTTTCGGAATACCGCTCCTGTGCCGGCGTTGAACACCGGGTCGTTCTCGAGTAGGACGCATGCCTCGACGGCAGCCTCGACGGCCGAACCGCCGGCTTGGAGTATCTCGGCGGCACGCTGCAACGCGGCCTCGACGTTGTGCTGTCTGTCTGGGCCCGGTCCGGCGCCACCATGTGCCACTGCTGCCGGTATCGTCTTGTCTCCCATGGGCAGTCCTGAACGGATCTCACCCTCAACCCACCGCTCGGCGAATCACGGTTCCTGTGAGGTGTCATACGATTTTTTCAATAATGAGAAATGAGTCGCCGAGGCGTGGAACCACCATTACTCTATGTCGGCCTCACGCTGGTGTTCGGATTGGTCGGTGGGCTATTGCCAATACTCAACCAATCCAAGGAGAATATCTCCAAACTGAAGATGCTCACCGGAATTGCATCTGGAATCCTCATCGCGTCCGCCATGCTGGTTGTAATTCCCGAGGGATTCGAGCTTGCCTCCGAAGACGAACACGCCGAAACGTTGGTTTTGGGTGGAGCCATTCTCGCCGGATTCGCACTGATGTTAATTCTCGAAGGTTCGGGCATTGGGCATGCCGTTCATGAAGAGCATCATGATCACGAACATGACCATGGACACAGCCATGTCCATCACGGCCCTCCAGGCTGGATGTTGGTATTCGGTCTATCGCTTCACGCCGCGACCGATGGTTTGGCGATTGGAGCGGCGGCGGCCAGCGGGGGAGTCACTGTGACAGCCGCGGTAGCGTTTGCTGTGCTAATTCACAAAGCACCTGCAGCATTCAGCCTCGGTGTGTTCTCAATGCATGAGCGGGGAGACAAGAGTAAATCCATTCGCGATGTGGTAATCTTCTCTTTGGCAACACCTGTGATGATCATGGTCGCATTCTATGCATTGACTGACTTGGGACATCATATGATTGGATTGGCAATGCTGTTCTCCGCAGGTACTTTCCTGTATGTCGCCACTGTCGATACACTTCCTGATATCCACAATCCCGATACAGGGAGGAAGGCACTAATGTATGTCATCACAGGAATTATCATTCTGGTAATATTGCTCATTTTGGCTGATTCCCTGAACCTTGGTCACGAACATTGAGCCCTCAATGAAGACGGTCGTTGCGACTCGTGAACCTTGAAGCATTACGGCGAGGTGCCGTTCAAGCAGAAGGTTGGGTGTCGGTCCCCTTGGCAATGGTATCGATTACATTGGAGAGGCGCTCGACAAGACTGACCTTCTCCTCTGCTCCCACGAGAGCGTGCTCGAGAACCTCATCGAGTGAGTCCACTGCAAACACTTCGACCTTTTTCTCCCACTTGTCGTCCATCAGGACATCCTGCAGGTTCGCACGGGGTATCACAACCTTCTCGATTCCGGACTTGGCAGCCGCCTCGATTTTAGCAGTCACGCCGCCGACTGGGAGTATCTCTCCTCGAACCGAGAGCGAGCCTGTCATAGCGAGGTTCTGTTCGATTGGTACGCCCTCAAAGGCACTGATGATGGCAGTTGCCATCGTGATTGACGCGCTGTCTCCGTCGACGTTGTGAGTGCCGGGAAACTGGACATGCAAGTCATAGTCCTTGATATCCTTGCCAGTGAGCTTCTTGATGACAGCACTGATGTTGGTCACACTCTCGTTGGCCAAGTCCGACAGCCCCCCAGTTGCTATGACTCGTCCGGACATCCCCTGGGCAGGTGTGACCATCGCCTCCACCGGGAGGACTACTCCGGAGTAGTCGGAAAGCCCGCTGTCTGCGCCGAGCACGGCGAGTCCGTTGACTCGTCCGACGCGGTGCCCTCGGTTGACCAGCAGAGCGTACTCTGACTGGCGCTCGAGGTAGCGGTCCGCTACCTGCTGCTCGAGAGGTTTAGCAATCTCCCTAGCCCGAGTAACGTGTATCGAACGAGTCAGTTCGGCGCTCTCTTCGGCTGCTAGGTCGCCGGCTATGCGAACTAGGCCGCCGAGCTCGCGCAGTCGCAGAGACAGTTTGCCGCGGCGCCCGCTGCGTCTCTGCGCCTCCTTGAGTATCAGTGAGATTGAGTCTCGGTCGAAGTGTGGAATCGCCTTGCCTGAGTCCTTGTCCATCTCGTTCCGGACCTCCTGCGCTATGAAGCGGACGAGGCGGCGGCGGTTGCGCTCAGTGTCCGGCATGTCGGTGTTGACGTAAACCTCGTATCCGTAGCCTCGGATGCGGCTTCGTAGTGCGGGGTGCATGTTCTGGAGGCTGTCGAGGTTGCCGGCCGCGATGAGGATGAAATCGGTTGGCACGGGCTCCGACTTGGTCAGTGCACCGGAGGAGCGTTCGGAGCGGCCGCTGATCGAGAGTTCCTTCTCCTGCATCGCGATGAGCAGAGCCTGTTGCTCCTCCATCCTCAGCATACGGATCTCGTCGATGTAGAGAACGCCCTTGTTGGCCCGGTGCACAGCACCCGGCTCGACCCTCTCGTGTGCTGGAGTAGCCAGATCGGCACCGGACTGGAACGGATCGTGGCGGACGTCGCCCAACAGAGCCCCAGCGAGAGTCCCGGTGGCGTCTATGAAAGGGGGTTCGTCGTCGCGCTCGTGCTTGATGAGGAGTTTTGGTATGTTCGCCTCGTCGCCAGCCGTCAGACGGGTTCGCAGGAAGAAGTAGCCGAATACGAGGATGAATGAGCCGAAGATGAACGTCAGTATCTCGCCGCTGGAGATGGTCGCCAACAGGAGAGCGGCCCCTATGACGAGGGCGACGAACAGCAGGGTGCGGTTGGTACGTTCCCTCTGTATTCGAATCTGGGCCTTGCGCTCGGAGAGAATCCGGGATCCGCGTCCAGCCGGGACGGTGCGAACGATTGGTTCATTCTCGTCCTCCGGGTTGCGATAGACCATGATGTCCTCGAGTTGCTCGCCCGGCAGAAACTCGGTCATCGAGCGTGCCAGCATTGACTTACCTGTACCCGGCTCGCCGACCATGATGACGTGGCGTCGCTGCTCGGCAGCCTTGCGCACCACTATCGAGGCGGCTTCCTGCCCGATGACCTGATCGACCAGTTTCGGGGGAATTGGCACATCTGCGGTTGAGGTTATGTCGACATCTGAGATCCACTCCTCCACAGGTGTCTCACATATCGGATCCTTGTCTTCGGATACGCCGAAAGCAGGTCCGTCTTCCCAGGATTCCAAGGCATCCTGTTCAGGCTGCTCGATGTCGTCCGACTGGGCTGACTCATCACTCATATCGCTCCCCCGGAGATCGGGCTGACGCTCGCACCTTCTTGAAGGTGCGTCATGGCCAGCATTCGCAAATAGGTGCGATTACTGGCGCCGGCTGAGGTACTCAGCGCCGTAGTAGTGCCACTGTTCCATGGTCCATCCGGGAGGCAGTCCCTCAGGTGGAAGTGGTGGCATCATAGGTGGTGGGGGCGGTATGTCCTCAGACAAGCCATCCTCGGCTTCCTGAGAGTGCTCATATTCCTCGTCGCGAACCGTGCTGGCGTAGTCAATTGCCGACTCTGAAGCGAGGCTCTGGCGTCGCAGAGTGATGGCGAGCGCGAGGACCAGTGCAAGAGATAGCAGAAGTCCGATTCCCACCAATCCCATCGACATCATGGGGCTGGTGCCGGTGGATTCGGTTTCCGGGTCATCGTCCACAGGTTCTTCGATGATCTCCTGCGGCGCGATGGCGTATATCCGATGCTGCTCCTCCGTAACACGGTCGAAGCCGTTCTGGTCGATGCCTTCGACTGAGAGCGTGATGTAATCACCGACACCAAGGCCAGCGCCGCTGACGTGGTTGGCGATAAACGGCCCGAGGTTGTGTGAGATGCCCGATGAGTGGCAGATTCCAGTTATGCTGTTGCATATCGTCCAGAGGACCTTGATGTCGGTCAGCTCGTACTGCCCCGCGTTCTGAATCATGAACGTCGGATTGGTGCCGTACTCGACCGTGTCGAAACTAGCCACAAGGTCGGTTTCCCAGAAGAGCGGCAGGTCGTCGACAACATCGATGATGATGATGGCGGCACTGGCGTCACCATGCCTGTCTTCCAAGGTTATAGTGACCACCTCTTCCCCAGAATCTTCCCACGCCATGGTCAGTATGCCAGTTATGGGATTGAACTGGACTGCACCGGGGACGAAGGTCATCGCCGTGGCCCAGATCTCTTCATCTGGGTCGTCGATGTCTGTCATCCTGTCGAGCAACTCAAGGGTGATCCTGTCGCCGATCTTGACAGTAAACTCGTCGATTCCGGTCAGGTCGATGCGGGGTGCATCGTTGACGTTGAGGACGTGGAAGGTGATTACGGTGTCCGAGAACTTGACGCCGTCACTGGCCCTGACGGTGATTTCGGAGATTCCGGTCGAGTCGTCGTCAAGTGAGCCAACGGAGAGAGAGTGGCCGGAGATGCTTGCATCGACCAGTGACTCGTCTGAGTTACTGAGCAGTTCAAGCGTCAGTCCTGAGACTGGGACAGGGTAGCCGTTGTCATCGGTGTCGGACAGGAACTCTGACAGACCGATGCTGGCGGAGCCGCCTTCTTCGAAGGACTGAGTCGGTATAGATGCCCACCTAGGGGCACCGTTCTCTATCACGTTGAACATCATCATTCCAGAGTTAACGTCGTCGCCGTCATCTACCGTGACGAACATACCCTGTGGGACGGGGTTGCCTTGGCCGTCTCTGATGACTTGACTGAACTCGACGACTATTTCGAGCGTCGAGGAATCCCACTCCACAAACTCGGGAGAGTTACTGTCGATACTAAGCAACGAAATCGGAGTCTCGGCGTCGTGGACGAGACCGATCACAGAGACCCTTTCCTGGGTCTCGACCTTGACAGTAGGCATCCCGGCGTACTGAGGGTGTCCGTTGCCCAGAACGATGGGCAGGGCGTTTTCCAATTCGAAGGCTGCGGCGGATATCATCCAGTCGCTTGACTGGCCGCCAGCATCGGTCCACTTGATTCTGAGGTCGTAATCCCCCACTTCAGCATTGAGAGGAACTGCGATTGTGTGGACATAGCGGGCGTTGCCGCCGCTTCCCACCATGTCAATATCGGTGATCCATGCTTCGTCCCACATCTCGGATCCTGCCGTAGAGTAGTGCATCGTAGGTGTCAGCGTGGACATGTCGTCCACCAAGTCGTTGGGCAGGGCGGTCGACTCGAACTGGATGGTGTCGCCCCTCTCGATCGAGGTCGAGGCTATGGCCGTCGGCTGGTTGGAGACAGGCGGCATGTCGTGCAGCGCGCTGTCGTCGGCGTAGTCGTTCGACGATACACGATCCGCGGTGAGGCCGAGGAGCATGGCTCGGAAAGTCGTGGCGCCGGATGCGTAGGGCGTGATTTGGGATGTGTCGAAATCAACGGTCAGTGTCTGGGTTCCGGCGGTGGCGAGGTTAGTGATTGAAGTGCCTCCGATGTATATCTCGTCGAGACCCTGGAGCTCGTAGATGGCGATCTCGCCACCGTCGTTGTAGGGGTCGACGCCGTAGTTGGTAATCTCGACGGAGACATCCAAGATATCTCCCGGAACGAAGCCGAGATTGCCGTTCTGGTTCTCAATCTGGAAGTCGGAGACGCCCACGTCGACGAGCGGGATCATGTCGAGGTCGACGGCTGAGAGGAAGGTGTTGTACGAAGTGTGCGGTCCGTCCATCAAGGCGAGGACGGGCCAGAAGTTCTCGAACTGGGTGTGCCCGGGTGCTGCTCTAACCGTGCTCAGTGGAACCGTCCAAGTCCTTTCAGCGACATTGTTCGGAGTCAGGGTCAGCTGCTCAAAGCCGTTGTTGTTGCTGTTGGGGAGCCATTCCCTCCAGTTGTTGTGAGGCCTGTTGCCGTTGTCGTAGGCATCGGCGCCGATCCGCTCGGTGACCGCTCCGTAGAGGTAGACGGTGACTGAGGACGACGATCCTAGGTAGGTCACCTCAACTGTGATGGTGACCTCGTCGCCAGCGCTGTTCAGGATGGTAGAGAGTTCCATTGCGTAGTCGGATACGTCAGAACCCATGCATCCGCCGGCCGAGTAGTCGGCGTCGTAGTAGTTGTTTCCGGCGGAGCCGACCTTGTAGCATGTCCCGCTCTGGGCATCGGCGAAGCCGAATGTAGGGTAGCCGCTTGAGGCCGCCATCACGTGGTCCGTCCTGTAGATCGGGCCGTCGGAGGGCCAGCCTCCGGAAGAGGATTCAAAGAACGAAACGAAGGTGAAGTCCTCGCCGTTCGAACTCTTGAGGTTTGCAAGCGAAGGGGATGCGCTGTCCATGCACGGCCCGCACCAGTGCGCTCCGACGTATTCGCCGAACACAGCGTGCCCCGGACTGGTTGCATACAGAGGCATTTTCTTCTGCTCCAGTTGTTCGCGTTCCTCGACCTTATCGTCCATCGCCATGAAGCCTGTGAAGGACATCATGACTACCAGAGCTGCCAAGGTCACCGGTTGAATGATTGAGAGCATTCGCACTGTAGTCATCGTTTTTCCCGCAGCGAGGCGCCGTATAACCATGTTGCACTTATGAGATGGCGAATTATCGGCTCTATAGAGCCGCCGAAGAACTTGAAGCGTGGAGGCTGACCGGGGTGGTCATGAATGCCGATGGCGGCGGCGAGTGGGTAGCACTGAGGGAGGACGATGGACGGGCTTACCTGCTGCGTCGGGCTCCCGGTGAGGTCAAGGTGAAAGGACTGGGCAGGTTCGATGCCGAGCAGCTCCTGAACGGCTACTCTATCGGCGACAGAATCAGTGTCGGGCAGAAGTCGTTGACCATCGTCGATCCTGCACTTCCTGAAGCCCGCCGGAACATGGCGCGGAGGGCTCAAGTCATCGGCGCAAAGGACTCGGGGTTCCTCGTTTCCTGGATGGGAATCGGGGTGGGTTCAAGGGTCCTTGAGGGTGGGCACGGCTCGGCCGGACTCGCGATGCATCTGGCCAACGTCCTAGGCTCATCTGGGACCCTCATCTCAGTCGAATCCAGACCTGAGCACGCTGAGGTCGGCCGAGCCAACATGGAGCGACTGTCAGAGGTGATTCCTGAGTTCCCCGACTGGCACCTGATAGACGGCGATCTAATCGATGTCGGACAGGCTGTCTCAGAGGTCTGCGAATCGCTTGATGCTGCCATCATCGACATCGCCGAACCGTGGCAGGTCGTCCCGGTCATCGAGCCGTTGCTGCGAGCCGGTGGAAGGCTGGCCTGCTACTGCCCGACCACCGCCCAACTGGAGAAGTCTTGGGAGGCTGCTCAGGAGCAGGACCTAGTTATCGAATGGGCCGGTGAGATGATCGAGCGCAAGTGGGTCAAGGCGAGCAAAGGCGGGGTCAGGCCCGGTAACCAGCCGATGGGGCACACCGCCTTCTTGCTGATTGCGGCAAAGATTGCTCCTTACGAAGAAGAGTGAGGGGCTACCCGTGGGCTGGGTCAGCGACTTCAGAGACAGGGTTGCCGATGTCGGTTGGACTTCAGACACAGTCTTCCGGGAGTTCATGAGGTTCAACGTCACTGGCTGCTTCAACTCCGCATTCGCTTTTGCGATTTACCAGATTCTGTACTGGGTGAATCTCTGGGACGCTCACACTGCAGTGTCAGCGTGGGTTGTGTCCAACATCATAGGGAACGTCGAAGCCCACTATATGCACTACAGATTTACCTTCAAGTCGACATTTACCTACTCCACCAGTCTCAACAGGGCGTTCTGGTGCTACACGGCGCAACTGGTGGTGACGACCACTCTCGAGTACATCATGATTGAGAAGTGGCTCATCAACCACTATGTCGCTTGGCTGATCAACACCTGCTTGTTCGGATTCTTCAACTTCGTGCTCATCCGCTGGCTGGCCTTCCCTCCCGAACTCGACGACACTTATCTTGAACGATTGTCGGATGATTGAGCCTCCCGGCCCGATACCATTCAAAACCCCGTCCCGACACGAGAGGGGCATGAGGGACAGCAGCGGATGGAGGCCTACGGCCTACCGCTCCCATACCATAGGGCAGGTGGTGTCCAACGGTGCGGACATGATTGGTTCCGAAGTGACTGTCGCGGGCTACGCCGAGACAGTGAGAGGACGCGGGGGAATCTGCTTCCTGATGCTGCGAGACGGAACCGGTCACATACAGGCGTTCCTGAAAAGAGACAACTTGGACGATTCACTGTTCGACGCCATACAATCAGCGACCCGCGAATCGACCATCCAAGTCACCGGGGCCGTTGCCCAGAAGCGCCCGCCTAAACTCGCCGAGGGCGAGCCGGCCCCTCCACCAGAGTACGAGATCAGTGTGACGGGCGCGAGAGTACTCGCCGATGCTGCAGCACCACTGCCAGTAGGTGTGACTGACGATGTCCATGTGGGACTCGATGTCAGATTGGACAACCGTCACCTCGACCTGCGGCGAGCCCATGTGAACGCGATGTTCCAACTGCGAGGAAAGGTACTGCAGTACGGCCGCGACCACCTCATCTCCGAGGGATTCCAGGAAATCAACACCCCGAAGATCATCGCTGCTGCAGCTGAGGGCGGCACCAATCTGTTCCCGATGAAATACTTCGAGACCGATGCCTACCTCTCGCAGAGCCCGCAGTTGTACAAGCAGCTCGCTGTGCTCGGCGGGCTCGAAAGAGTGTTCGAGATCGGTCCGGCCTTCCGCGCCGAGAAGCACGACACCTATCGACACCTGAACGAGTTCATCTCCTTCGATATCGAGGGCGCTTGGATGGATGACGAAGACGTGATGGGCGTTCAAGAGAGAATGATTCATCATATCTGGAGTCAAGTTGCAGCCAACGATCTAGACCTCATCGACGTGGTCAACGAATACCGAGCCAGTCAGGACCAAGAGCCTGTGACCGTCGATATCCCGAGTCTACCATTCCCTCGCATACCCTATTGCGACGCCATCGAGATCGTCAAGGTCGGCGGTGGTGAGATAGAGTGGGGTGACGACATCGAGAGTCACCACTGCGATATCATTGCAGCTCAGTATCCCGGCTTCCACTTCATTCCACGCTGGCCGATGTCGATGAAGCCGTTCTACATCCACCACAAGGAGGATGAGGAGAGTGCGTCGGGCGGGCAACTCAGCCGGGGCTTCGACCTCAATTACGGGCGCGACGAGATGACGAGCGGCGGTCAGCGCGAGCACAGGGTGGACGTACTCGAGCAGAACCTGCGCAACATGGGCCTCGAGCCGGCCGACTTCACATTCTACACCGATGGATTCCGCTATGGTGCTCCTCCGCATGCCGGCTGGGGGCTTGGTGTGGCACGTCTGCTGATGGTCCTGACAGGGGCGGGCAACGTCCGAGAGGTCGTGCTGTTCCCGCGCGACAGAAGCAGGGTTACACCCTGACCGAAAATAACGGGTATCTAAGGCCCCTCCGCGAAACGGGGACAATGGCCAAGCCGAGATTCGCCTATCTGCTCCTGAAGGAGCATCCGTATGGTCGCGAGATGCTACGGCAGATCCTCTCAGGGGGCTTTGTGCCGCAGATCATAATCGAAGAGGATTCGGCGATTGGAGACGAGGAGCGTGAGAAGTTCCTCAAACGCATCGAGGGGAATCCGATAGCGCCTCCAATCGCTGAACAAGCCGCCGAAAACGGCATCCCGCTCGTCACCGTCCCAATCCACAGGTCACCCGAGGTGATGCCTCACCTCAATGGCATGGAACTCGATCTCATCGTCTTCGGCGGGACCCGGATCATCCGTGGGGAGATTCTCGACTACCCCAAGGACGGGGTCATCAACGCACATCCGGGTTTTCTTCCCGACTGCAGGGGCTCAGCCTCACCGGCATGGTCTGTCTATCACGACATCAGGGTTGGCTCAACGTGCCACTTCTGCGACAACGGCATAGACACGGGTGAGATGCTACTGAGGCGCGAAGTGCCTGTGAAGCGGGGTATGACGTACGAAGATCTGTGCTACCAGACACTGGCCTTGGCTGGAGTCTTGATGAAGGAGGCATTGATGGCATACGAGGACGGCCGATGGGATGAGATGCGTCGACCACAAGGTGAAAGCGAGTACCCTACCTTCCGCAATGCGTCGGATGAGGTGCTTGAGGTGGTTTACCAGAAACTGCGCGACCAAACGTACGCTCATTACGTGGATTAGGTGTGAATATGAACGATGAACTGCTCAATGACGGATTCCCGTTTGCCGAAGGCGTCCTAGACGGAAAAACTGCGCTCGTTTGCGGTGCCTCAAAGGGCATCGGCCGCGCCTGCGCGCTGATGCTCGCTCGCGCGGGTGCCCGCGTAGTCGCGTGCGCCCGCTCTACGGCCGACCTCGACTCGCTGGTGACTGAGATGCACGGAGATGGGCATGAGGTCCTCGCATTGGATCTCGAAGACCTAGATGCGGTGCGCGAGGCCGTCTCAGGCATGGGTACCATACATATCCTGGTGAACAACTCAGGCGGTCCGCCCGGAGGTCCGCTGCTGGAAAACACGCTGGACGAGTTCGAAGGCCCGTTCCGCCGCCATCTGCACGCTGCTCACACAATCACTCAGGCACTTGTTCCTGAGATGGAAGTAGCCGGCACCGGGCGAATCGTGAACATCATCTCGACCTCGGTGCGCGAGCCGATCGACAACATCGGCCTTTCGAACACTCTACGCGGGGCGATGGCCTCGTGGGCCAAATCACTGTCTCGCGAGTTGCCCGCGTGCGTGACCATCAACAACATCATGCCCGGCTTCACCGACACCGACCGGCTCGGCTCGCTGGCCGCCTCGATATCCGAGAGCACCGGCAAGCCGGTCGAGGATGTGCGCGACGAGTGGATGAGCGGCGTGCCCATCCAGCGGCTCATAGACCCGCTCGAGACTGCGGCTGCGGTCACATGGCTGTGCCTACCAAGTAGCAGCGCCGTCCGCGGCATCAGTCTAGCAGTCGACGGCGGGAGAATGCGTTCGATCTGATTGGTGATGCGCTTGCGCTTTGACATATTCTTCTCAATCTCTCAGACGCCGGATACCTCCGGCTACACTCCCTCCGAGAGCGAGATGTTCACCGGCTTCTTCGACCAAGTGGAGCTCGCCGACGAGCTCGGCTTCGGAGTGGGCTGGGTCGCTCAGGCGCACCTCTCCACAGAGGTGCAGAAGCACAACAGCAGGCCCGTAGTGCCTCACTTCCCCGGTGAGGTGGGGCTTTGTACCGACTTCTTCCAAGTCGCAGGGCAGATGTTCGCCCGTACCGAGCGGATGGAAGTCGGTAGCGCGGTGATGTCGATCCTCGGCTCGGGGGGGCCGATCGCACAAGCCGAGCGTGTGGGTTCGTTTCTCGCCTTGCACGGCCTCGACCCGGATGAGTCCCGCCGCCTGCACGTCGGTTTCTCAGCCGGTCGCTTCGAGTTCATGGCCCGCCCCTATGGCGTCGTCCCGCGCGACGCGGTAGAAGTGGCCGCTTGGCCGGCCCTGCGCGGCCAGGTCTTCGCCGAAGCCTCGGAGATTTTCCTCCGACTACTGAACGGCGAGGTGGTATCGTCGGACATGATCCGACCCACAGTACTGACTAGGGCCAACTTCCGATCTGACGAGGACTGGAGGATGGTGCAGCAGGCCGCCGTCGAATTCCGAGGGCTAGATGGAGAGCCGGACGAGGTGACCATCGAGAGTCGTTACGAGTTTGAAGATATCAAGACGATACCCCAAGAGTGGAGGAGGGAACTGCTCAACCTGGTGCTCGGCAGCCACGACCCTGGACTGCAGGCCGATGTGAACAAACTCAGGCCGGTGCAGGTGTTCAACCTCAGCATAACCCCGCCTCACATCATCGAGGAGACACACGACAGGTTCAGAGAGCACTACCACCCTGACGGCGGCCCATGGGAGCGAAGCATGATGCCACGCACCATCATGGTCTTCGTCAACGATGAGAGTGGACTCACGCCAGAAGAGCAGAACGCTGCGGCGATGGATGAGGCGAAAGCCGCGCTTTCGACCTACTGGAGCGCTCTGGAGGGTACCATCGACCCGGCGAAGGTCGAGCGGGCGACTGACAATGCAGTGATAGGAAATGTCGAGCGCGTGAGCGAGCAGATTCTCGAAAGATTCCATCCCGATGACCGCCTGATGTGCTGGTTCGACTTCTTCAACCACGACAGCGAACGCGTCAAGAGGAACATGACGGCATTCATGACCAAGGTCGCACCGCGCGTCAACGGAGGTGTGTGATATGAGCGAGGGAGAAAGTGGTCGACCATCGAGCGTGGCACCCGGCAGACCGGGTTCCGCCGTCTACCCGACGAATCCGCTCGGTGAGCAGCACGACGGCATCGCCACCGGGCGCGACGTAGAGTGGGAGCCGCTGGTCGACTTCCGTCGCATGGACGTCTCCGAGAACACCATCCACGGTGCAATCGCCTGGGCTCACGGCACAGAGATCGTTCACTCCTTTGGGGGCAACGTGCTGGTCTACGGACGCTCGATGATGAAGCCGCTGATGATGAAGACCTTCCAAGAGGCGCTGACTGCCGAGGGTCTGAACTGGGAGCAGAAGGCAATCGCCTGCTCCTCGCATAACGGAGACACCGAGCACGTGGCGGCCGCCCAGTCTCTTCTCTCCGAGTCCGAGTGGGGGCTGATGCAGTGCCCCCTCGATGTCCCTCTCATCCAGTTCGGCCGTCAGGTTAGGCGCCCCCGCCGCTGGTTCCACACCTGTTCGGGAGAACATGCTGCGATGCTCAAGGCTCTGCGCAGGATGGGAATCAACCGCGCCGGCTACACCCTTCCCAGCGCGTCTTGGTTCCCGATGTACCTCGATGTGCTCCGCCGCATCATGGACAAGCCCGAATGGGAGCCACAGAGAGTCGCCAAGGACGGTTGTGGCTTGCCAACGGTCTCCAACACCGTGGACGAACTCGCAGTGATGTTCGCTGGTCTCGTCCGAGAGAAGGACGAGGACTGGATTTGGGAATCAATGAACCGTCATCCTGACCTCGTTGGTGGGTTCAACCGCCTCGACTCGACCTGCCTGAAGGCCGGCCAGGGGGAGTTGCTCGCAAAGGAAGGCGCGGACGGGCTGCTCGGACTCTCTATCATACACCCAGACTGGCCGAAAGGGCTCGGAATAGTCATCAAGATCGCACACGGCTGGAACAGTCAGGCGACATGGTACGTAGCCCGAGCGGTCCTAGGAGTACTGGGGATTCGCCTCCGCAATCCCTACCCTCTCCATCGACAGAAGGCGTTCATCGTGCCGGGGATAGTGCCGCCGCAGTACCTCAAGGAACTCGAGAGTGTCGTCACATGGGACGAATGGGACCCAGACAGGGACCGTTTCACCTTGGACTGGAAGGAGTACACTGCAGCGATGACCCGTTCAGACCCGTTCGCCAACGAGAGCGCGGAGGGTTCCTGAATGGATGATCTGCACAACTACATCGGCGGTCAGTTCCTAACTCACTCCGGAGGGCAGTGGATGAACAACACTGAGCCTGCCACAGGCTCGCACATCTGCCGCATCCCACTCTCTGATGCGTCCGATGTCGATGCCGCTGTCGATGCCGCGAGGTCAGCCCAGCCCGCTTGGGCTGCGCTGAGCCACTCAGAGCGCGCCGGCTGGTTAGATCGCATCGCTGATGCTCTCGAAGCGCGCTACGAGGATATCGCTGTGTTGGAGAGTCGAGATACCGGTAAGCCAATCTCACTCGCCCGAGCAGTGGACGCCCACCGTTCGGTGTCAAACTTTCGCTTCTTCGCCGGGATTCTGCGCGAGCACGAGGAGGAGGTCTTCGAGATGACGAGCGCGACCAACTACGTGGTCAACAAGCCAGTAGGCGTTGGTGCGCTGATCACCCCGTGGAACCTGCCGCTCTATTTGCTCTCGTGGAAGGTAGCTCCCGCCATCGGCATGGGCAACACCGTGGTGTGCAAACCCAGCGAGTTGACTCCGCTGACCGCTGACCTGATGATGCGGGTCATCGACGAGGTTGGCCTGCCTGCTGGCGTGGTCAACCTAGTCCACGGTGAAGGGGCAGGGGCTGGCGCGCCTCTGGTCTCCCACTCCGGCGTAGACCTGGTCTCCTTCACAGGCGGCACGTCGACTGGCGAGAAAGTGGCGGCATCGGCTGCTCCCGCGTTCAAGAAACTCAGCCTAGAGCTCGGCGGTAAGAACGCAAGCATAGTGTTCGCAGACTGCGATATGGACTCGACTGTAGCCGGAGTTGTGCGAGCTGGCTTCCTCAATCAGGGTCAGGTCTGCCTGTGTGGCTCGAGGGTGCTAATCGAGGATTCCGCTTACGCAGAGTTCCGAGACCGCTTCGTGGATGCCGTAGAGGCAATGCGTATCGGCGACCCTTCTGAAGAGTCGACTGATCTCGGCGCGCTCATCTCAGAGGAGCATCTCGCGAAGGTGCAGGGTTACGTCGAACTGGCCAAGCAAGAGGGTGGAGTCCTCTTGACCGGTGGCACGCCCTGTCTACCATCCGGCTTCGAGGGTGGCAACTGGATGGCGCCCACGGTCATCGAGGGCCTTAGCCCCGACTCGAGGTGCTCGACTGAGGAGATATTCGGGCCTGTCGTCACACTCCACCCGTTCGGCAGCGAGGACGAGGCTGTGGCGATAGCCAACAACACTCGCTACGGGCTGGCCGGCAGCGTCTGGACTAGTGACCTCGACAAGGGCAGGAGGGTCTCCGAGGCTATCGACACGGGGATGGTATGGGTCAACACCTGGCTCCACAGGGACTTGCGCGTCCCGTTCGGAGGCGTCAAGGACAGCGGAGTGGGACGTGAGGGTGGCAAGTGGAGTCTGGGCTTCTTCTCAGAGGCCATGAACGTCTGTGTCAAGCACGACTGATGCAGCAAGAGTGAAAGTCCGCTCTTGGGCGATGCGGGACAATATGGCGCCTGTGGGTATCGTCGGATTGGGTGCATACGTTCCACCCGATGTCATGACCAACGACGACTGGGCCGAGATAGTTGACACCAGTGATGAGTGGATAACCACCAAGACCGGTATCAAGGAGCGCAGGATCGCCGCGGAAGACGTTTGCACCAGCGACCTTGCCGTCATCGCCTGCAAGCAGGCCATGGACGAGGCCGGCATTGGCCCCGAGGATGTAGACATGCTCATCCTCGCCACCTCCTCTCCCGACGTCCCTCTCTCTTCGACAGCAGGCATCACCCAACACAAGCTCGGTTGCACCAATGCGGCCGCCTTCGACATCAACGCGGTGTGTGCGGGCTGGGTGCAGGCACTCGATGTAGGAGCACGTTTCGCCGGCACCCCCGGATACGACAACGTGCTGGTCGTGGGTGCTGAGGTCTACAGCAGAATTCTCAACTGGGAGGACCGCACGACGTGCGTCCTCTTCGGCGACGGTGCCGGGGCAGCGGTCCTGCAGGAAGTAGGCGAAGACAGGGGTCTACTTGGAAGCTGGATGATGTCCGACGGCGGCGGAGCTGAGGTCATCGTGATCCCGGCGGGCGGAGTCAAGAAGCCGATTCCGTCCCCGGGCTTCGAGGACGGAGACCAGTACTTCCACATGGACGGGCCTGCTGTGTGGGACTTCGCCACCGAGGCTTTTCCGCAGGCGGTTCGGGGCGTTCTTGAGCGGACCGGTCACTCACTGGGCGACGTCTCTCTGATTATCGCCCATCAGGCGAATCTTAACATCATCAAAGCGGGTATGGAGAATCTCGGGCTGCCGATGGACAAGACGTTCACGAACCTGCACAAGTACGGCAACACTGCCGGCGCCAGTGTGCCCATCGCTCTGCGCGAGGCGCGCGATGAGGGGCTGATAGGATCAGGCGACCTTGTGGTCACCGTGGCCTTCGGCGGCGGCCTTGCATGGGGTGCAAACGCAATCATCTGGTGAGGGGAACAGCATCCACTAGGATGCCCGCTCCCTAAACCACGGAAGGTATAGATGAAGTAGTATGAGTGTGGCGCAGTGAAAATATGCCTCAGGGTACAGTAAAGTGGTTTAACAGAGTAAAAGGATTCGGATTCATAGAACAGGAAGACGGTGAGGACCTCTTCGTTCACAAGACTGCGGTCGAGGGGACGATTGCAGATGGCGACACTGTCGAGTTCGAAGTCGGCGAGGGGCCGAAGGGACCCAATGCCACCGATGTCCGTAAAGTAGAGTGATTCGCTGACTAAGTGACTCAGCGGGTGACCGCTGGTTCTACTATTCTAGAGGAATCCACGACCCGGTGGCAGCATCGAAGGTCAGGAGGCTCCCATCGGGGTTCTGTGCGAACACGGTTCCAGAGTCGTCCACCCAGACTAACTGGCCCTGTTCGTTCAGTTTCGCGTTGGCGGGTGCTGAAGGCGTCTCGAGCTCGGCCTCGAGCTCCTGGATGAACTGGTCGGAATCTAGAGTCTCTTCGACCTCAGGCTCCGTCTGGTACATCGGCTGAGATTCAGAGGCCACGCTCTCGGTGTGCTCTGCGGACTCGGTGATTGTGGAATCGCCCCTTCGGCGCATCACCATAGTTCCTACTAGACCCAACACGAGCATGGCGCCCAGAACAGCGAATACGAATCCGTACTTCCCGAGAAGATCCTCCTCGAGATGTTTTGCGGGGTCGTTAGGGAAGGCATCGTCGTTGTCGCCGTAGCCGTCTCCATCGGAGTCGGCCCACTCGCGATGGTTGTTTGGGAACGCGTCGAGCGCGTCGTTGAAGCCGTCGTCGTCGGTGTCCGTGTCCTTCGGGTCTGTCGACATGACTTCTTCCTCGGAGTCGGTGAGTCCGTCGTTGTCGTCGTCCGGGTCCTCGTTATCACCCAGCCCATCCATGTCGTTGTCGTACCACTCGGTGGAGTCGAAGGGCAGGGCGTCAGCATCGTCAGGGAAGCCGTCGTTGTCGTCGTCCGCGTCCTCATCGGCGTCCTTGCACCCGTCAGCGTCGTTGTCCGAGCCGGGGCTGCTGGACCAACCCATCAAGCCCAGTGGGCACATGTCCACCCCGTCGTCGACGCCGTCCCCGTCGTCATCTAAGTCTGAGGCGTCGTGAATCCTGTCCCCATCCGTGTCGAGGTGGCAGTCCTCCTCCGAGTCAGCACCCACTTGCAGCGTGATGTGTCTCTCCGGACAATCCTCCACATCAGTGCTGCCTGTTCCGACCGCGTAGGTATCCAAGGGAGCCGGTATCTGCTCGGCCTGACCCTCATTGGGTGCGTAATGTCCGAGCATAGCATCCGAGCAGGACAGTTGGCCCACTGCAGACTGGTAGGTGCCAGGGCTGCATGGAGTCTGTTCGGAACTGGCTTGACTGTCGACGTAGTGCCCTGCTTCGGAGGCCATGCAGTCGGAGCCACTATCTGATGCAGAGGATGGATTGTAGGTTCCGGCAGGGCAGGGAGACTGGGACGTCATGCCGCTGTTGGTGACGAAGTACCCCGGGTCCGAGTCGAGGCAGGTGGTCTGACCCGAGTTCGGCTGGTAGGTGCCGGGGGCGCATTCAATCTGGTCGGCGAGGCCCGCGACGTCGGAGTAATGGCCGGGATCGACGTCGATGCAGTCGTCGCGGTCGTCAGAGCCGGTTGCTGAGTTGTAAGTGGTAGGGGGGCAGGGGGTCTGGGTTGCAGAGCCGTTGCTATCAACGTAGTTTCCTGACTCGGCATCTAGACAACTGGAGGCGCCGCTATCGGGTTGGAAGGTCCCCAACTGGCACTCGGCCTGAGTGGTTGATCCCAAGGCGGGGACGAAGTGCCCCGGGTCGGCATCGAGGCAGGAGTTCTGCCCGGTGCTGGGCTGGTAGGTGCCCACCTCACATCCCGACTGCGAGGACATGGCCTCCGACGAGGTATAGTGGCCTGCGTCTGTAGAGACACAGTCAGCGAGCGACGAGCTCCCGGAGTTCGGGTTGTAGGTCCCGGGGCGGCAGGCTGTCTGCTGAGTCGCTCCCGTGCCCTCGACGTAGTACCCAGATGCAGCATCCGTGCAGGCACTCTGTGCCGTGTCAGGGTTGTACGTCCCCAAGCCGCATAGGGTCTGTGTAGTAGCCCCTCCTGAGTCGACGTAGTTACCGGGGTCGGCGTCGAGGCACGAGGACTGTCCAGAGTTCGGTTGGTAATGGCCTGCCGTGCATGGGGTCTGATATGCCGATCCCTCTGCTGGCACTGAGTTGCCAGGGTCTGCGGGCAGACAAGCATCTGAACTCGAAGAGCCGGTGGATGGGTTGTAGGTCCCGGGCACGCAGGGAGTGGGCGATGTGGCCGCGGTGCTGTCGACGTAGTGGCCCGGTGGCGAGTCCATACATGATGAGGCTCCAGAACCAGGTTGGTATGAGCCGATGTCACAAGGAGTCTGGGAGGGAGAACCGGAAGAAGGAACATAGTAGCCTGGGTCTGCGAGATCGCACTTGTCCTGCCCCGACAGTGGCTGGTAGGAGCCGATATCACACGGGTTCTGAGTCGTGGAAGCCACGGCGTTGACGTAGTGACCTGGGTCGGCTAGCAGGCAGAATGATTGTCCCGTATTGGGCTGATAGGAGCCGATATCGCAAGGGTCTTGGCTAGTTGAGTTGTAGTACATTACGAAGTATCCGGCCGATGCGTCGATGCACGATGACTGCCCGGTGCTTGGCTGGTATGTGCCCGGGGCGCACGCGACATCGTCCGTGGCCCCCGTGGTGTTGACGTAGTGGCCAGCGTTAGCGGGAATCTGGTCTATGGCTCCAGATGTGTCGACGTAGTTCCCGAGGCTCGCTAGCAGGCACGAGGACTGGCCTTGGAACGGCTGGTAGCTTCCCGGGCTGCACGCGGTCTGGGAGGTCGAGCCGTTATCAGGCACGTAATGACCTGGTGAGGCTTCCACGCACGAGGACTCGTTGGAATAGGGCTGGTAGGTTCCCTCGGAGCACTGGTATTGCCCGGCACCAATCTCGACATCCACCGCCATCGACGGGTTACCGACGACGGCTCCGTCGGTAGTGGAGAACAGCCATACTTGCAAGGTGTAGTGTCCGGTTCCGTTGTAGGGTGCCACCAGTATGTACAGGTTGGAATTGGCCGAGAAGTTCGTGTTGTTGGTCGAGGTCTCGTCGTATGCTGTGCTGTAACTCGAATTGAGCATGGTGAGGTTGTAGTCGTAGATGGCGAGATCGAAATCAGCGCCGGAAGGCGAGGTCAGGCCTACCGTCACCCCCATCTGCCTCGGCACCGACATCACGAACATATCCTGCACGTCACTGTTCGAATCGATGGATCCGTTGTAGTCTGCACTGTTGGCTGAGATGTTGAAGGCCGACGAGGAGTACGAGCCAGCATCACCAAAGTTGGGATTGGTATAGTTACCAGGTGAGCTGTCGACGCAGGAGGTCTGTCCCACATTGGGCTGATAAGTGCCTGCAGAGCACAGCGTCTGGGCAGATGCCTGAGTGGAGTCCACGTAGTTTCCTGCCGAGGCGGAGTAGCACAGCGGGTATCCTGATTCCGGTTGGTATGCCCCTGCCTGGCAGGGCCGGTGATACAGGTCACCAGATAAAGCGAAGTGGCCTGGCTCAGCCTCGGTGCAAGTCAATCGTCCCCAAGATCCGGGGTCGCAGTTCATCCATCTCGCTGGGTTGCTGGGATAGGGGTCGTCGGGCACAGGGACGCCGTCGCCATCATCATCACCTGCCATGTGTGTGTCCAAGGCATTCCGGGTGCCGTCGCCGTCCATATCTTGGTCGGAGTAGGCGATGTTGGCTCCGTCTGTGAAGTTCATTGTATGCGGGAGCAGCATGTTGTCTGAGGTGCCGTCGAACTCACCTGACTGCTGGCCCCAGCATTGCAGCGAGTAGTTGTCGAGGATTGCGCATGTCGAACCTGCTCCTGCGGAGATAGAAATGGCACTGCTGCCACTGCTGAGGCTCACGTGCACGGGAGTGTTGCCGTTTTGGCCATCACATCCACTGGTGCTGATTACCGAACTGCATGTGCCGTCGCCCCACTGACCGTAGGTATTCACGCCCCAGCAGTTCATCGAGCCGTTGTCCAGGATTGCGCACATGTGATCGGAGGTCCCATCAATGGCGACTGCAGTCCTGCCAGCGGCGAAGTCAATATGGACAGAACCGTTTGTGACAGTCCCAAACATCGCGGTGACCGTGTAGGACTGACCCCAGCAGTACACGGAGCCATTCTCAAAGATGGCGCAGGCTCCATAGCCCGGAGTGGCTATAGCAACGGCTCGCATCCCTGTTGAGTGATTGACCTCTACTGGTACATTGCTGTGGGTGGTAGTACCGTCTCCTAGAACTCCGTAGAAGTTGCCACCCCAACACTTGATTGCGCCGGTGTTCGTTAACGCGCAAGTGGAATCGATTCCAGACGAGAGGGCTACAGCAGTGGTGTTGGTTCCTAGGTCAACGCTCACAGGTGAGTTCCTGTTTGCGTTGGACCCGTCCCCGAGTTGTCCGACGTTGTTCCTCCCCCAGCAACTGACTGAGCCGTCATCCAGTAGTGCGCAATTGTGGGAATTGCCGTCCGAGATTGCAGCTGCCATTCTGTTGCCGAGGTCAACTGTGCCGTTGCTGAGTGCGAAGGAGCCGATACCGAGTTGTCCGTAGTTGTTGACCCCTGTGCATCGGAGGCTGTAGTTGTCGAGTATAGCGCAAGAGCCAGCTATGGACACGACGTCGTCTGAGGTGTAGACCGGGCTGCTGCTGTTGTTTGCTGAGGCGAAGGTGACGCGGGTGCCATTGTCCAGCACTAAGGTAGGAGATCCGGAGTTGAGTTCAAAGACGGAGTTGGAGAATACCGAACCCCTCTCCGAGCCGGCCTGATTCAGGGAGCTATTTGTCGAAGTGGTGGACTGAGAACTTGTCCAAGAGGAGTACCCCCAGGCATCTCCCGTATTGCCGCCGTTCCCATTGACGAAGTTCACCGCGAGGTAGAATGTGACGTCCCCGGAGCCGCTCGAAGGAGCGGTCCAATCAACCGTCCAGGAGCGCGAGTTAGAGTTTGAATGGGTCACCTCATCGTTCTGTATCTTAGCATTCGAACCCGGGTTTGAGAATGCACCATGGGATGCATCGAGATTGAAGCCTCCATTGGTCCCTGAAGGACCTCCAGAGCCCCCTATAGTGAGCGTGTACACCGCTCCACCAGAGTATCCAGAAGCGGGCAGACCCGAAAGTTCTGGAGTTACCGTGCCGGTGTTAGAGTGACACGCAGTACCTCCGCACCCGCTGTCAGATTTTCCCGTCTTGCCTGTGCTGTTGGCGAACGCCTCCTGCGGCACCGCAAGAACGAGTAAGAGCAGTAGTACCAACGCGATGTGTCTGGAACCCTTTTCCCCCATTTTCATTCCCCGCTCGCAGTTCCATCGCTGTTTCGGTCAAAGAGGTTCGTCGGACTGGTCCGACAAGTGCCTATTATGGCCAAAAGCGAATCAGTAGGCATTATGACTATTCCTACGCCAAGATCGTTCATGCATCACAACTGAGCACCAAACTCGCTACAGGGGGAAAATCAAGGCTGGCGGCTGCGAATGCCGATTCCACCGAGTTGAACGCCTCGCCCTTGGAAGCGGCCTTTGCACGAGCTGAGACCATTCTCCAAGCGCCTTTGCTGCCGATTCCCGGAATGGCCTCGAACTGCTGCTGTGTGGCAGAATTGATGTCGAGCCCTACCTCAACGCCGGTGATGCTGCGCATGCCATGACCTGTCACCAGTATGTCCGAGCCGGTCTCTAGGGGAATCTTGTAGGGGACCCCGACGAGAATCGGGTATGCGCCTATCTGCCGGCCGAAGGTGATGCCGGACGCACCATAGAGTGAAGCATCTCGGTAACTCGGGTCGAGGACCTGCTCGGGTCGGCGGATCCTATCGTCGTGCGCCTCCCACCAGACCTTCCGAAGAATTGTGCCAACCGGCAGCATCTCCTCAAGCAGGGGTCGGTCGATGTTCTCGCGTACCTCGCGCTTGAACTCGCGGAAGTTCTGCTCCGGAATTTGTTGGAAGCCCTGCCCCTCTACCTGCCGTATGTTGATTCTCCTCAGCCACAGGCCTTCGTTGCGCAGACTGTTTAGCAATTCGAGGTTCATGCGGTAGGTCCTCTCAGTCTCTCCATTCAGACCGGCGATGAAATTGAGCCCGGGCAGTAGCTTGGGCAGACCTCTCTCGCCTCGTTGCCTTCCATGCTCATTTACCAACCGGATGGCCGTCCGCAGTTGCTCGGGATCGCAGTTCAGCCAGTTTTGCTCATGCACCTTCGGGTCGGCCGACTCGAGACCGAAAGAGAGTACTGCGCCGTCAGATAGCGTCTCGACGAGCGTCTTTGTGATCTCCGTCGAGGGCTCGATGTTCTCAGCCACAATAGAGGGATTGGCGTTGTCCACATGTAGGATTCCGAGTCGTTCGTCCTCGCGCGCGCCGCGTAGCACCCTTGCTATCGGCTCGGGGTCAGGAATAGGATACTCAAGCTCCTCGACGCCTTCGGCGCGATAGGTGTAGATGTCCGTCGCACCACCGATGCGGACATTCCTTACTCCGGAGTCCATGGCAACTGCCAGTTCGGTCAGGACATCCTCCTCGCTGCGCCACAGTGGGAGTCCTTTCTTCGGCTCGATACAGAACTTGCAGCCTCGCTTGAAGCGGACGCATCCCTGGTAGAGTTCGATTTCGTAGGCCAGTGGTCCTGATGAACCGTCAGGTGCGGTCAGGTCAGGATGCTCGGTGACCGCCTTCGAAGAGGCTCCCGCCTGCGCCCATCTGGTCCACTGCTCGGGATCTCTCTTCGCGTGACCCCATTCTCCGGTCGATAGGTAGTGATCGAGGGACGCATCGGTGTCTTGGACTGCGCAGAACATGTTTGAGCGCAGTGGCATCCAGCCGTCGTAGCGCCAATGACGAATTGCCCAGCCGCCGCACAGTACAGGTTGCCCGCTGGGGAAGATCGCCAGGAAGTCGTCCATCTCGCGCCGGCTGATGGGGGTGCCTCGGACGTACTTTCCAGGCACCACTGCTCCAGCCAGTACCACCGCACCCGCCAACTCAGACATCTCGCGCCTGAGAGCGCCCCTCTGCTCGGGCTCGGCCAAACGGGGCTTCTGGTGCATCCGCCACTCATCGATGGTCATGTAGGTGTACGGGATGCCTCGGGCCTCCAGCACGCCGCAGATGTAGCGGATGTGGAAGCCGAGGTAGTTCGGCACCCCGAAGGCAGCCGGCTCGTCTTCGTAACCATCGAGGACGAGCCATCCTTCCATCTGAGCCCCGCTCGGGGGGCCGGTTACCGGGTATTCACGGCTTCGCTAGTTTCGGCGCGGACGTCTCTTGCGTCCTCTGCCGCCACTGGGGTTGGATTCCTGCACAGTTATCTTGCGTCCGTGCAACTTGGTGCCGTTGAGTTCCTCGATGGCTGCGAGACCTGCCTTCTGGCTGGCGAAGGTGATGAAGGCGAAGCCTTTCGAGCGCCCGGTCTCCCTGTCGGTAGCGATGTGGACCTCCTTCAACTCGCCGTGGGCCGAGAATATCTCCCGGAGTTCGTCCTCCGTGGCATCGTAGGAAACGCCACCTACGAACAGTTTGGCGCCCATCGACTCGCCTGCTTCCGCGCGAGCAGCGTTCATCACCTCGCGCTCCTTGGAGAGTTCGTCCCTTGAGGCCTTGCCGTCCTTGACCTTGTCCATGCAGTCTCTACATCGGATAGGCTTGCCTGGAGTCGGTTTGAATGGGACTTGGGTCTTGGTTCCGCACAGAGTGCAGGTGGTCGGGTGCATCTCGCGCTGGGGCCTGCCCCCTCCGCCGCTGCCTCGCGACTGCGATGCCCGTGCACGACGGGCTGAGTCAGGCATCTCGTGGCTCATTCCTCGGCGGTGGTCGGCCACTGGGGAGAGATAGGGGCGGGCGCCGTCGTGGCCGAGCATCGATTCGGCCTCGGACGACCAGCGTGCCCCGGGACGGTTCAGCTTCTGTATGTCCTCGCCGATGAGGTGGCCGTGGCCGAAGCCGTTGGAGAGGACCCTGTAGCCGGTGTAGTCACAGCGTGGGCACTCGACGTTGAAGTCGGGAGTCTTGCTGCTGGTCTCCAGATCCTTTCCGCACTGTGGGCAGAAAGCGTAGAGGACTCCGAGTTCAGGGTCATCGCGCGTGGTTGCCTTGAGCATGGGGTCGAGTTCGACTATGCGCGCGCGTATGATGTCCCTCTTGCGCATGGCGTCGCCGGCGGAAGGGAGGAAGCGATCGACGAAGTTGGTGACGTAGATGTCTGCGAAGAGTTTCAGCGCTGGTAGATCTCTGTGTCCTCCGTCCTTGCCTTCGATGTGGAGCAGTCGGACCTCGGCTGTCTTGGGGTTGATCCGGTTGACCTCGGCGATGATTACGTCACCGATTTCTGGGGAGTTTACTGAGGGCCTACTGGGGTCGACGGAAATTGTCCCGTTGCTCTGAATCAGCGTTCCCGTGACTACTGCGACGGCGCCAGATGTGTCGTTGTGGATTCCATCTCCGGCCTCCACCCCCTCGGGAATCTCGACGGATGAGCCTGGTGTGACGAAGTCGTCTGCTGCAGCGGTCATCGGCCCGCCGACCGGACAATCCCCTATGAACGGTCCGGCCGGATTGAGCCGTAGGCTCAGGGAGGGACGAGTCGCCAGAATGCTGCTCTGGTTCTTCCTCTCTGCCTACTGTGGTGCGAATACGCTGCCGGAAGCGCGAAGTCGGCCTCACCATACCTCTCGGCCGACCAACCCGCGTCCTCGAACAGAGGTTGGATGTGGGTGGCCTCAGCACTGTGTAGCAGATGGGACGGAGTCTCCGCGGCAATCATGGCCTCAAGGAAGGGGCGGTCCGCCTTGGGAGTCTGTCTGCCCCATGGCGGGTTGCTGATCACCACGTCGGCAGAGCGGAGGTCGACCTGGTCCGAGCCGAGTGTGGCCTGGATCACTTCAACCGAGTCGGCGAACCCCATAGACTCGGCGTTCGACTTCGCAACATCGCATGCCGCTTGATCAGCCTCGACTAGTGTCGCCCGTCCAGCGCCCATCGCCAGAGCACCCAGTCCGAGGACGCCGTTGCCCGCTCCGAGGTCTGCGACCGTGCATCCCTCAGAGAGGTCACCGAATGCAGCGATATCGGCTAGCCAGCGGGCCGCTAGGTCACCGTCGGTGGTGTACTGCTCAAGCTCGACGGAGTCAATAGTGTGTGAGGCAAGTCCGGACAGTAGCATAGCGAGCCTTCGGACCCTCATGGCTTTGGGAGCGTGGACACCTAAGAAAATCTGTCCCAGATTTTCGAGTTTTCGGAATCCATCGTGTAGGGTTCAAGTACTCCCGAGTCCTATGCTCGGACATGGAAGCAGTAGGGCTAGCGTATATCACACTGGGCCTGATAGTTGGTGTCGTTATCGGATGGGGGTTAGCCACGCAGAGAATGAGCGGTGAAGTCATCCGTTCGGAGGAAAGGATTCTCGCAAAGGAGGAAGCAGCAGCAGCGAATGAGGAGAAGGTCA
>JAKUUP010000020.1 GCA_022447095.1 Candidatus Thalassarchaeum betae
TTTCATAGTGCTGGGCACGGGATCCGTAAATTCCGCCATTTTTTCTCGGTGCTCAGCCTCTGCCAACTCCTCCTCGCGTTGGAGACGCTTGGCCTCAGCCTCATTCAGCAAATCCTCGACGTCTTCCTTGGACGTGTCAGAATCCTTGTCCCCCTTCCACCATCGTTTGTCTTCAGCCATTGCAAGACCTCTGTTTCGTTGCGTGCTGTCGCCGGGCGTGCTTCAATCTTGACCCGGATTAGGCCGCAGTGTAGCCACTGCCATCGTTTTCGACGTCACCGGTCCTCTGCAGCTCCTTCAGATGGGACAGCGCTTGGTCCTGCGCCAGCAGGGGATGCGCTTCAGGGCTGTCCGAGTATGCCGCGCTGGCGATGCTGGGGACGTCCGAGTTGCCTGCCCGTACCGCCTCCAGAACCTTCTGATGCCTCGCCTTGCGGTGCTCGATGTAGTGTGTCAGCAGCCTCTCCGGGTTGGCGACGAGGGGTCCGTGGCCCGGGAAGAGCACCTTCGGCTTCAGATTGCGTATCCTCTCGAGGCCGGAGATGTAAGCACCCATGTCGCCCTCCCCGGACGGCACTAGGATAGTACCGACATGAGAGCAGTTGTCTCCGGAAACCACACCTGCATCACTGACCAAGCAGACCTGTCCCGGGCAGTGCCCCGGGCTCTCTATGACATCCCAGCGGACACCTCCGCTCGGTCCCTCGAGCACGAACGAATCGCCCTCACTGAGGACCCTGCCCTGATTGCTTGCGTTGATCTCCGCATGAGTCTCCTCGCTGGCCCATATCGGCGCTTCGTAGATCTCCGAGATGCGGCCTAGGTCACCGATGTGGTCGGGGTGCCTGTGGGTGAAGATGGTGGCCGTGATCGAACTGCCGTCGTCACCGATCTCCTGGACCTTCAGCGCCAACTCCTCTAGCCCCTCCTCGCCCCTAGCAGCAGGATCGACAATGACGCGCTCCCCACCTCTCTCTCCCAGGATGTAGCAGTTGGTATGGGTGGCCGGGGGCAGAGTGGCGGTTCGAATCAGTATGCATTCGACACCCGGGCCGTACTCGAATCTGTGTGGGCCAGAGGGAGGGTCGGCTGCTAGGGCGTCACACGCGGACTGCAGGTCGCCCTCGTGCTCAATGGCTTCGACTAGGTCGCGAGCGAGTGTAACGATGGGAGGCGGCAGCCGTAACTCGTTGCCCTCCCATGAGGCAAGCAGGTCAGTAGGCCTCCACCATCGGAACTCGTCGAACTCTGAGCGGCCCGGGGGGAATGTCGGAGTGACGCCTAGGCCGCCAGTCGGGACGTGGAAGAACAGGTTATGGAAGCGAGCGGGTGCCTGAGGAGGTGTGATTCGCTCGGTAATCATCTCACAGTGGAACCCGTCAGCGGTCAGTTCTCCTGACTCCATCGACTCCAGCCAGCCCGACTTGTTGCCACAGACCAGTTCCCTGACTTCGGTGCCGACCTCGCAGAAACCGCCGCTGCCATCAGGTGCGACGCCCAACTCCTCGACCATCTCCCTCAGTAGTGCGAATGTGGAGACCCGATCTGCCCCCCTATCCGAGAGCCACTCCGGATGGGATTCGGCGGCAGCCCTGTCGACCCTGCTGATTCCACCTCCTGGGAAGGCCCAGACGTCCGGGAAGGCTGGAAGCTCAGATACACGATGCCCAAGCAGTATCTCGTGTCCGCCGGCACGCTCCCTGCTGAGAATCACAGAGGCCGACGGATGAGGGGTCGTAATCTCGGATTCGGGCATATCCATACCCTCCGGTAACTCTCCCATATCCATTCGACGAGGTATGACGCTTCAACCTCGCTACAATAACGATTGAATACGTAATCTAACCTTCGCAGAGCATGGACTCGTTCACCATCGCGAACACCAGCACCAGCACGGGCGAGGGTCTGCATCAGTCCGAGATGCCACGATTCGGCCTAGGGGTCTACTTGATGGGCGAGCCCGGCGAGTGCAAGGCCTCCGTGCTGTACGCGCTCGAGCAGGGTTACAGGCTAATCGACACGGCGATGGCCTACGGCAACGAGGATGAGGTAGGTCAGGCCATCAGGGAGTCAGGAATCCCTAGAGAGGACATCTTCGTCGTAACGAAGTTACGACAACCCCACGCCAACAGCCATGAGGAGACGCTTCAGAGGTGCCAGCAGAGCCTCGAAAACCTCGGTCTTGACTACATGGACCTGTATCTGGTCCACGCCCCGCCCAAGGACCTCAGCGCCAGAGCCCCGGTATGGCGCGGGATGGAGGAGTGCCTGTCCAATGGCTGGACCCGCTCCATAGGTGTAAGCAACTACGGTGCGCACCACCTCGATGCGATGCTGTCCTACGCCACCGTGATGCCCTCCGTCAACCAGATCGAGATCAACCCGTGGCTGCAGCGTCCGGCCCTACGAGCGGCTACAGAGGGCGTAGGAGCGAAGGTGATGGCCTACTCCCCACTCGCCCGCGGTCACAAACTGGCCGATTCGGGAATATCCGAGATTGCAGATTCTCTGGGCTGCACGCCAGCGCAGGCCGCCATCAAGTGGTGCTTCGATGTAGGCACAATCACCATTCCGAAGTCTAGCAAGCCAAACAGAATCTCCGAGAATCTGGACTCTCTGAAACTCGACCTCTCGGGAACCGAGGAGGCGTTCGCCGCTCTCGAGGAGTCTTACATCTCCGGCTGGGATCCGACCTCGGAGCCGTGAGATGATGAAGGAGCCCGAGACGATCGAGGAGGAGCTGGAGATTATCGCCGAGGCCATCGAGGCCGGCATCGACCCGTTCCCACCCAAGAAGGAGCCGAACCGATGGGTCAAGCCCGCCTTGGGGTGGTTCATGGTCATCATCATGGTGAGCTGGGTCTCACAGTTGCTCTACCGCTCGCTGTGACGCGGTTTTGGTAGTCCCTCCCGGATTCGAACCAGGGTCGTGGGATCCAGAACCCCACATGATGGACCACTACACTAAGGGACTATTGGATGACGGAGTCGGATTCGCTATTTCAACGAATCCGACTGTCGAAAGAGGCCACTCAGGCCCCGCGGAAAGCGGCGTTGATGCCATCCAGGCTCTGCTTGCTCGGCCTCATCTCGGCCTCGTCGAGGCTCGATAGTGGAGTCTCTGTCAGGCCGAGGGCCTCGTCGGCGGTCTGCTGGTCTGGGTCGTAGTACAGCAGACCGGTCACGTGCTTGTCCTCTCCCTCGGCCTGATGTATCGCCTTGAGCGCTGACACGGCGTCGGAGGGGTCGTGGTCGCTGCCGATCGTCTCGAGCCTGAGGGTCGATCCGTCGAACATCTCGATGTCATCGTACTCGCCCTCGGGGATATCGACCTCCTCCATCGGCGTGAAGTGCGGGATGTAGTCGAGCAGGTGCAGGACCTCGTCGTTCGCCTTGACGTAGTTGTACGACTTGTACGACTCGTCATTGTTGGAGAAGGTGACACACGGCGAGATGACGTCGATGACTGCCATGCCGCGGTGACCCATGGCCGCTCGGATCAGTGAGGTCAGTTGCTTCTTGCTGCCGGAGAACGAGCGAGCGACGAAGCTGCAGCCGAGGTTTATCGCCATGGCGCAGAGGTCGATGGGCGGCTGTAGGTTGGCCTCGCCCTTCTTCTTCCTGGAACCCTTCTCAACCGTAGCACTGTACTGCCCCTTGGTGAGACCGTAGACCCCGTTGTTCTCAATAATGTAGACCATGTCGATGTTCCTGCGGATGGCATGGACGAATTGCCCAATGCCTATGCTCGCGGTGTCGCCATCCCCAGACACTGCGATGAACGACAGGCTCCTATTGACCATGTTCGCCCCAGTGGTGACGGATGGCATCCTGCCGTGGACGGTGTTGAACCCGTGGCTCTTGCCGAGGAAGTAGGCCGGCGTCTTCGAGGAGCATCCTATGCCGCTCATCTTGGCGATGCCCTCCGGCGGGATGCCGTTCTCCCAAGCTGCCTGTATGATGACGTTCGAAATCTGATCGTGCCCGCAGCCTGGGCACAGCGAGGACTTGCCCCCTGTGTACTCGGACTTCTCCAAGTCGATCACATTGAGTTTCAACACGCTCACGCAGCCACCTCCAGGGTCTCCAGTATCTTGTCGGCGTAGACGCGCGCACGCGGGGGAATGCCGTCGGTGTAGGCCACACTGTGCAGACGGGCCAGCAGGTGGACGGGCAGTTCCTTGCGCAGAATCCCGTACAACTGCCCGTCGCGGTTGATCTCGAGCACGATTACCTTCTCGTGACGCTCAATGAAGCCCTCGACCTCGGAGTGGTATGGCAGTGCTCGGACCCGGCAGGTGCTGACCGAGAGACCAGTCGACTCCAGCATATCGTCGATTTCGGTGATCGAGTTCTCCATCGAGCCGTAGTAAATCACACCAATCTGCTGTTCCTCCTCTTCCCTGATGAGAGGGGCCGGAAGCAGGTCGCGCGCGCCATCTATCTTCCTGCGCAGGCGCGAGACCGTGGCGTAGTACACATCGGGGTCCTCGGAGTAGATTCCGTCCTCGTCATGCCCCGTGCCACGGTACAGGATAGGGTCTAGGCCGCTACCGGGCAGGGTCCGGTACGGGATACCATCGCCGTCGACGTCCCTGTAGCGCCCGTAGTTCGCTACCGCATCCATCTCCTTCTGAGTGCGTAGGACCTTGCCTCTGTCCATCGGAGTTGAGGGGTATTCGAAGCCGGCTGTCGACCAATGGTTCATCCCGAGATCGAGGTCGCTGAAGCCGAAGACGACGGTCTGGAGCCTCTCTGCGTAGTCGAATGCCTTCCAACCGTACTCGAAGCACTCGTCGACGGTTCCCGGTATCAGCACCACGTGCTGGGTGTCGCCGTGGCTAGCCTCGTAGAGCATTGAAAGGTCGCCCTGTTGGGTGCGGGTCGGAAGCCCGGTAGAGGGTCCGACCCTGTTGATGTCCCAAATCACGCTGGGAACCTCGGCGAAGTAGGAGAGCCCGATGAATTCGGACATCAGCGAGATTCCCGGGCCGCTGGTGCAGGTCATGCCTCGCCCGCCGGCCCAGCCGGCTCCGACCACCATTCCGGCAGCTGCCAACTCGTCCTCTGCCTGAATTACCGCGCAGGTCGTGCCGCCATCGTCGGCCTCTCTGAGTTCGGGGAGCCATTCGATCATGCTCTCAGCCATCGAGGAAGAGGGGGTGATGGGGTACCAGGAAAGCAGGTTGACGCCCCCGTATATGGCGCCTAAGGCCACTGCTTCGTTTCCCTCCACAAGGAAGGTATCCGGGTCCTTGTCCCGGAACTCGACATGATAGGGGGACTCATCAGTCCAGTTCTCGGCCGCGTAGGCTCGGCCTTCCCCGATTGCCCGCAGGTTGAACTCGATTGCCTTCTCCTTGCCCTTGAATTGGTTCGAAACGCATTCGTTGATCATGTCCTCGTCGATTCCCAGCAAGTGGGCTAGGCCGCCGACGTAGTACATATTGCACATCAAGCGAGCCAACTTGGGATTGATTCCTCTGGCCATCTTCGTCATCGGCATCCCGAAAGCGAAGCAGTCGTCCCTGTCGACGGGTAGTTTGACGTCCTCATTGTAGACTACCAGTGTCCCCGGCTCGAGCTTCTCGAGGTCCTTTCTCCAGGAGTCCTTGTTCATCAGAACCTGGATGTGCGCCTTGTTCCCAGGTGCCTGATAGCCGTCATCGCTGGCCCGGATGATGAACCAGGTGGGAAGACCCGCGATGTTGCTGGGAAAGAGGTTCTTCCCGCTCACTGGGACCCCCATTTGGAACATGGAATTGAGGAGAATCAGGTTCGAGGACTGGGAACCAGTCCCGTTCGCTGTTGCAATGTTGATTGTGAAGTCGTTGTAGATGCGCTCCATCGTTTCCTGCTTCTCCCATGGTTGGCTTGGCTCTACCTAGGCTCTCGCGCATGATGACCCGGTGATAAACCGGTCTTAGCCATTCCCGTTCATAAGTCACCGATAATTGACTGAATTAGCATCCGCTGCCATTTTCAATGGGTGCGCTTTCGGGCGCGCTATGCCAATCCCTGAGGCGCTGAAGAATGCTTGGGACGAAGCAATCGTCCTGACCGAATCAGGAGAGCCCAGAAAGGCACTGGAACTGCTGCGTTCTGAGGCCTGGGACGCCTGCGAGAACGGTGCACAGCAAGCCAGAACACTACGTTTCGCTGGCGATGCTGGAACAGCGCTTGGCGAGGAAGACACCGCTAACCAGAAGCGCCATTGGCAGCGCGCGCACAAAAACTACCGCAAAGCGTTGAACTTCGACCCCAAGAACAAGGAGACACGACGCCGAATGAACAAGCTCGCATCACTGATGGATGAGAAGGCGATTTCACTCGGAGTAGGCTTCCAGATGTTCGATGAGGGCAACCCGACTCCATTAGGACTCGTCGTCCTCCTCGTTGTCGGCATGCTGTTGTTAGTCTCATTCAAGGTGATCACGGATTGGCTCGATACACCAGAAGAGAACCCCATCGTCATCTTGGAGATATCGTATATGGCCGGTGGATCTGGAGAGCGGACGACGGCGTTGGTCGAAATCGAGCTCTATCAGGAGGATGCCCCGCTGCATGTCGAGAACTTCCTGTTGCTGGTCGAGGACCTCCGTTACGACTTCACAACATTCCACAGAGTGATTGATGACTTCATGATTCAAGGAGGAGACTTTGAGAATCGGGATGGAACAGGCGGCTACACCGGAAAGTGGTTCGGCTACTGCAACGGTGATGAGTACGATGATTCTGGAAACAGGTACACCCCCGAGACATGTGAGTTGTCACGATGGTCCTTGCCCGGCGAGCACACTAACGGCTTGACGCATGTTCCGGGTGCTCTTGCTGCAGCCCACGCGGGGCTCAACACCGACTCGAGCCAGTTCTACATCGTGCCAGAGGACAGCACCCCCTCTCATCTTGATTGGCAGCCTGGAAAGGATTGCAGTCAGGAGTCCTGCCACACAGTCTACGGCCAGGTGATCAGCGGCCTGGAACACATCACGGCAATCAGCGAGGTCGAGACTGGCAACGGCAACGACGTCCCTGTGCATGAGGTCCGACTGATGCACGTGACTTTGAAAGAATGAACCCGGCCAATCGGTCTGACTTTCAATGAGTCAACTTCATGGAGCCCATCATAGCCGGTATCACCGTAGGTGATGGCGTGGGCACTGACGACCCCTTCGGTGCGATGTCCTCATTCACGACCAGCGATGGCTCGTCCGCTGCGTTCATGGACATCGGAACTCTCGAGAGAGAAGGGGGCTACAAACTCGACAATCTCCCGATTTCGATACGGATACTGCTCGAGGCCGCTCTGCGCAAGTGCGATGGCTTCCTCGTTACCGAGGATGATGTCCGACACATCGCAGCATGGTCACCGACGATGACTCCAGAGGAGATTCCATTCAGCCCCAGCAGGGTGATACTACAGGATTTCACAGGAGTCCCCGCCGTGGTCGACATCGCTGCCCTCAGGGATGCGATGGTGGCACTGGGTGGCGACCCTGAGATGGTGAACCCGCAGGTCCCCGTCGATCTGGTGATAGACCACTCGGTCCAGGTCGATGTTTCTGGCCGCTTCCCCAATGCGCGTGAGCGCAACCTCGAGATTGAGTACGAGCGCAACTTCGAGCGATACAAGTTCCTAAAGTGGGGTCAGCAGAGCCTCGACAACTTCCGTGCCGTTCCCCCTGGCCGCGGTATCGTCCATCAGGTCAACCTTGAGTGGATTGCCAGCGTGGCCCGTGAGGAAGGTGGTCTGTGGATTCCCGACACCCTTGTCGGCACTGACTCCCACACGACGATGATCAACGGCCTAGGAGTCCTCGGCTGGGGCGTCGGTGGGATTGAGGCCGAGGCTGTGATGCTCGGACAGCCGATCTACATGCTACTGCCTGAGGTCGTCGGATTCGAGCTCACCGGTTCCATGCAGCCCGGCGTCACAGCCACTGACATGACCCTTCGAATCGTCGAGATGCTCAGGCAGCACGGCTGCGTTGGCAGGTTCGTCGAGTTCCACGGCACTGGCCTTGCGAACCTGAGCCTGCCCGACCGTGCGACCATAGCCAACATGTCGCCGGAGTACGGCGCCACTTGCGGCTTCTTTCCCGTGGATCAAGTCACTCTGGACTACATGCTTCTCTCCGGGCGCGAACCCTCGCACGTCGAGGACGTCAAGCGCTATCTAACTGCTCAGGGACTTTTCTACTCTGATGAGACCCCCACGCCCGGGTTCACTTCCAGCCTCTCCCTCGACCTCAGTTCAGTGGAGCCCTCTCTAGCCGGACCTAAGAGGCCGCAAGACAGGGTCTCACTCTCGGATATGAAGTCTCATTGGAGGTCCAGCCTGAATGCGCCGGTCGGGCATCAGGGACACGGGGTGGATGCGTCTCGCAATGATGCCACGGCCCCGCTTACGGATCGCGACTCCGAGTTGGGCCATGGTGATGTGGTCATCGCCGCAATCACGAGCTGCACCAACACTAGCAACCCGAGCGTGATGATTGCTGCGGGACTAGTCGCTAGAAATGCTCGTTCCAGGGGACTCACGATCAAGCCTTGGGTCAAACCCAGTCTCGCTCCAGGAAGCCGCGTAGTCACCGAGTACTTCGACGCGGCCGAACTGAGTGAACACCTCTCTGCTCTCGGATTCAATGTCGTAGGCTACGGTTGCACGACCTGCATAGGTAATTCAGGCCCCCTCGACGAGGAGATCGCGGCTGCGATTGACGAGGCCGACCTAGTGGTCGGCAGCGTCCTCTCGGGCAACCGGAACTTCGAGGGCAGAATTCACCAGAAGGTGAGGGCGAACTATCTCGCAAGCCCGCCACTGGTTGTGGCCTACGCTTTGGCGGGCACGCTCGACATCGATTTCTCCAGCGAGCCGCTGGGTCACACCGAGTCCGGCGAACCCGTCATGCTCGCTGACATCTGGCCCAGTGACGGCGAGGTGCACTCGGTTATCGAGAACGTAATCGGCCCAGAGATGTTCAAGTCGCGCTACTCGGACATCCTACGCGAGCCACGCTGGGACGCTATTCACAGTGAGTCCAGCGCCCTCTACGATTGGGACGACTCATCTACCTACGTACGTCTCCCTTCATTCCTGCAAGGCATCGAGTCCGAGCCCGCGCCTATCGAGCAGATTCAAGGAGCCCGCGTTCTCGTCAAGGTCGGCGATTCGGTGACCACGGATCACATCAGCCCTGCAGGAGCATTTCCTCACCATGGACCAGCGGGGCAGTACCTGATGGACAACGGAGTACAGCCGCGTGATTTCAATTCGTTCGGAAGCCGCAGAGGCAATCACGAGGTGATGGTCCGCGGCACCTTCGCCAACATCAGGATGCGCAATCAGATAGCCCCAGGGACAGAAGGTGGATTCACTACTCACTTCCCCTCGGGGGAAGTAACCTCGATCTACGAAGCCAGTAACAGGTATCAGGAAGAAGGGACTCAATTGGTCGTTATCGCTGGCTCGGAGTACGGAACGGGCAGTAGTAGAGACTGGGCTGCGAAGGGCACTTTGATGCTTGGAGTCAAGGCTGTGATCGCCACATCGTTTGAGAGGATACACCGATCCAATCTCGTCGGTATGGGAGTACTGCCGCTGACCTTCCCCGAGGGAGAGGACGCAGATAGCCTCGGCCTAGATGGAACTGAGACCTTCGACATACCAGCCAGCGCCGAGCTTGAACCGTTCTCTTCAATCCCAGTGACTGCCACCAATGCAGATGGCAGCGTGACCGAGTTCGACGCCGTCGTCCGCCTCGACACGCCCGTCGAGGTTGATTATTACAGGAACGGCGGAATACTGCAGGCCGTTCTGAGAAATCTTGCCGAAGCATGAAAACCGCTCTTGCACCCCACGCAGTTAAGTCCCTGATGTTCCGGAGGTGAGACGATGGAGTTACGGGGAACAGTCAGATTTCGCTTCCGTTCTCCCGAGCACGACATTGATGTGCTGCTGGAGGGCGAAGCGAAATGGGTAGAGTCGCTGCGCGAGGAGATCGGCCTAACGGGCGAGGTCGGGGTTGTCCAGCCACTGGCCGCTCGAATGGTCGACCCCGACGAGCCCGAGCCCGAGTCAGCCACCGGAGGGGAAGAGGACTTCTTTGAGGAACTCCCTCTGCCCGAGGAATCGGTCCTCCCCGGACCTCCCCCCGATCCCTCTCGAATACCTTCAGTACCCAGGATTATCGGCAGCCTCGATGTCGATTCTAAGATTGCAGAGCTCGGTGGCCGGGGGCGCAGCGATCCCGACATCTCAGCAATCATTGAGATACTTGACGAGGTCCAAGACGAGATAGAGCCCCTGAAGGATAATTTGTCTGGAAATCCGTTGGCCGAGGCTTGGGTCCAACTACTGCTCACTTTGGTGGTCAGGGAGCATGGTCACACCTCACTACCAGTAAGCCTGATCGACGAGGCGGTCGGCGAGCGCACCGGTCTTCACGGAATCGATCTGGATATCTTCCTAGACCGCCTGTGGATGATGGGGCGCCTTGAGAGAATACATGGCGGCATAGAAACTCAGTACGCCCCTAACCCCATGTGGCTGGAAGCACAGTAATACAAACCCTCTAACGCACCAACTCCTATGGAGTTGCGCAACTCATTTGGTGCGAAGGCATAAGAGACGAACGAAACTCCGACTGAGCATGCTGAATACGTTTGAGTCTGCCCGAAATAGAACAAAGGAGGGCCGGACAGCCGTCTTCCTAGTGTTTTTGATGCTGACCTCGCTGATGGTATCACTAGTGCCGGCAGTGAGCGCATCCCACATCACCCAGTACGCAGTCCAGCGTGACCCTTCTGACCTTTCTGTTGGTGATCTGAACTGCGACGGACACAACGACATCGTAGCTGTGAGCATGATGGGACACTACATCACGGTCCTGTACAACGATGGCTCGGGCGGCTTCCAAGACAGGCAGGACGTGTTCATCTCAAACAACGACTCCCAGCGCGCTGGGTTCGTTGATACAGCTAACTCTGTCGACGTCGAGATAGCTGATATCGACGGCGATGAGGTGAATGACATTGTCTACTACCAGGAGAATATCCGCTTCGTCGGTGAGAGTTTCGTCAGGCCGGGCAACCTCACCACCATGTGGGGCGACTGCACTGAGAGGGTCAATCAGTGGGACAACACCGAGATCACGGTCTCAAACCCGTATCATCTTGGAATGGACGTCGGAGACATCGACGATGACGGCAACGCGGACATCGTGCTTGTGACCCAAGACGCAACCGCAGCCAACCAGTACATCCAGATCTACCGTGGGCCCGACCCGTCTCTGCTGACCAACCAGCAGTCCATGCCAATACCTCTGACTAATGGCTTGTACGTCGAAGTGATGCTCGGCCACTGGGGAGAGACAGTTCAAGGCGGCGGTATCCCCGGGGGCTTAGGAGACTGCGAAGACCTCGACATCTGGCTTCTCCGGACCCCTCCGTACAACATTGGCGTGGGCTACTCGGTCGGCCACTACGACAACATGACCGTACTCGAGTATGACTGCCTGACCAATCAGTATCCCAATCCCATGGACGCGACCGCGCAGGGTACGCACGAGTTCAAGCTCGATGCCGAACACAACTACCCGCTCTACGGCATCGACATCGCCGATACCAACGATGACGGTGAGATTGACCTCATCGCCGCTATCGACGGCATCACAGGAAATATCTCCTACGCTACCAAGAGCGGCAGCAGCTGGGACACCCAGAACTACGTCTACCTCGGCGACTACCTCGGCGCCTCGCTGACCATCGTCGACGTCAACCGAGATGGCGAGGTTGACTTCTTCGTTCCGACCGAGGTCACCCTGACTCGTCTGCAGGACTCGACCGCTCAGAACCAGACCTACCTGCTCCTCGAGAACCTGCGTGAGATCAACTCGGTCGAGATCATCCTCGCCAACCCCAGCGGGTCCGGTTACCTCTCATCACTCTCGTTCGATGTGGGCCGGAGGCCCACCATGGCAATCCCAGGCCAGTTGCAAGGAGGCGACGAGAGCGCCTATGAGATCATCATCGGACAGCGCGACTACGGCTACAGATTCGCCGACAACGCGATGTGGCTCGATACCCAGGGCTGGGCCGGCGCGGGGGACTTCCTCTCAGTACTAACGCTCGACAACGAGGACGTCGGCATCACTGAGGTAACTATCGCGCCCGCGTCTTACAATCCAGTCACGGGACAGGCCGAGATCGGTGAGGGAACAAGGTGGGTCAACGTGACCGTGAAGAACACGGGACTGAATCCATTGACTGGCTCCGTCGACGTCGATCTAGAGGTCAAAGAGGTCGTAGGAGGAACCGACACCGTGGTCTACTCCAATGACTTTGAGGGTAACGAGGACACGACTAACTGCACCAACTGCGCCTTCGTCAAGAACTCCTACACTGGAATGTACGAAACAGGGGCGTCCTCGTGGCACATTGAGAGCAACTCGACCGCGGATACCCAAAACATCTCTTGGTACGAGGCCGACAGCAACCCCACCGACTACTACTGGGCGGGCGTCGACTACAACGGAGACAACGAGAGCGATTCTGGATATTACAACAACATGGACGAGGCACTGATCCTCGAAAACGTCGACCTGACTGGGGCTGATGCGGCGTACATGGACCTCTCGGTCATGTGCACCACAGCCTACTTCGAACTTTATCTCGCCGAGCAGTATTCGGTGGTAGAGCGCTGGCTGTACGAGGACTCCTGTGGCATCGAGGTTTGGTCCGAGGGCAATGGTTGGGAGTCCGTCTTCTTCAACGGTGGCTGGGACAACGAGCGCTTCTTCCGCATTTACTGGCAAGGTGTTGACCCGGAGTACAACACCTACAATGGCAACAACTTCGCCAACACTGCTACAGGATGGATCAACTACACTGAGGGCGGAGGCACTTCGGAAGACCCCAATGAGTTGGAGTCAATCGACCTCACGCGCTACGCAGGACAGGTCATCGACATCCGCTTCCGCTTCCGCAGCGGCCTAATGGGCTCCGTTGGACCTGCTGGATCATCTCAGGACACCGGTCTTGACGGCTTCGCCTTCGACAACATCACTATCAGGAAGAGGGACGTCACCTTCGGGTCGACTGAGACAGTCTCGCAGCAACTCATCTTCAATAATTTCGCAGCCGGAGCATACGAAGAGGTCAGCCTTACCGCGGATTTCATCGACAACAGGACCTACTACGTCAAGACCGAACTGACCAACCCATCCGGCTTCACCAACATGGACGACCTAAACGACGATATCAGGTTCCAGCTCACAGTGAACAACCTGTTCGACCCTTGCCTCGCAGAGGAACACTGGATCGACCTCGAGAACGGCGTTAGGTATGCCTCGGGCGAGAGGGACGTGGAGGTGCGCGTGCAGAACTGTGGTAACACAGTGACAGATTTCCAGGTCGAGGCCTTCATACAAAACGCCGAGCCGGACCTCGTCGCCATCGAGGACTTCTCGGGCGTCGAGCCGATGTGGACCGACGACGGTAATCTGAACGGCAGCAGGCTGGACGACTCCACTGGCTCAAACGACATGCTGCCGCAGAACCGAGGTGTTTTCAACAGCCACGCGTACTGGCTGGGGCACCCTACCGACGGCTACGGCGACGATTGGAACGAGACTGTCACCTTGGATCCAATCCCGGTCGCATCGACAGGAGCCGATTTCACATACCTGACCTTCGACTATTACGCCGAGGGAGACTATCTCAAGGATAGCAACGGCAACATCCTTGCCATCCGGGACGCAGCAAACCTCGAGATATCTTGGAACAAGCAGGGCGAGGTGTTTGAAGGCGTAGTCTATGGAACTTGGACCGACCTCAACGAGAACGGCATCCAGAACACCGTCCCAGAGGACCCTAACTTCCACCGCTGCGAAGATTTCGATAACAACGGCTACGACGAGGTTGAGTACTTCGGTGACCACTCAGACAATGTCAACTCAGTCGTCTGGTTCGATTCTGAGAACATCCTCAAGTCGGTCACCGTCGACCTGACTCACATCGTTATCCTGAACCGCACCAGCGCCGACACCTCTGATTGGCGTGACGAATGCACTACCCTCTCAGGGTCCGAAGTGACCCTGACCTGGAGGTTCCAATCTAATGATGACGGCGTCAACGGCAACGCCGGACTGGCAGGATTCGGCGTAGACAATATCCGCGTCGAGGAATTCACCTTCGAGGACGACGGCATTTACACTGTCGACGTCACCGGCCTCGACGCCGCGGAGCGCCAGCGGGTCAACCTCACCACGCACGACTTCCAGAGCGGCATCTACAAGATCGACGTGACTACTATCTTTGACAACACGGACCCACTCACCTCGTGGTACAACGAGTCCGAGATCAACACCGCGAACAACCACTCGTCGATCATCTTCAGCATCGCCAGCGCGGACATCACGCTGTTGCAGCCCGACGTGCTCGAGTGCGTCGCCGACATCACCTACGAGTGCGTCTACCCAATCGATGACGCATCCGCTCACAGTTTTGCTGTGCCTCTGCTGAACGGCGTCATCGCGGGCGAGTACGAGATCACGATGAAGGTGGTCGACCTTGACACGGGCCAGACGGTCTACGAGGAGGACAGCGACAACGGGCCGTTCAACCTCGAGCCTCATGCGAGGGCCCAGGCCAACTGGACCAATCCGTACAACTCGTGGTACGACAGCCACACCTACAACATCAGCTTCTACGGTATTCTGACAGAGGACAGCGAGCCCTCGGGTAACGACCGCTACTTCGAGATACAGTTTTACGACAACATCGACGTGGCAATCCTGTCCAATCCGACAGACCAGAACCGCCTACAGAGCGTCAAGAAGGACCTTGAGGCGATGGGCAAGACCTACACTCAACTGCGATTGGAGAACTGGGATACCTACGGAACTCCAGACTGGGTCGAGCACTACGACAAGGTGCTGCTGCCGTGGCAGACTGACTACAACGTCTACTACGGCGAGTACTACGAGGCCCTCGCTGAGACCCGCGAAAGCGATGGACTCAGCTTCACCGAGACCCTCGAGGACTACATGACCGGCGGAGGCACCGTTCAGATGCATCTCGGGCCGTACAGGAACGAGTACCAGCCGAACCGACTGCCTTTCGGTATGGACATCGCGATGAGGAACCAAGTCAACTTCACTGTCGACAACAGGATTCACTACAGCAACCTGTCCATCGTCGACCGGTATCACCCGATTCTGAGCAATGTCGACCCTATAGCGTTCAGCGGCGTGCACGGTGGCTCCTACGTCGCTCTGGCCGGCTTAGACACCGCACAGGTCCAGTCGACCCAGATACCGCAGGTCTGTGGTGGTCGCATCAGCGACCCGACAGGTACATTCCACACACTGATCCGCGATTCGGTTTACGATAGCCAGTCACTGTTGTCTATATGCAATCGCGGTGCTGGCGGACTGATTGTCACCACCATAGACGTCGAGAACCCGAGCGTCTCGGAGGAATTCGGTGGCTCGTCGATACCACTGCTGTCGAACATGCTCTCCTACCACTTGACCCCGTACCCGGGCGACTTCGGAATCGCGGGTGAGAGCTTCGATCTGACCATCAACGGCGAGGCTCCTTCGATCGACACGGTTACCGGCGCCTACGCCACGATGTACATCAAGAGCAATTCTGACATTGACTTCAGCTACGTTACCTCCGTTGAAGGCGTCTTCGCAGATTGGACACTTGAGTCTGGCAACAATGACTCGGTCACAGGATGGGACGGCTCGATCATCGATGTTGGGGAGTACAGTCACACGCAGCAACTCAACCCGTCCATACCGACTCTAGGGTCGTTCTGCGTCGGCGACACCACCTCAAACACAGGCTGCAGAATAGGCGCAGAGTGGATGCTGACCCTGTATCTGCACGATGACGAGGGCCACACTCGAATCACCTACATCCGCATGGTGACCGACGACACCCTCGCCGATGAGTTCAGGCCCATAGCCTCGGCGTCCATGATAGAAAATACGGTCACCGATGCATACGTCACACTGGACGGTACCAAGACCGTAGCCGGAACCGACTGGCCAGTCTACAGGGCTAGGCTTTCGGACACCGGCGATTTGAGCATATCATTCACCGCGCAGGACAGTTACGACCCCGATGCCCCCGAGGGCGAGAAGGGCATCGAGCTCTACGAGTGGAAGGTCTTCTTCGATTATCCGTGGGACAGCGCTGACCCGACTTTGGTTGGTCACGAGTTCCAGATACCCTTCGCAGCCGGTGATGACTGGACATACGTGTTCAGGAACTTGACCAGTAGCCCCGATGGCAACTTGGAGAACGAGATTCGCGTCGAGCTGATAGTCTACGACAAGGCCGGCAAGCAAAGCGAGAAGGCAAGGATGTACTTCATAGTCGTCGGAGAGGACTTCGGCGATGATGAGCCTGTAGTGGACTTCTCGAAACCAAGGCCCGAGGACTCTCAGAGCGACAACCTCGTGACTATTAGCGGAAGTCTACTCTCTGGGGCTGAGAACAGCGACGTAGTCATCGAAGTCGCTCTGACTGAGGCAGTCTTGGACTACACGACGACCCAGAAGATAACCCAGAAGTCGATTGGTAAGTACAACAAGACAGAGAACCTAGCCGATGGCCAGCAGTTCACGTTGACCCTCGATATTTCGGATCTGTATCAGGAGACGGGCGTTGCAGCCACTATCTATGTGCTTATCACGGAGGGAGATGGAAGCAGATACACCATCTCCCAAACCCTCGCGATAAACCTCCTCCCGATTGTGCCTGACGAGCCCGATGTGGAGGAAGAGGGCATGAGCATGCTCCTGATGGGAGGGTTAGCGGCGTTCATCCTGATACTGGTCGTCGTTGTCACGGTGGTCATGCGAGGCCGTGGCAAGGAGGACTCCGATGAGGACGTCGTCGAGCAATTCGGTGGCGTCGAAGAGATGGACCCGGTAGAAGCCTATGTTCAGCAGATGGTCGCCTCGGGATACGACGAGCAGACCGCCAGACAGTACGCTCAGCAGTACTATGCACAGTACTACGAACAGCAACGCAAAGGCGGCAGTTGACGTAAGCCGCCAAGCGGTTTACCGAGACGCACCTTGAAGGCTAGGTGATTACAGCGTAACTCGTGGACACATCCGGACCTCACACCGTAGCCGACATCTCTCTGGCCGAGTCCGGCGAGAAGCGTGTGGCTTGGGCACGCAGCAGGATGCCAGCCCTAGCGGCGCTGCACGCCAATGCGGAGTTTGAGAAGCCCCTAGCCGGCCAACGCGTGGCTGGATGCCTGCATGTGACCAAGGAGACCGCAGTTCTAGTTGAGGCACTAGTCGCAGCAGGTGCCGAGGTATCGTGGTCTGGATGCAACCCTCTGTCTACTCAGGACGATGTAGCGGCATGGATGGCTCGGGAGGGATACGGGGTCCACGCGTGGTACGGACAGGACACCGAGGAGTTCTACCAATGCATCGACAGAACTCTCGACTTCCACCCCACACTCACTCTTGATGACGGTGCGGACCTGATCTACAGAGTCCACAGCAACTTCCCCGAACTCGCCGATGGAATCATCGGAGGCACTGAGGAGACCACCACCGGCGTCCACAGGCTGCGCGCGATGGCCGACGCAGGCGAGCTGCTGTACCCAGTCATAGCGGTAAACGACGCGGCCACAAAGTGGGACTTCGATAACGTGCACGGGACCGGGCAATCCACCCTAGACGGTATAATCAGAGCCACTAGCGTATTGCTAGCGGGCAAGACCTTCGTCATCGCTGGCTACGGTCATTGCGGCAAGGGCCTAGCGGTCCGAGCCCGCGGAATGGGAGCAAACATCGTGGTGACCGAGGTAGATCCGCTTCCCGCGCTGCGAGCGGTCATGGATGGATTCAGGGTCATGAGGATGGACGAAGCGGCTGTCATCGGCGACATCTTCTGCACCGCCACTGGGATGAAGGACGTCATCGTAGGCCGACACTTCGACTCGATGAAGGACGGGGCAGTGGTTTGCAACACCGGCCACTACGACTGCGAAATCAACATCCCCGACCTTGAGTCGAGGTCAGAAGACATCTACACCGTGAGGGACAACAACGAGGCCTTCCGGATGCCCGACGGCCGTACTATCTATCTGCTCGCACGTGGACGTCTGGTGAACCTCGCTGCAGCCGAGGGACATCCCAGTGAGGTGATGGACATGTCATTCGCGAACCAGTTCCTTGCACTCTGCCGCCTCGCTTCGGAAGGCGCTGGCTACGAGAAACGTGTCTACGACATCAGTGCCAAGCAGGATAGCGAACTGGCAGCACTGAAACTTCTGACCGCGGGAATCGCCATCGATGAACTAACACCAGAGCAGATTGCATACGGCAGTGACTTCAGCGCCGGGACCTAGTCATCGAGCGGATCAAGTTCGCCGAGATCCTCCTCCGGATCATCTTCCGAACCATCCTCCAACCCTGTATCATCCATCGTGGAGAATGACGGAGCTTCGGGCTTCCACCTGATGGGGAGCTTATCGCCTGATTCGACTATCAGTTCGAGTCTCTCGTTCAATGCCGGCATCCGCTGTCCCGCCATAGCAATGTACAGTTTGCTAAACCTCACCGAATCAGGGATGCATACCTTGCCGGTACTGGTTTCCGCGTCTATGGCTCGGTCAAGGTCGAGAGCGTGTCGATTCAGTTTGTGCAGAAGGCCCGACGTGAGACGTGAGATTGCCATGAAGCAGGTTAGGATGAAGAGGAAAACGAACACGCTCCCCCACACGGTATCGCCCGCCACCATCATGGCGAAGGTGCCGAGGATGAATACCAACGGAGCGATTACTAGGAAAAGGAAGCGAGTGGGCGAAGTGGGTTTCCTAGACTTCATCCTCTCGATGATGGCCCAACGGGGGTGCTTGGGATTCTGTGGCTTGAAAATCTCGTCCTGCTCCATTTTCGCAGCTCTGGAGACCATGCGCCTGACGGCATCCATCCTAGCGAGCTGTTTGCTGTCTGCAGCATCCATCTTCTCGCTGAACAGTTCCTCGATCAGGCTGGCGCACTCCTCGTAGTAGCCGAGTCTGACCAATATCCCAATCTGCTCGATGAGCGGAGTCACCTCGTACGGCGCGACAGCACGTCGAGCCTCCCACCATCTGATACCATCTTCTAACATTCCTAGATGGTCGATCAGAAGTACTCCTCCGAGCCTCCATGCATCGAAATTTTCGGGGTCGATCTCCACGACCTTGCGCAGGGCTGCCATCGCTTTGGCAGACTGCTGCAGGTCCGGCATATCCTGCCGACCTCTAGTCTCAGGGGGAAGGGTCCAGCGGGCCACGCCCATCCACCCATCTGAGTGGAAAGGGTCGATCCTCACAGTCTTCTTGGCAGCTTCGAGGGCGCCCCCCCTATCGCCTGACCCCTCAGCCTCCAGCGCATCGAGCCAAGTCAACTCGGCACTCTTGGCCATAGCACTCGCTAGCGCTGATAATGCATGAAGGCTGGGGTACCTGAAATTCCTAATCAGCGACCTCTTCCGCCTCTGGCAGGTGTGTTCCTCCTACCTTTGGAAGGCCCCTTCCCCTTCCAATTCCTACGAGTGTCGGGTCTGCGCGCTCTCCGAGGTGTCGTCTTGGACCCTCTTCCAGGCACAGGTTTTCTTGTGTCGCAGCGGTTGCAAACGTCCCGTCTCGCGTAATTGTGGTTGTTGCACTTCGGGCAATTCCAGTCCCCTGGCTTCATATTTGAGTCTCTGAAACCACTCGAGTTACTAGATCGATGGCCACGAGAATCCCCGCCTCTTCCGCCACCGCCTCTCGGTTTCGGCTCTTCACAACCAGTTCGATTGCAGACCTTCTTGTTTGCATAATTGTGGTTTTTGCACTTCGGGCAGCGCCAGTCGCCCGGCTTCATACCCGAGCCCCTGTCCTCTCCGAACTTGCGACCTCGGCCCCTTTGGTCGTTACCTCGTCTACTGCCGGGACGGCTATCGCGCCCCCTTCTGAATTTACTCTCACCCGATCGCCAATCCTGACGACCTCGGTTGACCCTCCCTCTAGGGGCAATCTCAACGGGTGATCCGATGGCACTTCTGGCATCGACAGAATCCGGGAGTGGATGGATGTGAATCAGTGGATTGTCAGCCGAGCCAATCACGGTCTCCACTCGTCCCAGCGTCTTCCCCCCTACGACTCTGATTGTGGCTCCAAGCTTGGGCGCGCGCCCCTCGAAGGCAATGAGGAGCCCCTCTTCATGCGAAGCCTTCGACACGGTCCCGCTGAAACTCATGGCTCAGCCGCGCCGCCTACCATACATGAGGGCACCGACTACAGCAACGATGAGTGCAGGCAGGCCAGTAGCAGGTAGCAAACCACCATCTTCCTCATCAATTGGTGGTTGAATGGGCTCCGGCTCCGGGTCATCGAAGAGATGGGAGTTATTCACAGTCCGCGAAACACTGGAGCACTTGTTCGAAGCGTCACAGCCCTCGATGGTGACCACGTGCTCACCTTCATCCCACAGCTGGAAGTTGATATTCGGAGTGGACCACGTATTCCCGGTGGAACTCACAGAACCAGTCTGCGAACCGTCTATGGACATCGAGAACGCCACAGACTCACCGTCCGGGTCGCTGTACTGCCCATGCATTGACCACTGCGAACCATCCCACTCGGTCGAGGAGATACTGAGAGACGGGGGGGAACTTTCCTTTGAGATGCTGAGGTCATACACGTGCTCCATGGAGTAGACATTGGTACCTTGGACGCTGACCCAGACCTGAACCGGACCCGGTACCATGGTCGAGGCTGAGACATCCACCGTGATTTCCTCAGTGAAAGTGACTGACGTGGATTCAGAGGGCGACCCTTCTTGCATCAGAGCGATTTCGACTGTGAGGTCCGGCCAGTCCGAAGTCTGACTCAGGGTGATCGGATGGGGGTCGGCGAGGGTCTGCTGAGGTGTAGAGAGTGAGAATGGAACTCCAAGGTGCCAGGTTCGGTTGCCGGTGCTCTGGTCCGCTGAGTCGACGGCCTCGCAACTCACCTCAGCGGCGCTGCCACGAGGAATCTCGGCCCACAAAGAACGGTCCGCCCCCTCACTGAGTTGGAGCGAGGCCGCGCCGGTGCAGCGAACATCCAATTGAGAGACACTACCCTCGTCGGCGAACCACGAAGACACATCGCCCCATGACGCCCAGACGTGCTGCCCACCGCTGGGCGAAGGGAACCACGCGCCCTCTAGAGGCGCAGCATCAGTCCATTGTGGAGGGTTGTCGACAGGGATTGGGGCGGTGGTGAAGTCCGCGAACAAGTCTTCACCAATCGGCCAATCGGTTCTGGGGGAGTCAGGGCTTAGGCTGTAGGTCAGGCTGCCGTCCGCATTCTCGGTAATCTCGTAAGTCGAGGAACCGTCACCGATGCAACTGCCACGGAGCGGTGCTTGACCGCCTGCGGTGTCCTCGTCGAGTCCGACCACTCTGCCCTCGCACTCATCCCAGAGATCGAGCCGCAGGTCCTGAGTTACAGGGAATGTGAAGTCGAGTGTCGCTCCAGACATGTTGGAGGCATTGAGAGACAGCGTGAAGTTGCTATTGTCAGTGAAGCCTGAGATGACCATCGTTGCGTTCAGCCAGAGTTTGATGCGGCATTCATCCACACCTTGAGAGGCTGGTACGTCGGTGTCACAGTCGCGGTCTTCATCCGGAATAATAGGAACTTCCTCGCAGTCGTTGCCGAAGGCCGAGGTGCAGTCGCGGATATGCGAGTGCCTCGGCGGAATGATGTTGAACTCCTCGATGACGACTCCGTCTTCCTCCCATGTTGTATTCTTCCAGTCTACTCCGACCCCGCCCCGGTGAGGCGGACCGTCTCTGATTCCGATTCGGGTCAGCGTGTATTCTATGCACTCGCTGGCGAGTGCCCGAAAGACCTCCCGCTCGTCGGTCGAGATCCAGCCGTCGTCGCCGTTGTTGGGGTCGAGTTCTGCCATGAATTCGTCCATCGCCACCCGCAGGTCGTCAGCCAGTGTATCGTTTACCCATGCGATGGCGTGGACGTCAGCCGACCCCCAATCGTCAGCCACATCGATATTGAAGGTCGCATGGGTGTACTCGAACAGATTCTCAAAGGTGATCGAGCCGCACTGATCCTCTAGAGAACCTCCTCCACCTAGTTGTTCCTTGCGCAGGGGCTCGTCATCCAAGTAATCGAAATCGTGTCTTCCCTGGTCAGAGGGTGCCAGCATTGAGAGGATCATGAGTAGAGTGAGTACGCCGGCCATTGCACCTCTGTCCATGAAGAGTCTAGCGAAAGCGCGCAACATGATTCTATCGCCGTTCTAAAATCTGAATTTAGGTCACCCTAAACTTCATAATAACTATCCTTTTCAGTATTTTTAGGGCGACCTAAAATGAATCAGAACAAGACCATTGCAAGCCTGATAGTTGGAATATTAATTTGTACGACACTTACCGGATGTCTGAGTGGAGATGATGACAATGTCATTAGAATTGCATTCAAGACTCAGGACGACTACGATGACCCAGACACCAACCCACAGAGACTGTCTGATTTCATCTCACAGCAGACTGGGATGGATGTCGAAGTCTATCCAATAGCTAGCGATGTCGCAGCAATTGAGGCCCTCAGGTTCGGACATGCCGATATCGCTATTCTGGATGGAGGCGCTGCTTGGATGGCATGGCAACAGCACGGCTTCGATGCCATACTGGCCAATCAGAAGTCAGACGGCTCAACTTACTACATAGCATCGGCATGGGTGCTTGAAGACAGCGACATCCAGTCTTTGGATGATCTGGAGGGGATGGACTCCTGCCACACTGGCTGGCTCAAGTCCGCCGGTATGCTCATGCCGATGGGTTACATGATTGGTCAAGGCATGGTTGAGGTTTCTGGCGACCAAGAGGACATCAACAGTCTCCGAACGACTATCGAGAATCACTTCGGCAATGCATCAATCCCATCTAGTGGTGATCTGTACTACGGATACAGCGGAGCGTTCCGTTGTATGACCGAGGGCATGGGTGACGTGGCCTTTGCCAAGACGACATCCTTCGAGGATCACTGCGAGGGGAACGATTGGTGTCTCGACCGCTCTGATTACAGGATGTTGCAGCCGGCATTCGGCAAGGTTCCAAGCCATCCGATAATGGTCAATCGTGAGATGATTGACGATGAGAAGGTCGATGCAATCACAAACGCATTTCTAGCACTCAATTCCGATTTGGATGGTCACCATATCCTTGAATCTGTGTTGAACACCCCTGGAATATCACAAGTCAATACTGAGGAGCACTTGGGTTCCTATAGCGAATCAATCAGCAATATACCAGGTATTGCAGCATACTTTGGGGACAAGTACGCAAACTAACGGGGTCCGCGATGAACTCGGAACCAATTCTCTCAATCCAATCCGCTGAAATTGGATTTGAGGATTCAAGGCCGCTCCTAGAGGACTGTAATCTAGAAATCAGACCGGGAGAAATAGTAGGGATAATCGGTCGTTCAGGCATTGGTAAGACTACTCTGATTCGTACCATTGCTGGGCTAATTCGGCCATTATCGGGAGACGTGCTTTTCTCTGGAGCCAATATCTCACACTCGCCAAGAGGAGCCATCGGGTTGATCCCACAACGGCTTGGTCTGGTCCAGCATCAGACGGTTGGATACAATGTTTTGATGGGCGCCCTGCCGAATTCAAGTTGGCTCCAGTCAATTCTCTCTCTTCCTTCGGCCGAAATGCGTGATACAACCAGAAAAGCAATCGCGGCTGTAGGCCTAGAGGACAAGACCCTGACCTCGGTAAACCTTCTCTCCGGTGGTCAGCAACGCAGAGTGGCGATTGCGAGAGCTATGGTGCAAAATCCGCAACTTCTGTTGGCAGATGAATGTCTCGGTGAGTTGGATGCTGAGACAGCTCGTGACATCATCGGTCTGTTGAAGGCCATTGTAGAAGACCATGACACATCAATCCTAATTGTCGATCACAATCCTGTACGAGCTCGCACATTCTGTGACAGGGTATTGCAATTACGTGGTCGCACAATCATCCCACTGAGTGAGGAAGAACAGGATGAGACGACAGCACTTCCGCAGTATAGGGGTGATGAATGATGGGGGAGGCCCAGCGTTTCTTTCAATTCGTGCTTAGAAGACCTATTCTGCGCACATCCATAATACTGAGCATAATGGCAATTCTCACTATACTTCACCTAGAGATTACCCTCTCTCGCCTAGGAGATGCAGCATCAAATCTGGTAATAATAGCTGGAGAAGCCTGGCCCCCTGACTTCTCAGTACTGACCAATAGAGCAGCATGGGCATATCCTCCGTGCGAGATGCAAACCGACTGGATGTGCAGTCCCGCTGTGCTAGGAATGACTCAGACGCTAGAGATAGCATTCCTAGCCACAATATTCGGAATGGCGATGTCACTTCCCTTAGCCGCAGCCGCAGCCACTAATCTCTCACCACCGTTATTGGCCCAAGTCGTGAGGCAGATTCTCGCAGCCCTTCGAGTACTACCCTCTCTCATCTGGGCTCTCATTTTCGTAATCTTGGTCGGAATCGGACCTCTGGCTGGAGTTCTGGCAATGACAATGTACACAGTCGGATATCTTGGAAAACTGCAATATGAGGCACTTGAAGGAGTTAGCAGAGAGCCGCTTGAGGTGGCTAGGGCGATGGGATTACCACGATGGCAGATTGCACGTTTCTTTGCGATTCCTGAGGCAGCCAACTCGTTAATCAGTCAGATGCTTTTCATGTTCGAGTATAATGTAAGGCACGGCTCAGTAGTTGGCCTTGTAGGAGCAGGGGGTATAGGTTGGTACATGCAGTACTACCTAGAGCCGTTCAAACTCTACGACAGAGTACTCGCACTGGTTATTGTCATGTATCTGGTAGTCATCATCATTGATCAGATTTCTTTGCGAGTACGCAGTCAGTTCATCGAAGATGACGAGCATATCCCGAGGCCGAAGTGGCGAGGAACAATTGTGCCCTGGACAGAGTCCTCAGATGATTAGATAGCGTCATCGGCCACTATCCGAATGGCACCGTCATCGTACGAGATTTGGATGTTATCACGCACCTTGGAGGTCAGTGCCGCCAGCGCTTCGTAGACTTCCTTCTCGGAGACCGAGAATGCATCCGCAGCGCGCTTGGTCGACCATGGCACCTCGACGAAATCAGAAGCCGAAATCCATTTGAGCAGCCGCAACTCAAACTCCGTCAGGTCCTCGAACGACATCGGCTTCGACCCTCGAGGATGCAACGACTCAATCAATCCTTGCTGAAAATCAGCCTTGGTACGAGTCTACCATGCGGCGTACGGCATCCTCGACTTCCAGTTCACCGTCCAGCAGCCCGCCCAGAGCTGTGAGAAAGGGGACCTCGATTCCGAGCCTCGGAGCCCGATTGATGAACATCCGGGACGCGCGCACGCCCTCAGCGACCATGTGCATCTCGCCCAGTGAATCCTCCAAGGAGAGTCCGGAGCCCAATTTCTCCCCGAGCGTGCGGTTCCTGCTTCGCGGACTCGTGGCCGTCACGTACAGGTCCCCTATGCCTGCAGGCCCGAAGGCAGTTCCGGGTTCTGCCCCCATAGCGTCGAGCAGCCTGATGCCCTCGCTGAATCCAGCTAGGACCAGCGCGGCCTTGAGATTGTCTCCACCGATGCTGCCATGCAGCCCGTCGACCAGTCCGCAAGCGAGCGCAACCGTGTTCTTGTAGGCGCCCCAGAGCTCCGCTCCCATCGGATCATCGGCGGCCTTGAGTACGAGGTTGCTGGTTGAGAGACGCTCTGCCACGCGATCTGCCACGCTCCGATCGTCACAAGCCACCAGAGCGGTTGTCAAGACACCGCGAGCCACCTCGGTCGCGATCGTGGGACCGGTCATCACGATTACCGGGTTGGATTTGCTTGCCGCCTCAAGGCGCCTCTCGATGGCATCGGAAATCATCCCCGAGCCACCCTCATCAGATGGTGCGAGCCCCTTAGCGAGGTCGAGTACGACATGAGAGGGGCGCAGAAGGGGAATCAGGTCGTCGACCACGGAGAGTATGACTCCACTTGGCAGGGCGAGTACTAGAATCTCGCATTCCTCGGTGACGTCTGACATTTCCATTGTGACTTGGAGTCGGGGAATCTCATACCCAGGCAGGTACTTCTTGTTGACACTCTCAGTCATCATCGATTCGTATACCTCCTGTTCGATGGTCCATCCGAGGACGTTGTGACCATCTTCGCACCACACATGTGCGAGAGCAGTGCCCCAGTTGCCCAAGCCGAGTACGCCTATTCGTGCCATATTCGCCGGACTTCGGGCCCAACCTGCCCGTTATGACCCTATGGGGGAGTGGACAACTTGGGCGTTGCCTTATTGACGGAAAATCACCCCCACGGGTCAGAGCAGGGGTACCCGAGTGGTCAAAGGGGCTGGGTTTAGGTCCCAGTGCGTAGTGCTTCGCAGGTTCAAATCCTGTCCCCTGCACCATCTTCAAACCACGCCGTCAGGCTAGCGTTTTGTGATACGCTGCATTGAAGACGAGCAGCGTACGCCTGAAGGACGAGCAGAGGTTCCCGAGTGGTCAAAGGGGCAGCGTTCAGGTCGCTGTGCTTAGTGCTTCGCAGGTTCGAATCCTGTCCTCTGCACCATCTTCTCCCACCAGTGGCAGAACACTTTCCCGAAGGCGCTCCTTCCGTCGGCCGTGGAGGAGCAGGACGCCCAGCCAACTGACGGCATGTCAGCGCTCAAACTCACATCGATAATCGTCGGTGCATGCATCATCCTAGCCGGACTGGCCGGAGCACTCCTCTTCATCGCAGTGAAGGACGCAGTCGAGGAGGTTGGGGAGATGCAGGAGGCGTTCGAGAACAGCCCTCCTCCTTCGATGCCGACTGCTGCCTCTGTAGTCGATGACATCGAGACACTCGCCGACTTTGGGTATCGCAAGATCGACACTGTCGCCCACGCCAATGCCGGCGACTTCGTGCAACTGAGGTTCGAGGACCTGGGCTACGAGGTCGAGGTGCAGAACTTCACCACCGAGCTGTGCGAAGACTGCCGCAACTACATCGCTACCATGGAGGGAGAGGACCCGGACTCGTGGATCGTCGTCGGGGGTCACTACGACGCCATCTGCTACAGCCAGCAGATCGTCATAGGGATAGAGTACCCAGGATGCACCTCTGAGGGGGCCTACGACGACGCGACAGGAACTGCCTCCGTGCTCGAGCTCGCAAGCCTGATGATGGAGTGGCAGTCCAACCTGTCCGAGACTCTACCAGGGATCGATGTCAGACCCAAGCACACCTGGAAGTTCGCGGTCTGGGACTACGAGGAGTGGCAGGGAAGCGGCTCCCCCGAGAGCGCTGGCTACGGCAGCGAGACCTTCGTCACCACGCTGCCCGAAGGCGTCGAGATTGCGACATACATCAATCTCGACATGTACGGCCTGAACTGGCCGGTCGAGACGCAGTTGGTCAGCCAGCTCAGCGGCTGCGACGAGGACTACTTCCATCTCTACCTGTTCACCTCGCCGGTTGACGACTGGTCGTACTACGAGGATCGGGGGTTGAACGTGACCGATGAGATGAGGGAGCAGGCAGTAGCGCTGCAGGACAGGCTGGGGGTCGTGCTGTACGAGCATCTCGAGTACCCGACCGAATGGGTAGTCGTCCTAGACGACACCAAAGGCAATTCAGATCACTACAACTTCATCTCACGCGGCTGGCCGGCCACATGGTTCCGCGGCATGCACGAGTTCCTTCAGGAGGAGGACGACACCTGTGAACAGTCCCCCAAACACGCGCCTACGGATAGGGTCGATGTCCTGTACACGCTAGCGGGTGGGCGCGGGGGACTTGAGATGGGAATGCAGACAGGACTGGATGCTCTGGCCTTGCTGATGTGGAGCGATGTCACTGGAAATTGGGTTTGACCATGCCGCCCCATTCTTCATAAGCGCTCCAAAGCGGCCCACGAACAATGACCCGAGCGTATGCTCTACTTGCAAGCCTACTACTGATAGCCACCCCGTTGGCCGGATGCACCTCCAGCCCTGAAATCGAGGAACTCGTCGATGACATCCTCGGATGCATGGACGAGAACGCCGAGAACTACGCGGAGAACGCCACTGCGGAGCTGTTGGGCGACTGTATCTACCTAGCCTCTATGGAGGCCTTCATGACTGCCATGACCGAGCAGATGGAGATAGACGAGATGCTCGATATCATTCCCCAAGCAGGTTACTCAATGTCAATCACGATGAGCGAGTGGAATACCGACATGAACATGCAGATGGACACAGTCATCGAAGAAATGGTGATGGCCGATTTGGATACCGATTCGGTCTACGTGAAGATGGGCATGTCGATGGTGCCTTTCATGACCTACGAGTACACTCAGGTCCAGGTTGGCGAGCTCGTCTACGTCCACTACAACATGGGTGGGATGTTGGCCGCTGAGAATGCCGGAATGGGCTCGTACCAGACCAGGGATGCGACCCCCGACGTGATGGGAACCATCTCCTCGCTGGTGAGTGCGTCTGATGCAGGAGAAGCCGGAGGCGAGATGGGACTCAATCTTCCTACGGGTGATGTTAGCGAACTATCTAGCGACATGCCCGCCGATGCGGAGCCTGTAATCACCTTCAATGATGAGTCAGGGGTTCAGACAATGACCCTTGAGTACACCAACGACACCGGGCACGACATCTCCATCGTCACCCTGATCGACGATAGCGAGGACCTCATGTCCTACGAGATATCAACCGACACCGGCTCTGCCAGCTCTTCAATCAGCTACACAGTGATGT
>JAKUUP010000021.1 GCA_022447095.1 Candidatus Thalassarchaeum betae
ATCCGGGCAATCTCAGCGTAGTATGTTGAAAGCAATTGTATGTTGTTCGGGTTACTGATGTCTAAAATCTCGAACTGGTTGTAACTGGAGACGTAGGCGTAGCACCCCCCGCTACCGTCGGCGTAAATCTCGCAGTCCTCGTAGAAGTTACCCTCGATCGCAATCTCGGAGTTGTCCCCGGGCGTCGGACCGACGTTCTTCCACTCGGGGTAGCAAGGGCGACCAGCGGTGTTGTCAAGGTCCGCAGGAGGCTTGACCTCACCATCGCAGTTGAGGTTGTGGTAGTCGATTAGCTTCGCATTCGGCGTGTATAGCCTGTGAGCCAACATGTCATTGTGAGAGTGGTTGGCGTCTTCGATCTCGACGACCGGGTCGACCCAAGTCTGACCACCCTCGTCAGAGTCGTCGCCGGTGATGAAAGAGAAACAACCGGAGAGCGGCGCGAGCACCATCAGAGTTGCCATCAGTAGCATCGGGGTGTTCTTTATTCCGGACATGGCGAGGCCTCGGCTACACAGACGACGAAATCAGTCGGTTGTTGAATGCACCGGTCGCCCTTCGCTACGCGCTAGGGCGATTCAACTACCAGAGGGATGCCGTACGGCTGATCTATGTCCAGTTGCACGATGTAGAGCCCGGTGGTGATGCAGGACAGGTAGGTGTACCCCTTATGATACTCGGCGGCCCAGATGAATGGAGTCCACCCGAAGTCGTAGTACGCGCTGTCCAGCGGAGCACCGTCAGCGCCGTGGGAGAGGTGGTAGCCGACAGTCGCGGCTACGTGCACGTCGGTCTTGTTACCGTCTTCAAGGCCGTTGGCCATCAGCGTCTCGATGTCCATAACCCAAAGTCCGGCGTGGTAGCTGCTTAGGTAGATCCGGCCGTCCCAAGCCCCACCATGGCTATTGTCGGGAAGTCCCGGTAGACCCGTCTGAAAAATCGCCGTATCGGCGTTGTGCGGACTGAACAGCAACCACTCCTCACCGCCCGGGATGTGGTGGTCCCAAGCGAATGGGTTCTCCCAGCCGTGAATGAGTTCAGGCAAGAACCTAACATTGCCGTTGACCTCCTCATAGGGAGTCGTATCCAGCAAGTAACCCATCCCGGTGCCGACGGTGGTCTCAAGGACCTCGGTTGCGAGGAATGTCAGGTGCATCTTTCCTGGGGGATAGCCAAGGTGCGTCGCATCGACCATGTCATCGATGGGCTCCGCATAATGGATGTAAGAAGCCCTTCCGCCGTTCACATTGCTGGTGCACGAACAGTCGATATCTCCATCCCCGTCGAAGTCCTCAAACTCCATCCACTGGCCGACCTCAGGGGCTCTCCACGTGCAGCCTGCTTGGGAACCTCCTGATAATCGACATAGTGATCCGTACCAAAGATACTCGGCCAAATCCTTGTTGGGATGGGGTACGTCGGAGACATCGAAAATTCTCAGACCCGCTTCCCAGTATGCCCCGTAGATGTAGGTCCGGCCGAAGCGAGGGTCATTCTGTTCCTCTCCAGGCCAAGTCTGGACAGTCATATCATGGATGTAGATCCAGCCCCCAAGGGTAGACTCCCAACTGACTTCGGCCTCGCCTACCTTGACTATTCGAGGCAAGTCACCATAGCCGGCGAAGTTCAGATGAGCGAGGGTGATACCTCCGCAGGCATCACCCTGCCCTACATCGCACGACTCGTAGTCGGGGTTGGCGACGAAGATGTACCACTCATTGTCAATCATGTGTGTGTAGAGGTTGTGAGGGCCGCTGGGGTGATCTGCGTCGTACCATGAGTCGACCCAACTGGGGTCAGTCTTGTCCGTGACATCGACTAAGGTTACAGTGACTTGTGCAGGGTCCTCCCAGGAGCCCACATTGGGATCCGCGGCACCCGGATCAACAATCTGGTTCTGTACTATGACGTACTCGCGTCCGTTGTACTCAAGGTACTTGACATCGAGGACTTGGGTGTTTGGATCGTAGTACACTCCAGTCACTGTGGTGTTTGCAGGGTTGGTCACATCGACGATGTGCATCTCCGACCACCCCGCGATGTAGGCGTAGGTATTCCCATCTGGCGAGTCAGCGACCTGTATCTCGGCATTACCGGGTGCGGTGAGCTCGTTGAAAGAGACAGGTTGGATATTCGCGGTGTACATCATGTGTTGACTGGCATTCCTGTGGTCGTGCTCCTCGTCTTGAAATAGGGGGTCAAGCATCGAAGCGCCCAAAACTTCCGTTTCATCGGAATCGCGAATCAGCATGAATGAAGCCGATCCTGCGACTAGAATGCATGCTGCAAGGCCAAGAGCGAGAGTGACTCGCTGACTGTCCATGCTCGCGCGAGTCTGCGGGTCATGTTGAAGCCATCGCCGCACTGCGGAGTTACATGCGCTACCGTTCGATTTTGGTACTGGCGCTCGCAGCCGCGCTGATGGCACCCCAGAGCGTCACGGCTCACGACCCAGAGAGCTTCACTGTACTTCTGTTTGAGGAGGGGCCGGTTCCAGAGAGCATAGCCGAAGGGACCCTGTTCGAGAACGACTCGTTGTTCTTCAGGAATCAGGACACCCGGGAGAACACCACTCACCGCATACAGATAGACGCTGATGGGAACGGAGTCTTCGGCGGTGTTGACGACATGTCCACTCAGTGGTTGACCCACTCATGCGAACTCAACGAAACAGGCCACAAGGTCGACGAGGAATGTCAGGCAGCCGAGGTCGTACTCCTGTCGGCCTCTAACGGGTTACTACCTGGAAATATCTCGATGATGCACCAGATAGATGCAAATGGGGAACTGATCGAGCGCCCATTCTACGTCAACTTCGCATTGGATGTGCACACGACTCCATCCGATGGCTTGCCAACGGGTGGCGAGCAGGAGTATTGCTGCCAAAGCAACGGGCCAGTCATTCTTCTACTACTCGCGTCACTCATCGGAATTGCGATCATTCTGCCCAAACTGATGGGGTCAACTGAGGAGGAGTGACCTCTCTTGACGGTTGCACTCAAGAACCACCGACGATTCGACTGGCCGTAGGGCGCTTAGCTCAGCTTGGAAGAGCACCTGGTTTGCAACCAGGGGGCCGGGGGTTCAAATCCCCCAGCGTCCACCACCCTCTGCAGCGTCCAGAAGCCCGTTTCGATGCACTGCGGATCGTCCGCATCGAGCGTAACAGGTGATGGGTTAAGTTTCCCATGTCTCGAGCAGCGTTCCTTGATATTTCACTCATCTCTTCCTTCCGCGAACCACTACTCTACTGCCGATGAAGGATAGGACCTCTACATCCTCGAATCCCACGAATCCAATCATTTTCTTCAATGCGGTCAATGTGGGAATCCAGAAGTTGAGGTTAGGTGGAGCCTTTGGCTCCTTGGCAAGTCTCATCCACGGGGGTAATTTCATTATCCGGTTCCACCGTCCAAAGAGGAGGGAGCCTTCAATGTAGGCCTCCCCACCAGGTGCTGTTAGAGCGTACACCTGCTGGAACGACTCTAGGATGTTGACAACGTGATAATATACGCCAAGATAGAGGACCACGTCGTATCCTTCATCTGATCTGAACTCGAACATGTCTTGCTCATAGAACTCTACTCTTGACTGCTTGAGCCTGTGCGCTAGTTTAGCCGTGTCGCGGTAATGTATCTCAAGACCTGTGATATTCTTTGCTCCACGCTCCTCTGCGAGGAAGGAATAGTAACCATCGTTGAACCCGATATCGAGGACTGTCTTGCCCCGAAGATCGTTAGGAATACAGGAGGCGATGATGTCTTGGTGCGATTTGTCCCACTCTCCCTGAGTCAGTATGTCCCCAAGCTGTATGTGATGGCACCATTCGAGCCGTCTAATCTCATTATGATCCTCAGGTGTCAATGTGATGTGTTTAACTGGACCTCCAATACTAGGATCGCCCATGTCATAACCCCACGTCCTTGCGTGATTAATCTATTCATTGGTGATGACGGCCAGCAGTTGGTCGATCCTCGCTTGGGGGTTCCGCAGACCCCAGCGTCCACCACTTCACTACTCAGCAGTAAGTTGGTTCAGTATCTTCAGCAAGCCTCTCAAGGTGACCTCACTGATGCCGGAGACCCTGCAGACCTCGCTTTGGGTCCTCGGTGAGGAACTGTCTTGGGATGCCTTGTAGATGATGACGCCCGCGATGCCCGATGGCTTCTTGCCCTGCCATGACAGGTCGTCCTTGACGGTGTCCCACAGGTCCCTGACCTCGCCTAGAACATTAGGTGGGAGGCCTAGGTCGGAGTGAAACTTCTCGAAGTACTCGTCGGGGCCGGTGATATGGTGAGTACCTAGCATTCTGGCAACCAGCCTGATAGTTCGCTTGAGCTCCTTCTCCTCGACCTGCTTGGTCATGTCGAAGGCGGAGGCTACATCCTCGATCTTACGGGGAATCTTGGCCTCTCTAGCAGCGAGGTAGACGCAAGCCGCGGAGACGCCTCGGATGCTCCTCCCGGTGACGAGTCCACGCTCCACAGAGTGCCTGTACAGCGAGGCTGCCTCCTGCTCGATTTGAGACGGCAGGTCACCGCGGTCGCGGATGAACTGCATCGCTTTCGAGAGGTTACGACTTCTGCTATCCCTCGTCTTGCTGCGCTGGTCGATTCGCTGCCGGCGCCTCCATTCGCGCAGGCCCTTACCAGTCATGCCGTGGCGCTTGGCGGCTCCGGCCGTCAGGTCGGAGCGTCGAATCTCGGTGGACAGTCCCTTGTCGGACAGAGTGAGCGTAGTAGGTGCTCCGACCCGGCTCCTATCGTCGCCGCCGGAGTGGTTTATCCATTCGGCACCAGGGTCGATCATGTTCTCGGCAGCTACGTAGCCACACTCGGAGCACGAAGTCTCTCCTCGAACCTCGTCGGAGTCCCATGAATTGGCTCCGCACACCTTGCACGGGCCGGCCATGGACTCGGTGCTACGCTCTCTTGAGGGGCGTCGAGCAGGGCGAATCGGCTTAGAGCGGCTTCGCTTCTGTGAAGTACGCTCAGATTCTTCGGCCTGCCTAGCAGTGTCTCGTTCCATCTTCTCAACTCGCAGTTGTATAGTAGAGTCCTTCTTATTTAAGTATTTGCTTTTCTCGTTCATAGTCCTTCTTCGCTCTTACAACAGCAAAGGGCAGGTACTGATGACCTATCTCCGGGTTCATTGGTGACCTAAGATCCCAGCGAGGGACACACACCCCCCCTCCACCTACGGTGGGGGGGTGTGTGGGATAATCCGTTGAAGGGAGCCCGGAAACCATGCCCCCACAACTTCTTGCACCGCTCGACCTCCCTCTGGGGCGTGTCTGAAGGCTCGCCGATGAGGACCGCCTTGCACCAGTCCCACCTAGATGCGAGCGGAAAGATGGTCGACTTCCATGGTTTCGAGTTACCGATATGGTACTCCTCGATCCCAGAAGAGCATCTGGCGACCAGAAACGCCGCAGGGCTGTTCGATGTCTCCCATATGGGCTTCTTCCGGTTCTCCGGCAAAGGCGTGCGCTCATGGTTGAGTAGCATTGCGACTCAGGAGTATTTGAACTTCGCAAGCGGAAGGTGCGGGTACACGCACTTCCTCGATCACGAAGGACGTATCATCGACGACATGATTTTCGCCGTCAGGTCGGAGACCGAGGTACTAGGCGTACCAAATGCATCCATGGTCGAAGTAATGCTCGACTGGTTCACCAGTTTGCTTCCTCCTGACGGTTCAATTTCCATTGACGACCTGTCCGAACAGACCAGTATTCTCGCTCTGCAGGGTCCGTCTGCCATCGCAGTGATTTCAGAGGTACTGGGCGAGGATAACGCGGTTGGCAGGTTCAGATGCCAGAACATCGCTGCCAACCAACTCAACGTCGACGGTTGGATACAGGGAACTGGTTACACTGGTGAAGCGGGAGTGGAGATATTCGTCCCGAACCGCGATGCCCCCGGACTGTGGTCGGCCCTACTCGAGGCCGGGACTCCTTTCGGGCTCGTCCCGGTTGGCTTGGGTGCCCGAGACACCCTGCGCCTAGAGAAGGGGTATCTGTTGTCAGGTCAGGACTTCCTCTGGCCCGGACTGGGAATCGAGCCGGACGCCGCCCTGCCTGATGACTTCCTTGCTCGAGACTCAGCCGAGACCGCGGTGCCCTACGGACTCGACATCAAGCACGATTTCGTCGGCAGGGAAAGGGTGCTCGTCTCCTTGGAGTCCGGCCCTAGGTGGGATGGCCTGATATGCCTCGAGAGAGGTCCATCTCCGAGGCCCGGACACGCCGTGCTGTCCAGTGAGGCCGATGATGCTGAAACCTTGGGCTACGTCACCAGCGGAGGCCCTTCTCCCAGCCTCGAGCGGAAGGGAATAGCCATGGCGTACCTCGAAGGAGTGGAGCAAGGCCAGAATGTCTGGATTCAAGCGAGTCCTCGTAGGAGAGTCAGGGCTCAGGTCTGCAGACCGCCTTTCCTATAGGCCTGAGTGACGCTAGAATCCGAGTCCGCCGGCAAAATCCTCATTGCTGTAGGGCCTTTTCCCGGGCCATGATGGAAGGCGCCCGGGGGACCATCGAGGCGATAGCAGTCAAGAATCTGCAGGAAGTCCTTCGTAAGAGGAACATCTCTGCTGAGGCGCTTTTCTCGAAGTACGACCTCAACGGCGATGGCTCCCTGTCTCCGGAGGAGTTCAAGGCCGCCCTTGAGTCCGTCACCGGACAAAATGCGCCCGAGGCCATTCTCAGGGCAGTGTACGGGGCGATAGACACTAATTCCGACGGCAAGGTGGACTTGGAGGAGATGCTCGCGCTGTTGGAAACCAGCTCTTCCGAAGGTCTGACAACCGGGGACGGCGTTTCCATCTCCGGTCACCCAAACGAGTCCTACAACGGGACTTACGAGTTGCAGCACGAGGAGATCAACGGCAAGCCCTGGTACAAGAACGCCGGAGAAAATCGCCTCTACTTCTACAACGCTGACAGCGGGGGCGCGCCTTCCTGGAGCTTGGACGACCGTGACCAGGACGGCAGCAACGACTGGTACAGGGGTGGCTGGTCCCGGCCTAGGTCCGACGGAAGCCTGCCGACCGGCACGAGGCGCTGGGTAGGCGTAGGAAAAATCACCATCTCCTCTTCTAGAGGGAGCACTCCGGAGGACGACGCCACTACCGAATCAGCAATCGCAATCAATCTCTCCAAGTCCTCCTTCAAGGGCAACGAGGGCATCGACTTCACATTCGTTGCTCCCGAGTTACCCGATGACGCATGGATAGGGATCGTTCCGGCAGAGATCCCCCATGGTGACGAGGCGGTCAACGACGAGCATGAAACCAGTTTCAAATACCTCGAAGGAAGGACCAGGGGAGGTTTCAACCTGCCCAATCCGGGACCGGGCCAGTGGACGCTGAGGATGCACGACACCGACAACAACGGGCGCGAACTGGCCTATGCAGCCTTCACCGTCGAGACAGCCTCCTCTGCCGCGCCCACTTCCCCCTCACTATCCACAGAGACCGGCAGAATCACGCCCAGCTCCCCAATCACAGTCTCCTTCTCAGGTGCTTCTGGAGACGCATTGAACTGGATAGGCATTTATCGTAAAGAGGCACCTTCTGATGCTGAAAACCACCACGGAAACTGGCTCTATGTCAATGGGTCTCAAACCACCGTGAATGAACGCCTGAAGGAAGGGAGTGTCACATTCTTTGGTCAAATTTTGGAGGAGGGGGACTATGAAGCGCGCTTATTCGCAAACAACGGCTACGAATTGCTTGCAAGCACAGGCATCACGGTCTCCGAAGGCTGGTCGGGGGACTTCGACGAGTTCATCAGCAACTTCGATGGCTTGCTGAGCGACATGCAGAACGCGACGGCCGAGCCCGGCTACGGCGACGCGTCCATCGAAGAGACCAGAGCCCTAGCAGACGCCCAAGTCGAGAGTCAGTTAGAGCATCTTCCTTTTTCTGTGCAGAGCGCCGCCCGGCGGATCTGGAGGGGCAAGGCCGACGCGATGCAAGCCCGCATGGCGGCTGGGATGCCAAGCCCCGAGACCCTCGCCGCCGGCGCAGCAGCTGTAGGGGTGGCCGGTGCGGTCGCAGCGGACATGAGGGATAAGTCGCAGGACCGGGATCCCCCTCCGCCTCTCGGTATCGATTTCGAGCCAGAGGAAGCACCCGCTGTTCCCGAGGATCTGAAATACGCCAGCCACGATATCTGGCACGAGGAGCGTCATGTAGACGTCCCAGAACAGGTCGACGTCCCAGAACAGGTCGACGTCCCAGAACAGGTCGACGTCCCAGAACAGGTCGACATTCGTGAGCAGCGAGGTTCTGCATGGCACGACAGTCACCGCGTAACTAGGTCCTCGAGAGTCTCGGTGCCCGACAGGGTCTCAGTCACTTCCCGCAGGAGGGCCCCCACCCCATCTGCAACTCAGACGGCCCCCGATACTACCTCTCCATCCGCCGCACCCGTGGAAGAGGCCAGCGCTTCCGCCGCCGGCAGCCTCGCTGATGTCGCCTCCGCGTTCACCGAAGCTAGGAAGCTTTCGGATCAGAGGAGGCTCGTTGACTCTTACGAGGATCAGTCCCATGATTTCTCGATGAAGGTCTCTTCTGCTGCCGAGCGTACATTCGGGATAGGGGTGGACGACGCCTACAGGGGAGGGAGCACCATTCTCGCCGAAGTCCCAGAAGTTGGCAAGGTCGAAATCAGACTGCGCAACGATGTTGATACGGGTCCATACCGAATTGGCTCGGAGCACAGTCTGACGGCGTCGATCTCGGGGTGGAACGGAATCTACAAGCGGCTGATTCTCAGCGCTCAGTGACCTGCGGTCTCAAAGGCCTCGCCGATCATCTCCTCGAGGCTGATTTGGGGCCTGAAACCGAACCTCTCCTCGAGGACCCAGGCATCCACTATCCCGAACACCTCGCTGGTGGCGCTCTGGCCGAACTCGTTATCGCACCCAGTGTTACTCTGGTAGACTGCCGCTAGGTCTGCCATGGATATGCCCTTACCCGAACCTACTGCTATACTCTCCCGGGTAGGCGGCGGGTCGTCCAAGACTGCCTCTATGACTCGGACGAGGTCCTGCACATGGATGAAGTCCTTGACATCTGAGCCGTCCCCGGGGATGTTGATCCATCCAATCTGACACTCCTCCGCCCAGCGATGGAGTAGGCCGTTGCCCGGAGGGCCATTCAGAGGGACTCCCTGAACGTTGGAGGCTCGGATGATGCTGACGGGACGTTCGATCTCAGCTCTCTCCAGTGCGTTCTCCTCCATCCACAACTGGCCTTCAGCAGCCACATCGCGTGGGGCCAGAGTCGACTCGAGCCCATAGTAGGACTCACCTGGGGTCCACTGAGGGTGGACGCGGAGGGTGCCGAGGATGATGAGATGCAACCCACCATGACGGTCGACGGCATCGAGAATCGGTCTGGACTCCTCTCTCATGGAGATGTAAGCCCCTCTGTCGTCACGATCAACTGATGTATCGACGGGCCGCGAGTTGATGTGTATCAGGGCGCTGCAGGGTGTGAGCATCGCGTCCAGTGAAGTGGAGTCATGGAGGGCTTCGTCAGCGATTACCACTGCGGTGTCGCCTAGCATCTCCGCGATGTACGGCGCTACGAATGCATCCGAAGCCGAGATTGCAACCTTCATGCTATCGGCACTGACTCCGTTCGAGCGATTATGAGTGTGTCGGTGAACGTACTTCCCAACTCGACGAACATTGAAGACTCTCGCGACTCCCCTTCGTTCCGCCGAGAGGCGGGAGCCGTATGCAATGGACCAATTGCCGAATCTCGGACGCGAGCAGGAGATGCTCGAAAGCATGGGCATGAAGTCTATCGACGAACTGTTCTCGAACATACCCGAAGCCATCCGCCGCAACGGCCCTCTACCGCTGCGCGAGCCCCAGACCGAGGAGGAGATATGGGCTGACGCCCAACTATTGCTGAACGCTAATGTGAGCCTTGACCAGAGGCCCAGCTTCCTCGCCGCAGGACTAGCCCGGAATTACGTTCCCTCTATGGTCAGCATGCTTGCCACACGCGGTGAGTTCCTGACTTCCTATACACCCTACAAGCCAGAGGTCAGCCAAGGCAAGAAACAGGAGAAGTGGCAGATCCAGACCATGATAAGTGAACTCGTCGGACTGCCTGTGGCGAATGTCTCGATGTACGACTCCTCGACTGCAGCAGCCGAGGCTATCACATGCGCTGCGAGGGTCCACGGTCGCAAGGCCAGCCAGCAAGGTATCGTCTACGTCTCTATGTTCGTCCCTCCACACAGGCTCGAGGTGATACGCAACTATACCCAAGGGAGCGGAATCGAGATCAGGATGCTCGAGCACCTGCCAGATGGCCACATAGACATGAAATCGGCTGCCTCCGCCGCTGGTTGCTGTGCGGTATACGTCGAGCAGCCGAGCTCGTTCGGGATTCTGGATCCGGGACTGATGCAGCTCAAAGGAGTCATCGGCGACGAAACAGCCCTCATCGTCGGAGTTGATGCCATCTCTCTCGGGATAGTCGAGCCACCCGGGAACTGGGGTGCGGACATCGTTGTGGGGGAGGGGCAGCCTTTCGGCATCGGGCCGACTGCAGGCGGGCCAATCTATGGCATATTCGCCTGCGGCCAGAATTACACCCGGCAGATGCCCGGGAGGATAGTGGGGTTGACGAGCGATGTCGACGGCAAGCGTGCATTCACACTCACGCTGTCGACGCGCGAGCAGCATATCCGCAGACACCGTGCGACGTCGAACATCTGCTCCAACGAAACTCTCATCGCATTGATGGGGGCCATGCACATGGCATTACTCGGCCCTCAGGGGCTCGAGAGGCTGGCACTGAGAGTAGCTTCTGCGACAGAGGCCACGAAGAAAGCGGTCACAGCAATCGACGGCATCGAACTGGTCGACCCCAAAGCAAGCAACTTTCGCGAGTTCGCAGTCAAGCTTCCCGGCGAGGCGTCCGAAGCTCTTGCGCACTTGGACGGCGAAGGGGTGCTCGGTGGCTTCGACCTCGGCATGTGGTGGGATGGCATGTCTACCTGCTTGCTCATCGGTGCTGACGAGCGCACCAGCGAGTCTGACATCGACGCTCTGGTCACAGGACTATCCTCTTGGATAGGGGGATCAGAAGCATGAGCGACCTGTTCGCGTTCAGAGGCGCAGACGGCGCCGGATGGTCCCAGCCGGAGCCCTCAATGGGCCCCGAGGCCTCTTGGGCTACGGTTCCTGAGGCCCTTCGTAGGAAGTCGCCTCCGATGTGGCCCAAGGCCAGCGAGCCAGAGTTGGTGCGCCACTACACTTGGCTGTCCAACCGCAACTTCGGTATCGACACCGGATTCTACCCTCTGGGATCGTGCACGATGAAGCACAATCCCAGACTCAATGAGAGGATAGTGCAGCTCCCGGGCATAGACCGGATCCATCCCATGCAGCCAGAGCACCAGATCCAGGGGCTTCTGGCTATCTTCTACGAGATGCAGGAGATGCTCTCCATCTGCTCAGGCATGGACGAGGTCACCCTCCAGCCAGTTGCAGGTGCGCAGGGAGAGCTCACGGCGATGCGCTGCATACAGGAGTACCATCGCAGCATCGGCGAGAGCAGCCGTGACAAGGTCATCGTACCTGATTCCGCTCACGGGACCAATCCGGCTTCAGCCGCCATGTGTGGATACGACATCATCGAGATCCCGAGTGGTTCCGATGGCCGCATCGACCTCGACGCACTGAGGGGAGCGCTCGGAGATGACACCGCTGCGATGATGATCACCAACCCTTCGACGCTAGGGGTTTTCGAGCCGGATATCGTGGAGGCCGCCGAGGCAGTCCACACCGCAGGCGGTCAGATGTACTATGACGGCGCCAACTTCAACGCTATCCTAGGTAAGACCGATCCGGGAAGGATGGGCTTCGACGCCGTCCACTACAACCTTCACAAGACCTTCAGCCAGCCCCACGGCGGTGGTGGCCCCGGTAGCGGGCCGGTCGGGGTGAAGTCCCATCTGGCCTCATTCCTGCCCTCTCCGATTGCAGACCGGAGGGAACGGTCTGAGGGCGACCCCGAGGGAGTTGATGATGGCTACTGGTACCACTGGCGTAACATCGGTGATGCTAGTATAGGGAAGATCCAGCAGTGGCACGGAAACTCCGGTGCAGTGGTCCGTGCTTGGGCGTTCTACCGCAGGTACGGGCGTGAGTTGGAGAGGATGAGCGAGCACGCGGTACTCAACGCCAACTACCTGCGCCACCGCATCATGAACCCCGATGCAGACGCGGCCGCAGCCATGCACGCGATGCCGCTCGACGGAGCGCCAGCAGACGTGGTCATGCACGAGTTCACCCTGTCCATGAGCCCGCTAAAGGACGCCGTCGGGGTGACTGGCAGGGATGTAGCGAAGAGACTGCTCGACTACGGTGTGATGGCCCCAACCCTGTATTTCCCGATGATCGTCCCGGAATGCCTGATGATCGAACCTACCGAGACCGAGTCAAAGGAGGTCATGGACCGTTTCGCTGCCGATTTACACAAGATCCTCTCGGAGGACCCGGAGATTGTCACCACCGCACCGCACACCACCGATGTGCGCCGCGTCGACGAGGTGTGGGCGGCGCGAAACCTCGTTCTGAGACACCCCGGACCCGAATGAACTCAGCCGAAGCGGAGAAGACCGTCCAACCCTTGCGGTGGATATGGAGCACGGGTTGGACGGCGACTGGCTGCTCGGCGAATCTCGCTGGTGGAAGTTGAGTCAGGATGAGAAGCCCCCCGACCTCAGGGCCGGCGAGACTTCTCCTCCTGACACCTGGGCCAGCAGCTCTCCGAGGAAGGGCGGCAGAGGATGGATACGACAACGCCACAAACCCGCCAGTTCATCAATCCTCATACCTCTGGCTTGGTCTCCGTTCTTCCTTGCGATGACCGTCTTTCCACTGGTCTTCCCAGACAGGGTACCGTACGACAGGGAGGTCGCAGCCTCGTTATTCGCTATCTCATGGCTCCTAATCCTGGTCCCTCTCTACATGGCTAGAAACGACCAGCCGATGTCCGATGACGGGCTATTCTCACTGCCCTTAGACTGGAGGACCTTCGTACTCGCTGCACTGCTGTTCCCTCTCCATATCTTGTGGGACCCGCTGATCGGTTGGATTTCCTACGCGCTGTTCTGGCTCACTTGGCTCCGCTCAATAGGGCTGATACAAGATATCCTATCGACCCCTCCCGCACGATGGTTGCTGCCGATCGAGACGTCCGGCTGGAGTTCCTCAAACCTGCTTGTATCCAACTGGGATGTGATTTCGGAGAATTGGACCACTGGACCTATGGCCATAGCCCGATGCGAGCACGGTCACCTGTCCATCGGTGGCGTCAGCCGCGATGACATCCGTTTCTTGGGGCTGACGTTTGTGCATCGATCTGGTTTCGTTCAAGACCCGTTCTTTGAGACCAAGGCAGCCGACATGGAGTTTCAGAGGATTCTCTCGAGGCCTCCGGTCGAGCAGGATGGACAGGAATGGCCAACGGGGCTGATTGTTCCCGATGAAGATGAGTGATGCTACTTCGGGCTCGCGACGGCAGGCATTTGAACCGACCACGACCCGGCAGTGCATGGACATCTGCATCCTACTTGGATCGAAGTCCGACCTACCTGTTTCGGACAAGTGCACGGCAGTGCTCTCTGAATTTGGAATATCGCACGAAGTCAGGGTCGCATCGGCCCACCGTGCGCCCAAGTACCTCGAGGACGTCGTCGCCTCGGCCATCGACGACGGATGCAAGATATTCATCGGTATGGCTGGAATGGCAGCCGCCCTCCCAGGTGTGGTCGCTGCGATGACCACCTTGCCCGTCATCGGCGTCCCTGTGGGTGGCAAGGTCCCACTAGACAGCCTCCTCTCTATTGTCCAGATGCCTCCTGGGATGCCCGTGGCCACTGTCGGCGTCGACCGTGGCGATAACGCAGCAGTACTCGCCATTCAGATGCTGGCGATGAGCGACTCCGAACTCGCTGCCAATTTCTCCGAGTGGCGCAAATCACGTACCGCGAGAGTCATCGCAGATGACGAGTCATTGAGAGAGTGAGAGGTTTGATGCAGACTCAGATGCTGGTTGACGAGGCGGTAGAGACCCTCCAGTCGCAGGTCAGCGACACTGCGATTATCGCTTGCTCAGGCGGCATCGACAGCACGGTAGCCGCAATCCTCGCCCACCGTGCGGTCGGCAGCCTGCTTCACTGCGTCTACGTCGACACCGGCCTGATGCGCAAACACGAGTCCGAGGAGGTCGCCGAGATGTTCGCCGACATGGACATCGAACTCAAGGTGGTAGACGCCTCAGAACGCTTCTTCAGCCACCTCAAGGGCATCACCGAACCCGAGGCCAAGCGCAAGGTCATCGGCGAGCAGTTCATTCGGGTGTTCGAGGATGAGCAGGCTCTGTGCGGTGCGAAGTTCCTAGTTCAGGGCACCATCGCGCCGGACTGGATTGAGTCCGGCGGCGGCGAGCGTGACGTCATCAAGTCGCACCACAACGTCGGCGGTCTGCCGGAGGATGTCGATCTCATCATAGTCGAGCCATTGCGTGAGTTTTACAAGGACGAGGTCCGTGAAATCGCGCGCGAACTTGGGGTCCCTTCCAGCGAGCGACAGCCGTTCCCCGGCCCGGGCCTCGCAGTACGAGTCCTCGGGGACATTACCCCTGAGAGGGTCGAGGCCTGCCGCGAGGCCTGCCACATCGTCGAGACGCATCTACAGGCCGCGGCCGCCGATGGCAAGTGCGAACTGCCATGGCAGTACTTCGCCGCCCTCCTTCCGGTAAGGAGCGTGGGGGTGCACGGCGACGTGCGCGTGCACGGTGAGACTGTGGTGGTGAGAGCAGTGACTAGCCTCGACGGCATGAGTGCCAGATACTCGGAGATTCCACACGAGGTGCTGGCCGGAATCAGCACAGAGATCACCAATTCACTGAAGGGTCAGGTGAACCGGGTAGTCTACGATATCACTCACAAACCACCCGGGACTATCGAGTGGGAGTAATCCGATTCTTTGATGAAGGTGTGAGCAAGCCGCGAGTCAGGCCGACATAGCTTAGTTGGTGGAGCGGTGGACTGTTAATCCACAGGTCGCAGGTTCGAGTCCTGCTGTCGGCGCCACATCAGTCCCTGCGTGCGAAAGCCGCAAGTGCCAGCACCGTTAGTGCAGATAGCAGGCCAAACCCAGGGGTACCCTCGGGCTCCGGCTCTACAATCGGGTCGTTCGCATCGCACACTCCGTTGCTGTCGTAGTCCACAGGCGTGCTGTCACTGTCGTACTGGTCAGTGCCACATTCATCCTCTTCAGCATCGGACCAGCCGTCATTGTCGTCGTCTAGGTCGGCGTTGTCCCCGATCCCGTCGCCGTCGGTGTCGTCCCACTCGCTCGGGTCATTCGGGCTCGCATCATCCCCGTCTGCGACGCCGTCACCATCATCGTCCGGGTCGAGGTCGTCGCATTGGCCATCTGCATCGAAGTCGCCTGGTACAGAATCCTCGTCTAGGGAATCGCTGCCACAGTCGGACTCAGTTGCATCGGACCAGCCGTCGCCGTCGTCATCGGAGTCCGCATTGTCACCAGTGCCGTCCCCGTCGCTGTCGATCCACTCAGTAGCGTCGCTTGGGAACTCGTCATCAGCGTTGTCGTAACCGTCGCCGTCTACATCATCATCCGCCGCGTCGCACTGCAAATCTCCGTCTAAATCAGCAGGCACCGAATCGGGATCCATCTGGTCACTACCACAGTCCGACTCGATAGCATCGCTCCAGCCGTCGTTGTCGGTGTCGTCGTCCATGACATCACACACTCCATCTCAATCTGAATCCGAGGGTGTTGAATTGCCATCGCTTGAGTCTGTGCCGCAATCCGACTCATCGGCATCGCTCCAGCCGTCATTATCGTCATCATCATCCGTGTTGTCGCCCTTACCGTCGCCGTCTGTGTCGTCCCACTCGGTTCCGTCGTAGGGAAACGCATCATCTACGTCGTCAGTGCCATCGTTGTCGTCGTCTGCATCGAGCGGGTCGCATACGGAGTCGGAGTCGTAGTCAGCGGGCACCGATGAGTCGTCCAGCGGATCGGTGCCGCATCCGACTTCGTTCTCGTCTATCCAACCGTCGTTATCGTCATCCTCGTCGGCGTTGTTCCCTACGCCGTCACCGTCGGTGTCCGTGGTTTCGTTGGGATTCAAGGGGAAATCGTCATCGACGTCGTCCACACCGTCGTTGTCGTCGTCGGGGTCGCTGTCGTTGGGTATCCCGTCCCCGTCGAAGTCGTCGCCCTCTAGGGCATCGCAGATGCCGTTGGAATCAGCATCAGCTGGAACATCGTTGCCGTCTAGAGGATCTGTCCCGCAGTCGGCTTCGTCGCTGTCCAGCCAACCGTCGCCGTCGTCATCCGAGTCAGCGGTGAGTACCACCGTCGAGGTGAACTGTATGTTGTCGAGGTACAGGGCCTCCATAGCAGAGTTCGAGGAGAATTCGACTTCGAGATGACCGTGCCCGGCCGCTCCTATCATCACCGTCATCGTCGTCCACGTGTCGAGCCATGACGAGTTGTCGGTGTCGATGTCGTAGCCCGTTGTGTTGACGATTTCGATATCGCTGTTCGCGCCGATAAATATGATGACGAGGTAATCCATGGGGTTCGAGGTCTCGTATCCGGTGTCCTGGAGGAAGAAATCGAAAGTCATCACTTCTGCTGTTATGTCATCGAGAGCCAGAGTGGCGATGCCATCGACGTCCGACATCTGGTAGCCGTTGTTACCATCGGTGAAGTTGCCGACAGTCCCGGTGTAGTTGATTGTGCCGAAGTAGTCACCGTCAGTCAGTCCGACGCCGCCAGTCGAGGTGTAGTAGAGGGTGAAACCCATCTCTGTCCCATTAGTCTGGTTGTGGGCGATATGCGGTTCGTTGGCGTTGTTCCAAAGGTACCTGCTGACCGAATCGCTTCCAGTGTCAGTGTACTTCACGCTCGCGATGGTGAAAGGGTCCTCGAAGGAGGTGTAGGCGACAACCGATTGAGAAGAGCAACCACTCACTACGGTGTCGGGCAAACCATCCCCGTCGGTGTCAGTGTCCGCGCACGGGTTGTTCGGAAAGTCATCGTCCGCATCATCGGTCCCATCCCCGTCCGAATCGGTGGCTAGGACGGTGTACGGGACTGCTACAAGCAGCAAGGCAATCAGTATCGTTGTGAGCATGGCGCGTCGGCTCATGGGGTGCCATAACCGCCCTGATTCAAAATACTCTTCCCTGAAGAGTCAGAATCGTCCTCGTAGACCTCCCTTCCGCTAAACTCTTTGACCAGTTATCGATGCAGGTGCATGAGCGCTCGCGATGCCGCCTCTAGGATACTCGGGGCTGTCGATGATTCAGGCCGTCACTACCGCGACAGCCTGCCTATGATCGCGAGCGAGAACATCCTCAGCCCACTTGTTCGCAAGGCCTGCAACTCAGATCTGCACGGCAGGTACGCCGAGGGTCTGCCGGGGAAGCGGTACTATCAGGGATGCGACGACTTCGACACCATCGAGGAGATCGGAATCTCCTCCGCCAAACGCGTCTTCGACTGCAACTTCGCTAACATCCAGTCGACCTCAGGGACAGTGTCGAACATGGCCGGTCTGAAGGCCTTGGCTAATCCCGGCGATACCATCACCGCGGTCTCCACCGCCGACGGCGGCCACATCTCGCATGCTCGCATGGGCGCGGTCGGACTGAGGGGGCTGAACCTCGTGACCTATCCATGGGTCGAGAGCCGCATGGAGCCGGACATCGATGCAGCTGCACAGCTGATTCGAGAGACTGAGCCCAACATCGCCTTGTTCGGACAATCCGTCTTCCTGTTCCCCACTCCTCTCGAGGAACTCGCCGCCGCCGCCCATGAGGTCGGCGCGAAGGTGATGTACGATGCCGCACATGTCCTCGGGCTGATCGCCGGTAACCAGTTCCAGGATCCTCTCCGGGAGGGCGCCGACGTGATGACCGGGAGCAGTCACAAGACCTTCCCAGGGCCTCAGGGCGGCTTCCTGCTCTCGGACTCCGACGATGCCAAGTTCCAGCGCCGGTTGAACAGCGCGATATTCCCCGGAGTCTGCTCTTCCTACCACCTCCACCATGTCGCTGGCAAAGCGGTAGCCCTAGCGGAGTTCGAGCAGTTCGGCACCGACTACGCTCGTGATATCGTGGCTAACGCCAAAGCCTTGGGAGCAGCCCTAGCATCAGAGGGCTTCGACGTGCTCGCAGAGGAGCGCGATTACACCGCAAGCCATCAGGTCCTGACTCGCCACGGCGAGAGTGACTCAGGTGCTGGCAGGGACGCCGCTGCGCTGCTCGAGGACGCCGGCATAATCACCAACATGAACATGCTTCCCGGAGATACCAAGGCGATGTCTCCCAGTGGCCTCAGGCTGGGTGTTCCCGAACTCACTCGAGTTGGGATGGGAACCGATGAGATGCAGGACGTGGCGCGCTTCTTCGCGAGGTCCCTGATTGCCGGAGAGGACCCGGCAGCAGTCCGAGCCGACGTCACCGAGTTCAAGGAAGGATTCCATACTGTGCAGTACTGCTTCGAGACAGGACCAGCCTATCCGGGCCTCGCGTGAGCGTGCTCCCCAACGGGAGCACGGCTTCCGCACACTTATTCATCAAAGGGTTCCCGACGAACCCCATGCAGCCGAAGAGGAACGCCGCTCTCCTGCTCTCGGTGCTGATGCTAAGTTCGGGCTGTCTCGGCCTGTTCGGCCCCGATAATCAGACTCCCGAGGAGATTGACTGCGTCGAGCAGCCATCACACCCTGATTGCTTCGTCCACGTCATCACGGAGGACGACTGCACCGCTCAACAGGTCTTCACTGGGGATGCATGCAGACTGATGCATCGCCCCGAAGGACTCGACTACGGCGAGGACGCAATTATTCTCGTCGTCGGCATAGAGATGCAGGCTCTGACTCCGAGCTTTACTGGCGACGGACCCCACGACTGGTTGGTTAACCCCCGTCTTCCAGATGGCTTGTCACTGGATGACTCCGGGGTCATCTCAGGCACTCCGACCGGAGAAACGCAGGACACTCGTTACACCTTCATCGGCGCCAATCCGATGGGCTCGACCTCGACGACAATCGACATCATTGTGCTTGCCGCGCCCCCTACTTCGGTCCTATACCTCGCCGACGTACTGCAGTGCTCCTTGGACAACCACTGTTCGATCGACGCTCCCCTCTTGATAGGTGGCACTGCTGATTCATGGACAGCAGTCCCGTCGCTGCCAGAGGGGCTGAGCCTGCTTGGGGACGGCTCGATTTCTGGCAATGCCGGTGTTCTCGGCGACTCTAATCACACCGTGACAGCATCCAACACCGGCGGCTCGGTTGAGACTGCTATCCGCATCATCACCTTGCACGAACCACCTTCCGGACTGTCCTATGAGGGACATCCGTTCTATTGGATCATTGGGGAACCCGTCCAGATCATCCCGGCTATTTCGGGCGGTGATATCACGGGGTGGAGCATCGAGCCGACACTTCCCGACGGCATCGGGCTGCATCAGGCAGACGGCTCTCTCCGCGGCTCTCCGACCTCGGTGCACCAGCTTAGGGAGCATGTGATCACCGCTGAGAACACAGGCGGCTCTCTGTCGACGACCATCCTCATCGCAGTCAGGGACCTAGCAGTGACCGAACTGCATTACGAGCCCTATCAGTTCGACCTCAGGGAGGGGGACGCCATTGAGGAAGTCACACCCACTTGGGAGGGGGGCTCGCCGGACAACTGGGAGATTGACCCCACTCTCCCATTCGGCTTCTCGTTCAATTTCACCACAGGCGCAATCAGTGGCTCTGCCACCCTCTTGCAACCATGGACATACCACCGAATCTGGGCCAATAACTCGGGCGGCACCACCTCCACTCTCGTCCAGATTAGGGTGACCAGTCTACCACCAGACGCCATCTCATGGACGGGCACTGAGTTTGCATTCAAGGCCAACGAGAGTATCCTCATTCCCGCCACCAACGATGGCCCAGATATCGAGACATGGGAGGTCAGCCCGCCATTGCCATCAGGACTCTCACTCATTTCAAACGGCTCCATCGAGGGAACTCCCGATGAGCGTGCTGATTGGACACAATACACAATATGGGCCAACAACACCGGCGGTGCAGTCGGGCTCAACCTCTGGATAGCGGTACATGATTTGACAGCAGACCAAGATGACCTGCGTCGTGGAATGGGCAACACGAACTGGGGTGGCTGGCCCTCGCCCATCCTGCCGATAGGCGAGTGGGCATTCCCGATAGGATTCACAGAAGAGGGATACGGCTCAACTATCCCTGTGATTTCAGCAAGCCATGTCGGTCGCGGCAAGATGCTCGGCTACGGCCACGAGAGTTGGGTCGACGGTGCTGGGCCGAAAGAGACGACCTTTTCTCTCCAAGCGGTCGAATGGGTCTGCGGCACGAATGCCGACGTAGGGCTGGCCTACGGCGCCGGTTACGACGACTTCGAGGATGAGTTGCAGGGCGAGGGGCACACAGTACATCTCTCCATCACTCCGGACAATCTGTCCGGTATAGATTGCCTCCTCGACGAGTTCTGGAACGGCCACGACGACGCCGACAACCAGAACCTCATCGACTTCATGCTCAACGGTGGTGGCCTAGTAATGGGCGGCCACGCTTGGTACTGGTCATACTCGAACAGCGATGTGTCCCACAACTACCCGGGCAACAAGATCGCCAAGACGACAGGGCTGTTCGTCTCCCATGCTTGGGGCTACAACACGATTGACTTCAGAGTAGTGCCGCACGAGCTGACTCGGCCGCAAGCCGCAATCGACGCGATTCGTGCTGACCGGATGGACAATCAGACTCTATCGGCGGATGATGCGGCAATAGCAGATGCGACCCTCTCGACATGCACTGGCGTTGTGGCTTTGGACTTCCACGGCTTCTGGAGCCCACTGCGCGAGGTCGTCAACGCCACTGGCTGGACGGTAATCCAGTACGGCACCCTCTGGCAGAACGTCGGCCACAACTTAGGGGAAGATCCAGTGGCGGACACCCTGTTGAGGGTCGAGGCATCTCTGACCCAGAATCTCCCTGCGAACGAGTTGCCTTCACACCCCAGTCACGTCGAGTTCCCGGGTGAGGTGCCGTCGAATGCCACTCGAATCACTCGAACCTTTTCCATCGATGGTAATCAGAGCGGCCTTCCCGGCAATTTCGGCTACTCTGGAGCGCGCTCACATGTGCGCATGACGACCGGTCTGTATGCCGCTCCGGGAGAGGTGGTCACGGTCACGCTTCCTTCCGAAATCGTAGACTCAGGAACATATGTGTTAGTCGGTGCTCATAGCGACAGCCTGTGGGGTAAGACCCAGTTGCACAGGCATCCACAAATCGCTCGTTGGTGGTACATCGGCAGCGCCACGATGGAGGTAGGCAACGCCTTCGGAGGACCAATCTACATCGGAATCCAAGCCGGCTCGACGCTCGGCGATTTTGATGTGACCATCTCGAACGCAGTCAAGGCTCCGAGGTACATCCACGGCGAGACCGACATCTTCCAGTGGCTGCAGCAGTACCGTCACGACCCAGCGCCGTGGGCGGAAATCGGCAGCGACCAATTCATCTTGACGGTTCCGAGCCATGAGATCAGGGACCTCGATAACCCGCAGGATTTGATGGACTGGTGGGATCAGGCTCTAGGGATGGAGCATGAACTCTACGGCTACACGCCGTGGCCGAGGGTAGAGAGAGCAGTCTTCGATGCACAGATCTCAGCAGGATGGATGCATTCAGGGTACCCATTCATGGCGCACGACCTGAGCGTAGCTGGAGTGGTCAATGTAACGTACATGAGTGAAAACGGTGACTGGGGGATGTTCCATGAACTCGGTCACAACCATCAGTGGATGCCATCCACACTCCCTGGTACAACGGAGACGGGATGCAACTTCGCCAGCGTCTACTTGATGGAAGATTTAGTCGGAGTAGAGGGACACGGTGCCGTTGATCCAGAGCAGAGGGCAGCGAGGATGGAATCGTACTTCGAGGATGGCTCCAACATCTCCAATTGGTCCGTTTGGATCGCCTTGGACACCTACCTGTTGATCAAAGAAGAATGGGGTTGGGGGGTGATTACAGAAGCACTCTCGGTCTACTACACTCTTCCTGCTGCCGAAGTTCCGAGCGGTGGCACCGAGGAGTTCAATGCCTGGGTACTACATCTCTCTAACGCCACCGGCTACAACCTCGCGCCCTACCACGCTGCATGGGGTTTCCCACTGACTCAGGCCACCTACGACGCACTGGACCACCTGCCCGTGTGGGTCGATGACCCACTTCGTGGCGATTTCTTCGTCTACGATGCCATACTGCGCAACCTCACCTCGACAAACCTCAACAGCAGCGCAGCTCAGGTGGGCTGGGACGTCTACGACAATGGCACCAACACCACCCTGACGGTCTACTACGGGCAGACCGACATGGGCAACAACAGCCAACTCTGGCCGTACAGCGTCTCGCCCGGCACGCCTGAGGTCGGTCCGGGCTCGGCCAACATCACCTTCACCGGCGACGGCACTCACTACGTCCGCATCATGGCCTCTAATGAGGAAGCCGAGGTCTGGTTCGGCCCGATATCAGTGACACCTAACTGATTCTGCTCAACAGCGCCTCGAATGACAGGTTGGGTATGTGGCGCTGGTGCCAGATTGCCAGCGGTATCCACACCAGTGTGTGGGCGATGGTCAGAGCGAACGCGGTGACCAGCCCGAGTCGTGGCTCCCCTTCCATCATCGATGCCACTGCCCCTAGCACCGCGAAGTGGACCACATAGATGGTCAGCGTAATCCGACCGGCTGGCTCCAGAACGGCCAGCCTGTCACCGAGAGCGGGCTCGCCGCCGCTCGACTCAGCACCCTCGAGCAGCCTGTGGGCAAGCAGCACGAACGTGCCGGAGACGATTAGGAAGGGCGTGTTAGCAGGGAAGAAGGTCAGGACCGCGTCCCCGGAAGTAAGCGCCCAGTCGATGTCCTCGAGTACTGCGATGAACATGGTGAAAGTGGTAGCTGCCAGTCCGATGGCGATGTTCCTCTCTCGCACACTCGGTTGGTCTGCCAAGTCGTGTATGATGGATCCTAGAAGGGCGTACCCCAGCCACGGCACGGCAGGATAGGTGCCATTCCAAAGGAGTCGGGCCAGCCACTCCGAGGTGCCTTGCGAGTCCACTCGCTCCCACCATGACCAGTCGGGTCCGACTGCGTCCCCGATTGCCAGCGGGGCCGCCACCATCAGCAGCATCAGCATCCCTCGCCCACGCATGGATAGCCGGATTAGGGCCGGCGCGAGCAGAGCTGCGATTGCGAGCAGCGTCAGAACGCCGGGAGTGTGCCACTCGAAGCGCCCCCCTCGGTCAGCGTTCAGCAGCAGGTTGACTAGCAGTTGGCACAGGCTCAGAAGGAGCACCCGTGGCAGTAGCCAACTGAGCCATCGCCCCGCGTCATGTTCGGGGTCCGCCGCTCTGCGGGTAGCACTCATGTGGATTCCCCACCCTGAGATGGCGACGAACATCGGTGCGGCCATGCCGCCAAAGGCGGCGGCGGCGAAGGCGGCAGGGTGGCCTACTGTGACTCCCTCTGGAGGTATGATAGCAGCGGTGTGAACCTCAACCATGCACAGCACGGCTATCGCCCGCATGCGGTCGATGTGACTCAGCCTCATTCGATTGCCTCCGTGATTCGTGATACTGCCTCCACTTTTTCATCGGATAGGGTGATTGCACCCAAGAGCCCCTCCAGCCTCGCTCGGGGAATCTCGTCGCGGTGGTACAGGACGACCCACGGCTCCCCCTGCTCCAGCCGGTCTCCAACTTGTACCTCGAGGATAGCACCGACCGCGCGGTCTATCTCATCGTCCAGTTGCTCGCGCCCGGCTCCCATCTCGAGGCAGGCCTCGGCTAAAGCCATCGCATCGATGTCTTCGACCCAACCGTTCGCGCTTGCGCACAGCTCGGTGGTCAGCAGCTCAGGATCCATCAGCCCCAGTCCTCTCATCAGCGAGGCATCGCTGTCGAAAATCGAAGTCGCGCCCCCCTGAGCCTCGACCATCTCGCAAAAACGCTCGAAGGCCGAACCGTCTTGCAGGCTGTCGTGGATCATCAGTGCTCCTGTCTGCATGTTCTCTGCCAGTCCTGTGGCCTCTAGCAACAGCCCTCCTTGTACACAGACCAACTCCTCGAGGTCCTCCGGGCCGTTTCCACACAGCGTCTCGACGCTCTCGAGGATCTCCAACGAGTTCCCTACTGCACATCCCAGGGGCTGGTCCATCGTCGTGAGCACAGCCTTGGTGGTGATTCCCATGCCATTGGCAGCATCTACCATCGAACGCGCGAGATCGGTCGCGTCTGCGCGCTCGATCATGAATGCAGCCCTACCAAACTTGACATCGAGGACTAGGGCCGACAGGCCCTCAGCAGCCTTCTTTGAGACGATAGAGGAGGTAATCAGTGGGACGGATGCGACAGTCCCAGTGACGTCTCTGAGGGCATACATCCTGCGATCGGCAGGGACCAGAGAGTCTGTCTGGCCGACCATCGCGACTCCTATGCGCTTGACCTGCTGACGAATCTCATCGGCCGTGCGCTCGACACTCAGCCCCGGAATACTCTCCAACTTATCCAGAGTTCCTCCCGTGTGACCCAGCCCGCGTCCTGATATCATCGGGACCTTCAGGCCACATGCAGCTAGAGCGGGAGCGAGAACGATCGATGCCTTATCACCGACACCACCGGTAGAGTGCTTGTCGACAACCAGATTCGCAATCTCAGACTCCCACTCGAGTACTTCGCCTGAATCCCTCATGGCCTCGGTGAGTACGATGGTGTCGGCCTCTGAGAGCCCGCCCTCAAAGACGCCCTGTAACCAGTCGATAACTTCGTCATCGGAGAGGGAGTCGTTCGCGACCCCGCTGACGAGGTCGCGGATCTCCTCGGACATCACTCCTCCTCTCCGAGCTCGGCTCGTACCTCTTCCATCGTGCGCCCCTGGTCCAGCATCCACTGGACCTCGTCGCGCGTGGCCGACTTGAAGCCGAAACCATCGAGCCTGATGGCGCCGTGTGAACCGTCGTCGCGCCCCTCGGTACGCGCGCGGGCGTCTTCGGCCCCTTCGTCGAAACTGGTTCCCTTGAGAATCGCCTTGGATTCGTCAGGATCCTCGAATCTGTACCCGGAGTCATCCACCAGCACCTCGTCGGTACCTCTTCGCGGCTGTAGGAACATCGAGGCTCCTGCTAGGACTAGGGAAACTGCCGATATCACCATCAGCCAGAACAGGAATTCCGCACCAGGTCTGGAAAGCGGGTCCTCTCGGATATTCAGGAAACCCCCTTCGTCGCCTTCGCCGCCCCCATTGTCGACGACACCGGTGCCGTTGTCGACGACATCGGTGCCATTGTCAGCCGGCTCGCAGCCGTACTGCTCGCCGTCTGGCACGCCGTCCTCGTCCACATCACTGGAGGTCATTGCAATCGACGGCGAGCGCATCACGCTCTGAGCGAAAATCACCTCCTCGCCGTCGAGGATGCAGTCGTCATCGGTGTCGTTGTCCATCGGGTCTCCGCTGAGTTGAAACTCCTGCAGGTTGTTGAGACCGTCCTCATCAGGGTCCAGCGATTGCTCGCTGAGCGCTGTTCCGAGCACGGCTGCGGAGTGCCGGTTCAGGCCGTGCTCCTCCTCCCACTGGTCGGGCATCAGATCGCCGTCCGAGTCGGTGGTCGAATCGAGTCTGTTCCAGTCCTCCTCAAACGAGGCGAGGTAGTCGGAGGCCAACGCCTCGTGGTGGAAGAGCACGCCCATCTCGCGGTTACGCAGAGCGGCGCTCGAGCCCCAGTTCATGCTGCCGACGAGAACGCTCTCGCCGTCGATTATAGCGCCCTTGTTGTGGAGTTTCACGATACTGTCTGAATATGCCATCAGACGCGCTGTCGCATCCAGTCCCTCGGTGGCGTTCCAGTCGGTGTTGAACATATGGATGGTGTCGCGAATCTCCTCGTCCCACTCGGCGTAGTAGCCGTTCAGCATCAGTCGGACGTTGACGCCGCGCTGCGCCGCTTCGTGCAGCGCTGCGATGATCGGATTGTCTCCGAAGCCCCAGTACCAGTCGAGGTCGAGGTACTGCACCGAGAGTTCGATGGAGACCTCGGCAGAGTCAATCATTGCGACAATGCCATCGACGCAGTCATCGGGGCAGGTCATCAGTTGGGCGTCGAACGGCCCCTGATGAGTCGGAGTAGCAGTCGTGCCGCCATCGTGCACCGGCTCGTCCAAGACCCAGTCGAAGGTAGGGGCGTGCTGGGCGCCGTGCGGCTCGATGTGGAGGTGGTTGGGGTTCTCGTCCCAAGCCATTCGAGAAAGTACTAGCTGGGCTGCTGTCTCGGAGTTCAGTATCGCCGACCACTCGCGGTTGCCGATCCCGTCGGGGGGCACGCTGGTATCCTTCCAGTTGCCGGATGAGATCCAGACGCTCTCGTCGTCTCTGACCGCCACCTTGCTGTGAATGTACGCGTAGGGTGAGCTGATTAGTGTGGGGTCCTCCATCCAGAGCACCGTCGCCCCGGCGTCGTTGAGGCTCTGAGCGTGCCCCCTTTGGTTGTTCACGGTGCTGCTACCGTCTAGGATACCCTCCTCCAGAAGCAGAGTCACACTCACGCCCCTGTTCATTGCGTCCAGCAGGGCGTGAGTGAGGTCCGGGCTCATGAACTGGTAGACGTGCAAGTGAATCGAATCCTCGGCGGAGCCGATCCACTGTATCAGGTCGTTGAAGGCAGTATCGGGGCCGATGGATGCTGAGGCGGTCGAATCGGCTTCGGTCGTGAAGTGCCCACCGTCACAGAAGGTCGAGGCTCCGATTCGGATCCACCTCTCCTCCCAGTCAGCTCCCGAGTCGGTGTCAGGGTAGTCCCCACACCCAGACCCGCGCATCAGGATTAGTCCGGGAGAGCCGTCGCCCGGTACCGATATCGCAGCCCCCGTCCAGCCGTCGATATCAGCGATGCCACCGCCGAAGGCAATCGCATCTACCACTGTCCCGTCAGGCGCCTTGAGTTGCAGCGCGCTGCCAGAGTCGACAAGCCACGGCATATTGTCCAGCGCGACGTTGCCGTCTAGGGCCACTATGCCTCCGTCGGCGAGCAGGTTAGGAGGGTTCTCGGTCAGTACCACCGATGCACCGGCATCGATAGTCAGGTCATTGACAGTTGATATCCAAGGCTCAGTCGAGCGGATCCTCTCTATGGTCCAGCCGGCAATGCTGACAGGAGAGTTGCCGGTATTGGTGATTTCGAGCCAGTCGTTGTCCCTGTCTGGGATCTCTGCAGGCATGATGCGAGTGAACTTCACGTCGTACTGACCGTCCCATTCGGTCGGCTCGA
>JAKUUP010000022.1 GCA_022447095.1 Candidatus Thalassarchaeum betae
ATCAACTGGTGTCCAAGGCAGATGCCCATCACCGGCATTTCCGCGCGCACCGCTGCTGCGAGTGATTCTCGCGCTGAGGAGGCATCTCCCGGATGGGCCGGGTCGCCTGGCCCATTCGATGCGAACAGGGCGTCTGGCTGCCACTCAGAAATGATGGAGTCGAAGTCGAGCGAGGCCGGGCACCAGACGACCTCGAAACGCTTGCAGAGCTCGCGCAGGATGTTGTACTTGATGCCGCAGTCGATGGCGGCGAGCCTTGGTAGCGGCTCGCCCTCGTCGTCTTGAGCGCCCTGATTGAGCAGTACCGCCTCCTCGCAGGTCACCGATGCGACTAGGTCCTCAGCATCGGGAGGCGTCATCCCAGAGAGTATCTCCTTCATCTCATCCGAGCTCTCCTTGGGCCCGAAGACGCACAGCACCGTTCCGTGCTCGCGCACCCTTCGTGTGAGCGCGCGCGTGTCTATGCCTTCGATTCCGGGTACGCCATGGACGGCTAGGAACTCGTGCACGTTACCAACGGAGTCGCGGTGGTCTGGAATCTTCATCACCTGCCTGCAGACGATGCCGCGCGGATGCACGCCCGCTGACTCAGAGATTCCAGGGAGGATTCCGTAGTTTCCCAACAGCGGCCATGTGAATGTGAGGACCTGTCCGGCGAAGGACGGGTCGGTCATGCTCTCCTGGTAGCCGCACATTCCCGTGGTGAACACCAGCTCACCCTGTGCGATTCCCTCGGAACCGAACAGCCTTCCCTCGTATCTCGTGCCGTCTGCGAGTAACAGAAGACCAGGTGCACCACTCGCCTGCTGGAGCCCGGTCGAGTCCAGAAGGAGATCAGCAGCATCGGTGAAAGCAGGCGCGTTTTGTGCACCCGGTACGACATCGCCGGGGACAAAGCCCCGGGTCGGTGACGCACCCGACATCAGCAATCCTGCTGGAGTGCACCTCTTAATCCTTGAGAGTGAAACAGGCGAATACCATTCACGGAGGACCGTTCAGTTCTCTTCCCGATTCAAAACCCGCTTCCTATGGTCGCTCGGAACGACCTCAATCTGCCCTCCGGAGAACCTGCTGGAGTCGTCTACCGGACCGAGCCAAGACTCGAGGAATACTGCGAGTGCGGCAACTTCGGAATGCGGCTGGTTGCCGATGGCGACGTTGTGGTCCGCCAGACGGAACAGTTCTCCCGGGACCTTCGTCCCCCCTACTACTACGGCAGTAGGGCTGTCGGTGGGAATCCCTGCAATGGCCTCGTTCCAAGGCTCGCCGTACATCGTCAGGTGAACGATATTCCCGCTCTTCGAAAATTTTCGAAGCCAACTCATCGGCTTGGCCTCGTAACGGCACTCGAACTGACCTCCAAACCTCTCTGTGACGGAGTTCCAGGTCTCCAGCGCCGAGGGATCCTCCTCTCCAGCCAGAATCACCTCGTCCGCGCCAAAGGCGCGGGCAGTGAGCCCGAGATGTGATGTGATGCGCTTGTCGCGCTGGCGTCTGTGGCCCAGCCTGAGCACGTAGAGTCTGGGCGGTTCGGCATCTGTCACGCACTCACCCGAGAGGCGGTGCCTCATCAGCATGACTCTCGAGTTCGGAGACCTGCTGATTAGGGAACAAGTCGATATCCATGTTCATCGTCGCGGTCCTGACCCATTCCAGGAGGAGGGAGTCAATCATCATCTTCGTCGAGAAGTGAATCAGTAGGGCGATGATTGTGAGCCTACCAGAAGCGGTGGCCGCCGTCTGGGTATCTAGGTCCCCCTGTAGAGCCATCCTACCAAGCGGCTCGATGATGAAGAAGATAGCCAGTACGGCTAGGACTCCACCGACATTGGAAGTGGATGCTTGGCCCTTCTCCCTACCCATGGACAGCATTATGGTGGCGACGAGTATGAGTGCGGGAACAACTAGACTAAGCTGGTAGAATCCGAAATCACCAATCAGCGAGAGGGGGAGGTCCGAGTCATCGAGCGAATCCCCTCCCATGTGAACTGAGACCCACCAGAACAGCAGGCAGGCGATGCCCAGAGCACCGGACATCCGCCCCCTGTCGGAAATCATGTCCCGAATCTGATGCCTGTCGTTCGGCTGCAGACGCTGCAGGATCGACTCCATCATCTCGAGATTGTACGCCGATGGGGAGTCATCAATTTGCGCTGCTTCAGCAGCGGGCGTGGAAGCGGGTGCCGCTTCATCGAGCGTGTCTTCCCCTAGAACCATCAAGTGATTGCCTCTCCGTCACATCATAAAGCATGCGACTGGTGGGAGTACCGAGATGGCCGACTGGCGACCTATGCTGAATCGCCGTAACGGTGGAATACCCCGGATTATGGGAGTTCTGAACCTGACTCCTGACTCGTTTCACGCCGATTCTAGGGTCCATTCGCTCGAAGAAGCCGTCAGACGGGCCTCAAACATGGTCAGCGATGGTGCCGAGTGGATCGACATCGGGGGTGAGTCGACCCGTCCGGGAGCCACCCCTGTCAGCCACTCTGAGGAGGTTCGCAGAGTAGTTCCAGTCGTCGAGGCAGTCAGAAATGCCCTCCCGGATGTATGCATCTCCATCGACACTCGTAGAGCGAGTGTCGCTCTGGAGGCTCTGAAGGCCGGTGCCGACATGGTGAATGACGTCTCGGCGCTGTCTGACCCGAGAATGGTCGATGTTGTGTCGCAGAGCGGCTGCCCTGTGTGCATCATGCACATGCAGGGCCTGCCAAGGAACATGCAGGACAACCCCTGGTACGGCGATGTCGTGGCCGAAGTCAGAGGAGTACTGAATGGAGCCGCACAGAGGCTGTTCGATGCTGGAGTCGCCCCTGAGAGGGTAATCGCCGACCCTGGCATAGGATTCGGCAAGGGGCTCGAGCACAATCTGACTCTACTGGCCGCTGGACGCGGAGTCGTCCCTCACCCTCAGATGCCTCTGATGTGGGGGGTCAGTCGCAAGACGATGTTTCACCACCTGCTTGACAGAGAAGATACTCGCGAGAGGCTGGCAGGTACGCTCGGTGTGGCTGCCAAGTCGGTCGCTCTGGGCGTCGACGTCATTAGAGTCCACGACGTCGCCGAGCACGCGGATATGTTTGCTGCGATGTCAGCGCTGGAGGTGAGTGAATGAGTTCAGATTCCAGCTCGGATGGCCATGCGAAGAACGTCGTTGATATCGACGATAACCTGAGACTGGTCGGCACCGCCCATATCAGCAGCACCTCGGTCGCACTGGTCCGCCAGCAGATTGAGGATTGGGGGCCGGATTTGGTGGCGGTCGAACTGTGTGAATCGAGGAAAGCCTCACTCCTCGATCCTGAGGCCCTCGAGAACGAGGATCTGCTCAAGATTCTTAACGATGGTAAATCACACATGATTCTCCTACAGTCGGCTTTGGCCGCCGAGCAGCGCCGGATGGGGATCGCCTCGGGTGAGAAGCCCGGTGCTGAGCTTCTGGCCGCGATAGAGGCCGCGGAGGAGGTGGGCGTTCCGGTCGAATTGGTCGACAGGGACGTTGTAATCACTCTCCGAAGGGCTTGGTCAAAGATGGGGCTCAGGGAGAAGTGGAGAGTCATGGATGCCTTCCTCTGGCAAGAGGATGATGATGACGAGACAAGTGTGGAGGAACTGCTAGAGGACTCTGATATGCTTAGCAACCTGATGGAGGAAGCACGTGAGGTCGCACCGGGTGCCGGCTCGGTGCTCATCGACGAGCGGGACGCCTTCATCGCTGGCAGGCTGCAGCAGATTCGCGGCAAGGGAAAGGTGCTGGCTGTTGTCGGGGCCGGTCACCTGAACGGAATCGTGCACCAACTCGGAGAGCCAGCGATGGAAAGCACCTCGAGGCTGACTGAGCTCAATGAGGAGCCAAGGAAGCCCGTTCTACCCAAAATACTCGTCGCAGCCATCCCGATTCTCTTCTTCTCAGTGGTGGGGTGGCTCGCTTACACCGGGCAGCTCAGCGACCTCAGGCGCAGCGCTGAAATCTGGTTGGCCGTAAACGCCGGGCTGACTGGACTGGGCATCATCATAGCGCGCGGTCACCCGCTTTCAGTGATAATCGGAGCCTTGGCATCTCCCCTAACCTCACTCAATCCATTCGTCGCGGCTGGCTGGGTCGCAGGTTACACCCAACTCAAGGTAGATGCGCCGATTGGCAAGGATGCACAGGACTTCCTAGCCCTCGACGAGGTCTCGCTGTTCTGGAAGAATCGTGTCGGCAAGGTGCTACTGGTGACTGCCCTGGGAAACCTCGGATCGGTGGCCGGGACTTGGATCGCTGCCGCTGGAATCCTCGGAATCGTGTTTGGCTGAGAATTAGCGAAGGCTCATGTGCTAAGTGAGGCTGTCCGCCCTCAGAGAGGGCGGAACATGGTGAACTACGGTTTCGTGATAGACAATCGAAAGTGCATCGGCTGTCATGCCTGTACGGTCGCTTGCAAGTCCGAGCACGATGTGCCGATCGGAGTCAACCGAACTCACGTCAAGTACATCGAGAAGGGCAAGTACCCGGATGTCACCCGCGAGTTCAGCGTCCACCGCTGCAACCACTGCGAGGACTCTCCTTGCACGACGATCTGCCCTACTACCGCTCTGTTCACTCGTGAGGACGGCATCGTCGACTTCGATGACGAGCGCTGCATAGGCTGCAAGTCATGCATGCAGGCATGCCCCTACGACGCCCTCTACATCGACCCCAACAAGGGCACTGCGGCCAAGTGCAACTACTGTGCCCACCGAATCGAGCACTCGTACGAGCCATCCTGCGTCATCGTCTGCCCGACCGAGGCCATCGTCTCAGGCGACTTGGACGACCCCAACTCATCAATCTCAGGATACATACGAGACCACGAGACCACCGTGCGCAAGCCGGAGTCGGGCGCGAAGCCAAACGTGTTCTATATCGAGGCCAGCGAAGATATGCTCGACCCGCATGCCACCGAACGCGATGGCGAGTATCTCTGGACCGATCAGGCAGCTGGAGTCGGTCACTTCGCCAAGTATGCTGAGAACAGAGCAGGGGCTGCCGATACGCAGTCGATGATTGTCCAGTTGGCGCTAGAGAAGAAGGCTCGCGCTGCGGCACCGCGTGACCAGGCGATAATTCGTGATGTGATGGCCAAACTGAATGAGGATTCTGGCAAGGCCAAGCGAACGTATGACCAGCCTTCGAAGGGGGTGCTTTGGGGCTGGGAAGTCACCGCTTACATCCTCACTAAAGCCATCGCCTCTGGAACCTACCTGATTGCGATGCTGGCAATGTTCGCTGGCCTCATCGAGATGACTGCCGATCTCTGGTGGGGACTCATCATAGGTTGCACAGCATTCCTTGGATTGACTGGTCTGCTTCTCGTGAAGGATCTCGACCGACCTGAGAGGTTCCTCTATGTGATGCTTAGGCCTAATTGGGATTCTTGGTTAGTCAAGGGTGCCTATGTCCTAGCAGGATTCGGCGCAGTTCTGGCTTGCAGTGCCGCAGTTCTCTTCTTCGATTTAAATCAGGATTATCTCGAATACCTAGCCTATGCTGGGATTCCTCTTGCAATTCTTACTGGAGTATATACGGCTTGGTTGTTCGGTCAAGCACAAGGTAGGTCATGGTCAAATGACAACCTCCTGCTCCTCAAGTTCTTCACTGAGATGATAGTCATCGGATTCGCTTCCTTGGTACTCCTAACATCTTCAAGCGCCACTCACCTCGTGATGGCTGCTGTTCTGTACTACCTCGTCGCCAAACATGCTCACCACCTAGTGATCGAGCCGCAGATGGAGACTCTGCACTGAGGTGGGATGATGGCTGGGGGGTTTATCGAAGATATAGCGCAGAAACTGCGCATCATTCCCAACCTCGACCGCGAACACTCTAGCAACGGTGGTGACGCTCTTCGCAAATTCCCGTCTCCCGAGAACTGGCACGACCACGTCGAGTTGGACGCCAACGAATGGCCGAAACGAGTCGAGCGTCGCTACTCACTGGTGCCGACTACCTGCTTCAACTGCGAATCGGCGTGCGGGATGCTGGCCTATGTCGACAAGGAGTCCGGTCAGGTCACCAAGTTCGAGGGAAACCCGCACCACCCCGGGAGTCGTGGCCGCAACTGCGCCAAGGGGCCGGCCACAATCAATCAGATACAGGATACCGAGCGAATCATGCACCCGATGCGCCGTGTCGGTGGGCGTGGTGAAGGCGGCTGGGAGAGAATCTCTTGGGATGAGGCTCTCGACGAGATATCGGCGAAGATTCGTGCCTCGCTGAAGACCGGGGCGAAGGATCGGGTCGTCTACCACGTTGGCAGACCCGGTCACGAGGGCTACGCCAACCGGATACTGAAGGCATGGGGTGTCGATGGGCACAACAGCCACACCAACATCTGCTCAGCGGGGGCACGTACCGGGTACGGACTGTGGCAAAAGCACGACCGCCCCTCACCCGACCACGCCAACGCGAAGGTCATCCTGCTGACCTCCTCGCACCTCGAGACTGGGCACTACTTCAATCCGCACGCGCAGCGAATTCTCGAAGGGATGATGGATGGCGCCAAGCTCATCGTCATCGATCCTCGTCTGTCCAACACGGCGGCCATGGCCGACCACTGGCTCCCCACATGGCCGGGCTCCGAGACCGCGCTCTTCCTCGCTTGGGCGAAGATGATACTCGAGCGAGGGCTCTACGACCGCGAGTTCATGGAGGACTGGGTGAACTGGGAGATGTGGCTAGATGCAGATCACCCTGACGAACCACGCACCTTTGAGCGCTTCATTGAGCTACTCCTCGATGAGTACTCCGAGTACACGCCGGAGTTCGCCGCCGAAGAGTGCCGAATTCCCATCGAGCAGGTGATTGAGGCGGGTGAGGCAGTCGCCAACGCAGGCAGCCGCCTATGCACCCACGTCTGGCGCGCCGCTGCGATAGGAAACCTAGGCGGCTGGCAGGTCGCTCGTGCGCTGCACCTGCTGAACGTGCTGACAGGAAGCGTGGGCACCGAGGGCGGGACCTCGCCGAACTCGTGGTCCAAGTTCAAGCCCGAGTTGTTCGACGACCCCCCTGACCCGGACGGCTGGAACGATCTGCACTTCCCGCCCGAGTACACGCTCTCCCACTATGAAATGAGCCACATCCTTCCTCACCTCGTCAAAGACGGTCGTGGCACGATGGATGTCTACTTCACACGTGTCTTCAACCCAGTGTGGACCTACCCTGACGGCTTCTCGTGGATTGGTATGCTGGAGAACGAGGAGGCAATCGGCTGCCACATCGCCCTGACGCCGACCTGGAACGAAACCGCCTTCTTCGCCGACTACGTACTGCCAATGGGTCACGCCTCCGAGCGGCACGACGTCAACTCCTACGCGACCTCGGCTGGCAAATGGGTGGCGTTCCGCCAGCCAGTCCTGCGCGAGTACGCGCGTCGCGAGGGACGCGAGGTCGAGTTCACGCACGAGGTCAATCCAGGCGAGGTCTGGGAGGAGGACGAGTTCTGGAACGAGTTGTCGTGGCGCATCGACGACGGCACGATGGGTATCCGCGAGCACTTCATGAGCCCGTATCGCGAAGGCGAGCGGATAACTATCGACGAATACTACCGGTACACCTTCGAGCGCGTACCAGGGCTGCCTGAGGCGGCTGCCGAAGAGGGTCTGGACGCGCTCGGCTACATGCGCAAGCACGGTGCCTTCCTGATTGAGGATGCGACCTACTCGAAACACGAGGAGGAGGGATGGCCGACACCGAGCGGAAAGCAGGAGCTGTACTCGCAGACCATGATCGAGTTCGGCTATCCCGAACACGCCATTCCGCATTACCGAATCCACAGCCATGTCCATCCAGACAACCTACAGGGAGAAGACGAGTACTGTCTCCTGCCCAACTTCCGCTTGCCTCAGCACATCCACTCACGCTCTGCCAACTCCAAGTGGCTGGTCGAGATTGGCCATCGGAACCCCATATGGATCCATCCGAAGGATGCAGCCAAACTTGGAGTGTCTGAAGGCGACCTGCTCAAGATCGAAACTGAAATTGGATGGTTCGTTGACAAGGTGTGGGTAACCGAGGGCATCAAGCCGGGAGTTGTCGGATGCTCACATCACATCGGACGCTGGAGGCGCAGTCAGGATCGTGGTAACCGCTTCCTGACCAACGAGGTCGCTATCGAAAATCTAGGAGAAGGGAGGATGCGAATGAGGACGGTCTCTGGAGTAGAGCCCTGGAAGTCTGACGACCCCGACACGAACAGGATCTGGTGGAGGGACGGGGGGGTTCACCAGAACATCACACACGCAGTGCAACCGGACCCGATTAGCGGCGCCCACTGCTGGCTGCAGAAGGTGCGATTGAGCCGCCCCGGACCCGATGAGAAGTACGGGGATGTAGAAGTGGACACCAACAAGTCATTCGAGTACTACAAGCGCTGGAACGAGATGGCCAAGCAGCGCGAGACCCATCCAAGAGGTGAGCGTCGTCCGCTGTGGATGAAGAGACCGTTGCCACCTAAGAAAGAGCACTGGTTCATGCCTGAGTGAGCGTTGGCCGGTCACGGGCTGCGTGCCTGCTGGGGCAAAGCGCCCCTCGGTCTGCTCGAAGCACCTGACGAAACGGCCTGGGCTTTGAGTTCGGGGGCATCTTCTGAGATCTTTCCCCATTCAATCGTCGTCGTCCAGAATCGCTCATAGAAGTAATACATGAACAGTTTGAGAGGGATGCCTATTGCCGCGGCCGTCAATCCCAATGCAATATTACCCGACAATGCAAACACAACAACTACTGTTGTGCCACTCGCAATGAACCTCCACAGGAGAGTCTTGACGATGGTGCGTTTTTGCGAATCCATTACAATCACCCCATCGATCCTATCGGCCTATGGACAACAGCACGAATCCTCGCGCGGGTTGCTATGACTCTCCAGCACAACGTCTTCACGAAGCTCCTAGAGCGAGTCTCCCCCATGCTAACGGGGCAGAGCGGCATTGGCATCCCAATTAACCTGAATGGTCGCCCATTCAAGGAGATGGCAATTTTCGAACGCTCAGGCTGCGGCGGGAATTTCTTCCACCTCAATGAACTGGACGAAGTTTCAGAGTCTTTTCATCCACATCGACGTCCTCAAGTCCCCAATCCAACGCTGCCCAACCTCGCTCGTGGAGGTAGTACAGTACCATCTTGGTCACTACCTCGATACTGGCTATGCCGAAACCTACTGTCCAACTTCCGGTAATGACTCTGGCGATTAGTATGGTGTCCGTAGTCGCGAGGACTCTCCATGTCAAGGTCTTCACTAGGCTGCGTTTCTTGCCTGCGTGCCCCGTTCCTTCAATATGTTCGGTTACAGTGTGCTCTACCATGTTATCTCGTTCTCTGCCGAGCACGATGAGGGATAACTCCTCCTACGGCGCAATATGCGGAAACTCGGTCAAATCGACTCGATAATGACCGCGATTCCCTGCCCGCCACCGATGCACGCGGTGGCTATGCCGTAACGCCCACCACTGCGCTTCAGTTCGTGCGCCAGCGTCAGAATGAGTCTCGTCCCAGTGGCCGCCAGAGGGTGTCCAAGTCCGATTGCCCCCCCATTGACGTTGACCCTGTCGACATCGATGCCGAGCTCCTTTATGCAGGCCACGGCTTGGCCGGCGAAGGCCTCGTTGATTTCCCACCTGTCAATGTCGCCGACCGAGAGTCCGGCCCTATCGAGCGCGAGTCGACTGCTAGGCACCGGACCGTATGCCATGATGGCCGGCTCAAGTCCGACTATCCCCCAATCGACAATTCGGGCCAGCGGCTCGTCGCCATCGGCTACAGCCCTACTGGCGGACTTGATGACAACGGCTGCCGCGCCATCCACGACACCAGAGGCGTTGCCCGCAGTAACAAGTGAATTGGGGCCGAAGTGCGGGCGCAGCCCAGACAGCGAACCCTCGGAGGTGCCACGGACGAAATGATCCTCGTCGGCTGCGGTGACGATGCCATCAGGAGTCTCAACTGCCACTATTTCGTTCTCGAACATTCCTGAGTCGATGCTGCGCTCGGTCCTCTGGTGGCTCAGCGCTGCGAATTCATCGGCCTGCTCACGTACGACCTCGAGTCGATGGCACAACTCATCGCTGGTCTGAGCCATGAATGAGCCACAGATGTTGTCGATTAAGTTGGTGAAGAAGTAATCCTCCATGTCCTTGGGTATCTCGTACCCCTCCTGAGGCGGTCTTCCTAACTTGTGTGAGTCACGTATGCCGCGAAGGACGTGAGGAGCTTGGGAGAGGTTTTCCATCCCTCCAGCCACAACGACCTCGGCCTCTCCAAGCATGATCATCTGAGCGCCGTTGATGATAGATTGTGCACCACTGCCGCACAGTCTATTCAGCGTCAGCATCGGGACTGTCTGGGGGATTCCGGCCTTGAGGCCGGCATGACGGGCCCCGTATATCGCCTGACTTGAGGTCTGTAGCGCGTGACCCATAACCACGTGGTCGACTGAGGACGGATCGGTCCCGGTCGCCTCAAGTGCGGCTCGTATGGCTATCGATCCGAGGTCCTCGGCTGTCATTGAGGCCAGACGGCCTCCCGTCTCTCCGTCTCCGCGCTTGCCGCCCAGCCACTCGCAGAACGGCGTGCGTGCCCCACCGACTACGACGACGTCCTCGCGCTCCATGCAAGGCCCATCGCGGGCCGCCTCATGAGCGTGACTGTCCCACAGGGACAGTCACTCACTCGCCGTCAGAGTCCTCTGACATTGATCCGAGGTAGTCCGGCAGATCCACTCCGGCCATCTTCGCGACGTCGTGAATCGGCGGCAGGCTCTGCACGAGGCTGCTCACGAAGTTGCTGGTGGCCGAGGAGCCGTCGTCGTTGCCCCCGCCGTCCCACACGGTGATCTTATCGATCTTGAGATTGCGTATGGCCTCGACCTGTGCTGAGACCATGCTCTCTATTTTCTCCACCATCAGCAGAGTCGCGGCGGCCTTCGGGTCGCCGGCTGTGCTGGCAACGAGGTTCTGGTAGCCCTTCGCCTTCGCGTCGAGCACTTGCTGGATACCCTTGGCCTCCGCTTCGTAGACTGAAAGAATCGCATCGGCCTCACCACGTGCGACGCGTCGCTGGCGTTCAGCCTCGGCCTCGGCAGCGATCTCGATCTGCTGCTTCTGGATGTTCTCTCGGACGATCTCACTTGCTTTCAGGCGTTCTTCCTCCTCACCGGCGAAGGCACGCTGGATGGCAGCCTCGGACTTCGCCGTGGCAACGTCAGCCCTCTGCTTGGCACCGGCCTCAGCCTCTTTGAGGTCGGCGTTTGCATTGGCTATCTCGGCCTGAGCGACATTCTCACCGGAGACTGCCAGAGCCTCCTGGTTCTCGACGTAGACACGCTGGTCGGCCTCGGCCGCCTTGCGTCCCTTAGCGGCCTCGGCCACATTCTCAGCGACCTGGATCTCGCGGGTCCTGTCGGCCTGTGCAGCACCGATGGCACCGTCGCGCTCGGCGTTGGCCACGTCGACTCGTGCGGTCTCGACTGCGGTAGCGGCGGCCTTCTTGCCGATGCTCTCGATGTAGTCAGACTGGTCGGTGATGTCGACGATGTTGACGTTGATGAGTTTCAGGCCGACCTTCTCAAGCTCCTTCTCCACGTTGTGGGTGATGCCGGCAAGGAAATTGTCACGGTCTTGGTTGATCTGCTCGATGGTCATCGAGGCGACAGTCAGACGAAGCTGGCCGAGGATGATTTCCTCCGCCATTCTCTCGATGTCATCCATCTTCAGGCCGAGGAGCCTCTGTGCAGCATTCTGCATGATATTGTCCTGGATGCTGATGCCTATGGTGAAAGTGCTGGGTACGTTGATCCTGATGTTCTGGAGAGACAGTGCGTCCTTCAGGTCGATGTTGATGGTGATCGGCGTAAGAGGCAGGTACGCGTAGTCCTGAATCAATGGCCAGACCAGCGCGGCACCGCCGTGTATCGTTCTCGAAGGGCGGCCCTTGTCGGTCCGTCCGTAGATGACCATCACCTTGTCGGGTGGACATCTCTTGTACCGTTGCGCGAAGAAAATCACGACAGCCACGAGTACCAGTACAGTCGCAAAAATCATTGTCGTCAAAAGTGCTCCAGTTTCAGCCATTCAGCATCGCCTCTAACCCCATGAAGGCGTAGGTAGTCATGAAGCCTTTCCCTGCACCAGTCGAAAATCGACTCTGGGCGGTTTCTCACTTTCTTTTTACCACGAGGACATCGCCCATGATTTCGAGAACCTCGATGACCGCTCCGCCGTCGATCCCGGTGCCGTCGTGCGTCCTAGCTTTCATCGTCCTCATGCTGCCACCGAAGTTGACCTGCACCTGCCCGTCCCCATTTTCTGGGATTCTCAGGTACACGGTGCCGGTGGCCCCGAGGGCCTCCGAAATCTCGACTGTTCCGTCGGACTGCAGTCCGATGAAGAGGTGAAACAGCTTTCCTGTCCCGTACATCGAGGCGAAGCCGGCGATACCCCCGATGGCGATTGCCAGAGTCTGGGTCTCCGTCGACTTGAGAGTATACAGGCCGGCGAGGCCGAAGAACATCAAGAAGGCCATCAGCCCTTGGAAGGTCAACGCCTTGAACGAGGCGTCGGCACCGAGGTCGCCTACACCGTCCATCCCGAGCAGTCCCTCGAAGATGTCGGCGGCGAATCCTCCGATCATCATCAGGATGAACCAGAGCAGGAAGAGTATGCCCCCCACTAGGGCCGAGGCGGCGAACAGCAGCTCCAGCCCGGTGGCATCTCCGAAGCCGAGCAACTCGAAGATGTCGAACGAGTCGAGCAGTCCCATGACGACGACAAGGTGAGGCTTTCCCTTTTACCCATTCGGCGGCACTGAGCGATAAAGGCGGCCAGAGAGCTCATTTCCTGAGCCTTCGCTCTCCGAAATACCGCTCCAAGCCGAAAATAGGTCCTACGGACAGACCCGTTGCCAGAGCCGTCAATATCAGACTGAGGTCGTCGGAGAGGTACCCGGACAGGAAAGTGTACACCATCATTGCTATCAGAATCAGGATAATCGGTATGGTCACCCTGCGTAGGAACATGTGGTAACCCCCGAACATGTCGTAGGCGGGGTTGTCCATCGCCCGGTCAACCATCTCTTCGAGGCCTTTGCTGGCCTTTGACATGCGAGCACCTAGTTAGCTAGCCAGCCGAGAGCCGCGAAGAACGTCAGTATTATGGGAACAGCGTACCATACGACCCTTTTCACCTGGTTGCTATCATCGATGCGGTGGATGCGGCCTTGTTCATCCCTCGACATCGTGGTCTTCTCCAATTTGCTGTAGGCCTCCTCGAACTCCTTGTGGTGCCTTGCGACGAAAATCAGCGCGTATAACCCAAGCAACACGGAGCTCCCTCCTGTAATCTCGAGTATCAAACCCAGAATGGAGTCCTCTAGAGAGGAGCCCACGAAAAGTTGGGCGAATCCGGCCATGAACCAGATGAGCGAATCTACGCGTGCCATCGTTCCCAGCGGGGAGGCGGTGGGAAATGAATCTGTTCCCGGCGGGACTACGAGCCACCGAGGCTTGATGGGCGCTTGCGCCATATCGCCCAGGTCCCCTTGGCCGTGGCTATCACGGTCCCGTCTTCTGAGACTAGCTCGCCCTCGAGATGGGCGAGATTGCGTCCCCTTCGGACTACGCTCCCTTTCGCCGTGAGGTGGGACCCCAAGGAGGCGGCATTGAGGTAGGAGATGTCGATTTGGGCGGTTGCACACCACTCCTCCTTCGGCAGGGTCGAGACCAGAGCACCTCCCATCGATGTATCCAACATTGTGGCGTGCAGACCGCCGTGTGCCACGCCGCCGAGATTGAGGTGCCGTTCATCGACGGTAGCCTCGACGGTGCACCTGCCGTCGTCGAACTTGGTCACTTCAAAGCCCACGATCTCTGCGAACTTGGTGAGTCTGGGTGTGCTCAACTCGTCGGTCACGTCGTCGCCTCCCCGGTCTGCACAGCCCAGAGTCGCGAATATAGTCCACTGCTCTCCAGAAGCTCCTCGTGAGTGCCTGTCTCTGATATGCGGCCATCACCGATCACGGCTATCACGTCCGCGTTGCGAACCGTCGAGAGGCGGTGCGCGATGATGAGGGTGGTGCGTCCCTCCGAGATTGTCTCGATTGAGCGTTTGAGTGCCGCCTCGGTCTCGTTGTCGACGTTGCTGGTGGCCTCGTCGAGCACCAGCACCGGAGCATCCTTCAGAACCGCTCTAGCTATGGCAATCCTCTGCCGCTGGCCACCGGACAGCCTGTGGCCGCCCTCGCCGATGTCAGTCTCCCAGCCGTAGGGCAACTCCTCGATGAAGCCGAGCGCCTCGGCTACGCGAGCCGCCTCGACCACCGCTGCGTCATTGGCGTCCGGATCGCCATAGCGCACGTTGTCTCGAACCGAGCCCGGGAAGAGCGTCGTGGTCTGGCTCACCAGCGCTACTGAACCGCGTAGCGACTGCAGTGTCAGTTCACTGATGTTATGGCCGTCCAGAGTTACTGCGCCCGTGTCTGGGTCATGGAATCTCAGTAGTAGGCGAACGAGTGTGGTCTTGCCGGAGCCTGTCGAGCCGACGAGCCCGACCGTCTTGCCCGCGGGTATCGCGAAGTCGATTCCTTCGAGGACAATTTCCCTTTCTGGGTACGAGAACCCGACTCCGCTGAAACTTATCTCGCCACGCACCGATTCAAGTTTCGTTTCTCCCTCAACGATCCCTATCTTAGTGTCGAGAAGGTCGAGGACTCGGGTCACTGAGGCCATCGCACGCTGGTACAGATCGAAGGTCTCGCCAAGTCTGGTCAGCGGCCACAGCAGCCTCTGGGTGATGAAGACGATGACCGAGTAGGCCCCAAGGCTGATTCGCCCGTCTAGTGCGTACCAGCCACCCACTAGCATGTTCGCAGTGAAGGCGAAGAGGATAGCCATCCTGATGATTGGCACGAACGAAGCCGAGAGACGGATGGCATCGCGGTTGGCCTCCCTGTAGGACTTCGAGGCGTCGCCAACTCGCTCTACCTCACGCTCCTCGGCGGTGAACGACTTGATCGTCGTGATGCCGTGCAGGTTGTTGTTCAGAAGCGCGCTGAGATCTGCGACCTTGCCTCTGACCTTAGTGTAGCGCACAGCTATCCTGCGCTGGTAGATGAATGAGCCTCCGACGATGATTGGCACGGGCAGTATCGCGAGCAGGGCGACCTCTGGTGCCACTGAGATCATTATCGCGCCCACGACGATAATCGTGGTCGCGACGTGCAACAGGTCAGTGGCGCCCTGATCGAGGAATCGCTCGAGTTGGTTGACGTCGTCGTTCATTATCGCCATCAGGCTTCCAGTGGACTGCTCGGAGTACCACTCCATCTCGAGGTCCTGGATGTGGGTGTAGGCCGACATTCGGAGCTCGTGCTGGGCGGTCTGGGCTAAGTTGCGCCACAGCACGGCGTAGAAGTACTGGAAAATCGATTCCAATATCCATATCACCACGGTGATGCCTGTGAGGATGTAGAGTTGCTCGTATACGTCGGGATAGCCGAACTGAGCTAGAAAAGAGTCTTCCTGAGCGGCGACTACGTCGATGGCCATACCTATCAGGACGGGAGGGGCGAGGTCCCAGACCTTGTTCAGGATTGAGCAGATCGAGGCGAGCAGTACAGTGCTTCTGTGGTGCCTTAGGTGTGAGAGTAGTCGCATCAGAGGATGGCTGCTCTCGGCCATGACTGCGCCTCATTGGATAGGCGTTTGAAGATACTCATACAACGCCGTGGTCCTCATGAGCCCTGTAGAGGTCCGTCGGTCCATGATTCGGCCCAGAGGTCGTACACCGCGACGCTCAGTTCCCCAGTGGAGTTGGTGCGAATCTGGTAGAGCTCCCCTCCCGAAACGTAGCCGTCCGCAATGTAGTCTGACCACGAGAACTCCCACCATGTTCCGTCATCCAGAGTGATGTTGGAGTACTGCTCGTCGAGCCTCATCACAGCCACGGAGGTCGCGTTCTCTGCTTCCCCTGAGAGTCCGTGGAACTCCAACTCAACGGGGTCGACTTCCGCAGTCAGCCCCTCTTGTACCGCTCCTGTCCAGACTGTGACGTCGCCCATTTGGAAAGATGGGGACTCGAGACTGAACCCGATTGGGGTGCGCGGCAGGCCCTCCTGCAGAGCGAGGTTCACAGCATCACCGGTCGTGACTCTGAGGGTGAACTGTTCGTCATCCCCGGAGTAGGTCTCAATCCCGGTAATCATCGGAGGCGCGCCCATCATCTCGATGATGATGGTGTGAGTCTCATTGGAGGCAGAGGCGACCTGCTGCAGGGAAAAAGGGTCGCCGGTGATGGTCCAGTCGAGGTCCGCAATCGAAGTTGTGTCGAAGCCGAATGGCGGCCACAGTCCGTCAGGCTGCTCTGAAGCGAGTTCGGCTATCTCCTTGAATGGGTCCGCGTACTGCGGTATCGCGTCGCGGCCCTCGTACCAGTCTCCGCCGATTCTGACATTGGTGACCTCCTGTCCTTCGATGACCTCGGTGTCAATGGTCGTAGTCCCGAGGGTTAGCCTCATCGCGATTGAGCGTAGCCCCGCGTCGTCATCCTTGGACACGCTCCAGTGCATCTCTGCACTCTGGCCCTGATTGTCGTAGACAGTCAAGGTCTCGACCATCAGCCGCTCGAAGTTCTCGGCATAGGACACGATGTCGAATGCGTCCGGGGTCGACAGTAGCTCGGACAGCGCGGACTGATCCAAGGGGAAGCAATCACCATCCGGACAGGGGTCCAGAGGGACCTCAAGGCACCCCGCTGAGAGCGGAGTGAGGACGAGTAGTGCAGCCAAGATCGCGTTTCTCACGCCCTCCCGCGAGCGCGCGGGGGTGATGAGCCTATGCGATAGCCGTCAGTGGAATCGTATGTTGGACTGTGCGTCGCGCCTATATGGGACGCCCACTGAGGAAAGCCTGCGAAGGAGCGTGACGCAATGCCCCCGGATGTCCTCGTGGTCTACAAGAAGAACTTCGAGGAGGTCCATGACAAGGCTCTGGCCGCGGTTCGTGATGCACTGGACGAACTGGTTAGCGAAAGAGGCATCACGATCTCGTACAAAGCGCGCGAGACCGTGAGCAGGGAGGACTTCGTAGGCCGGGATCTCGTAATCATCCTAGGCGGCGACGGTACCCTCACTTCGATTGCCCACTCGATAGACTCGGAGACCCCTGTAATGGGGGTCAACAGCCATCCACAGGACGATGACGAGGATGGTTCGTATGGCTTCTACATGGGGAGTGATACGAAGCACTTCGCCGAGGACGTTCGCTCGGCGCTGGATGGATCTGGCATAGTCAACGTCCTGCCGAGGCTACAGGCCGAAATCGTCACCACTAGTGGCAAGACGGTCCTGTCTGATCCAGCGCTCAACGATCTCATCATCGCCAACACACATCAGTACCAGCCATCGATTTACAGGCTGGAGAGGCGTGCTGATGGTGACCACAGAGATATCGACACTAGCCAGCGTTCGTCGGGATGTCTGTTCTCAACGTTTCTCGGACAAGGTGCGTGGTTCCGCCATGTGGTCAACATCGAGGGAGCCATTTTCCCGATGGACGAGGTGAACAAACGGTATCTGTTCGCATCTAGGGACCTGCCGCGTGCTGAGCGCGCGGACGACGGTTCGTACTGGGCCTGGACCGGTCAGCCGACAGTGATGACCAGCGACATGCACCGCGGCTACATCGTCAGTGATGGCTGGGACGAGACTCATTTCACTAGGGGCGCTAGGGTTACCGTGGATCTGAGTGGCCCGACCCTACAACTACTGACCTTTCGCAGGACCATTCACGATCGGGTCGCTCACTGGATCGGGCCCTAAAGTCCTAGATCATCAAGGTCCACATCTGCGTTCATCTGGATACTCGCAGGGATTGAGAGCTTAACTCCGTCCTCCTCGAATCGACGGAGTATCTCAGTCACGAAGAACGACTTCGAGGGTCTCATCTTGCGGGCGTTGTCGACATAGTAGCGAACCTCCATGATGACTTCGTGCTCGCCGAAATCCCTCAGCACAACCTCCGGTACCTTTGGCTTCTGGCTGATGTCGGGATGGTTGGCAGCGATGTCCTCGACGATCTCCTCGGCCTTGGTGACGTTTTTCCATGTCGGAGACACGCCTAGGCGTATGCGCACGCGCAGCTCCATGTCGCTGCGGTGGCTGAAGTTCGCCACGGCGTCCTTTGTCAGCAACTTGTTGGGGATTGTCAGCATCACTCCGTCGGTAGAGCGGACGTGGGTGGTGCGCAGGCCGATCTCCTTGACATCTCCCCAACTGCTGTAGATTCCCCCCAGTTTCTTGGGCAGCATGATGCGCTCGCCCTCCCGAAAGGGCCTGTCGACGATGATGAAGATGCCAGCGATGACGTTCTCCATCGTGTCTTGAGCGGCGAAGGCCACTGCCAGGCCGAAGATACCCAGCGCGGCAACGATTCCGGTGACGTTGATGCCGAGCTCGCTGGCGGCCGTCAGTATGACGAGGGCCCACATTGCAACACCTGCGATGCGGAACATGAAATTCTCGAGTCCCTCGTCGAATTCGGTCCTGTCGAACAACTTCCTGAGGTATCTCTTGGCGATCTTGATGAGAGGGATGCCGATGACGATTATCAGTAGCGCAGAAACCGGTCCAGTCTCCATTAATTCAGAGGCGCAGGCGTAGGTGGGCTCTAGGTTGTTTGGCAACTCACCTAAACAGGACATGCTGCTTGGCCAACCAAGACGGTTCAATAGGGTAACGTCCCGCCAGATGCAATCGGAGGGTAGTTCACAGGATTTGCTCTAGGAACAGTTTGGTCCTCTTGTGCTGCGGGTTGTCGAAGAACTCGGCCGGGGTGTTCTGCTCGACCAGCTCTCCCTCATCGAACAGTATGACGCGGTCTGCGACTGCCATTGCGAATCCCATCTCGTGCGTCACGACGATCATCGTGACATCCTCCTCCGCGAGTTCGATCATGACGTCCAGGACCTCCTTGATCATCTCAGGGTCGAGGGCCGATGTCGGCTCGTCGAACAGCATAATCTTGGGGTCCATAGCGAGTGCGCGGGCGATAGCGACTCTCTGCTGCTGACCGCCGGAAAGACCGCTCGGGTACTTGTAGGCCTGCTCAGGGATGCCGACCTTCTCAAGCAGTGCCATCGCCTGGTCCTCGGCTTCCCTCTTGGGTATCCCCTTGACCTTCATCGGGGCTAGGGTGATGTTCTCCATGATGGTAAGGTGCGGGAACAGGTTGAACTGCTGGAAAACAAAGCCGATCTCGGCACGGACGTACTTCATGTCGGCCACGGTCGTGTCGTCGTCCACGGTGATGCCGTCAATCACAACTGTACCGCCACTGTGCGGCTGCAGGCGATTGAGCGTCCTGATGTAAGTCGACTTGCCCGAACCCGACGGGCCGAGGATGACGATGATCTCGCCCTTCTTCACGCTGATGTCTATTCCCTTCAATGCCCAGAAATCTCCGAAGTTTACTTTCACTCCCTTGGTATCAATTATCATCTCGCTATCTCCGTCGGTTCCCGGTTTGTCGTCCCTGTCGTATTCACTCATGCTACTTCTCCTCCTCCTTCTCTGACCAGTCCGAGGTTCTTCTCGATTCCCATCGAGACCCGGGACAGGTAGAATGCGAATACCCAGAAGACAATGGCGGTGACGTACAACGGCTCTAGGAAGTTACCGAGGAAGCGCAGGTCTGTGGCAGGTAGGTCCTTGGCCAGCTTGAAGAAGTCCAGTATGTTGATGATGAACAGCAGCGTTGTGTCCTTCCAGAGGCCGATGAACACGCTGACGATAGAGGGCAGTGTGGTCCTGACGGCATTGGGCAGCTCGACAGTCATCTTGGTTTGGAAGGGAGACAGGCCGAGGGCGATGGCCGCCTCCTTCTGACCCGAGTCGACGGCCTGGAGTCCACCTCTGAGGACCTCTGCGATGTAGCATCCACCGAACACTCCGAACATCAGGAGCATCCTGATGATGTCCTCAGCGTCGTAGAACGGATCCATCAGATCGGGCATCAGGAAGACGGCGAACCAGAGCCAGCAGATCAGAGGGCCGGAACGGACCAGTTCAATCAGGGCGACTGATGGCACGCTGAAGCACGGCGGGGCACTCTGCCTGCCGAATGCTAGGACGACCCCTATCCCGAAGCCGAGGACGCATCCTGCGGTTGCTACGATGAGGTTGACGAAGAGGCCTCCCCATTGGGACGCCTCGATACCATCTCCAGCGAGTTTGTCCAGAGTGCTGGGAACGACATCTCCAGCTATTATGGCCTCACGCACCTCTTGAGGAGGTATGCCGCCCATCCATGCTGCTAGATCCTTCACAATCTCTGGCGGATTCATTATCATAATAGCGAAGAAGAAGGTGAATACGGCCGCCAGTGCGATGTATGTCCTAAGTCGGTTGGCCTTGTACTCCTCAGATATCGAGCAGTAGTAGTACGACGCCCCAAATACCAGATAACTGAGCAACATTGCCTTCGCGAGATTCGTTATCGGGACCTCGCTGTGGAAGTTGATTTCGCTTGGGACCCATGATACTAGCATCAGTGTGAATATGACGAGTGTGAATGGTACGAGGAACCTCAATGGCTTTTTCCCGGCGGTTCCGTAGGCGGCCGCGAAGATAGCGAATGTCGGGTAGAGTATCCACCACAAGCGCCAGTTGTGATTGACACCATAGCAATTCGATTCATGGATGCAAGATTCTGAACCGGGTGCCTGTGTCATCTGCTCGGTCATCTGCTGACCGACGACCAGTAGTACTCTGTTGGCCCAGACGACGGACCAATCCGCTTCGACCAGGACGAAATGACTGAGTCCGCGTACCGCCACGACGATGATCCAGGCTGTGGCGATCCCGAGCAGTGCGGTGGTACTGGTCTTGCCCGGGGTCCACTTGATCAGCGCGGTCAGAGTCACCCACCAAGCGAAGACGATTACAGCAGCCG
>JAKUUP010000023.1 GCA_022447095.1 Candidatus Thalassarchaeum betae
GGACTTCAACGTGCCACCATGCGGCCCCGTCGATCCACTGGACCCAGGCAGCGAAGTGCGTTGTGAGATTGTGCCGGAGATGTTCACTGGCGAGGAATTCCGTGTTATCGGCACGGTCTGGAACCGCACTATGACCGCTTGGCCGTATGACGCAATGGCCCTACAGGTCGATGTAGACCACAACGGCGTGTTCGCCGGCTCCTCCGAGACCGGTTATGCCCGCGTTCCCCAGATGGTCAACGGCGAGGCACAATTCGCCTGCAACTGGTCATGGGACTCGCAGTACGCTGCAGGCGTCTTCGGCATCCGAGCCGACTTCACCAACTCGAACTTCTACTTCACCGGGAATCAGACTTCGGTGCTGTCCCCTACAGGGGCATACGCCAATATCTCAGTAATCGGTACCACTGATTTCCAACTGAACAACATCCCCCGACTCTATCGTGGCCAGAACACGACAATCGAGGCGAGGTTGATTGACAACGCGTACCAACCAGTCCGCGACGCTCCTATCAACTACACTTGGTCGGCAGATGGCACCAATGACATCGCAATCACAGACCACAACGGAGTCTTTGCCGTCAACCTGACCATCGGTGAGTTGCACGAGTTGGGCAATTTCACTCTGAGTTACTCGTACCCTGGCGACCCCATCCGCCACGGTAGTTCCTCCGAGGTCTACCTGTGGGTGGTCTCAAGGACGTTAATATCGCTACAGAGCGCCACATCCGGAGCGATGAGCAGCGGCGATACCTGGGAGTTCTCGGCGCAAGTGACCGACGACAACCGGACCCCCAATCCAACCGTGTTCGATCCTGGTCAGGCTTTGGACGGCTGCGGTGACAACGGCGGCGAGGTACTCATCATCTTCGAAGGAACCGATTTCGAGGACCGCACCCACCGTCAGATAGTCGAGGCCACCTGCCCGAGCGCCGGCTCGATATACCACGACATCACGCTCGACCCGCAGTTGCTGCGTGACGACCCAGAATCCTTCCTGCCGGACGGCTTCGGACCGGTCAATGTGATTCTGAGATTCGGAGAGAACCTGCCTCACGAGGGATGCGAACCTCTGGAGGCCGACATGCTGCGGACTTCAGGAGCTTGGGACCCGTGCGCCCAGATTGTCAACAGCGAGCATTACCGCAAGGTGCTACAATTCAACGTACAGGGATTCTATTTGGTCGGCCGCACCAACTTAGTCGTGGACGACCAGATAGTCTACACCTCTGAGATAGATCCGAGTACAGGACAGCCAATCGAGAAGCCGATGATTGTCACCGGGCAACTGCTCGATGAGTTAGGTGGCAACCTGTCTTTCAGAGCCATACGAATCGAGTACCAGATGATCAATATGGACATGGGCAGCCAGGTCTGCATCCCCGGGACCACCGATGCAGACGGCTTCTTCGAAATCATCTGTCCGCTCACCGGAGTCGAGGCGGGACAGGCGATGGTGACGATTTCGTACGACCCGTACGAGAGTCTGGACAACTGGCGTTACAAGGCCTCGAATATCACCAAGATATTCCCAGTGTTCTCCAACTCCACTCTGCTTGTCCAAGAGGTAGGACCATTCCGGACCGATATCGACACGTACACCTTCGCGAACGGCTCGACCTTCCCAGTCTTGTACCTCAAGGAATCCTTCCACATCGATGCTCTTCTTACCCAGACCAACGGCAACCCGATTGGGGGCAAGTGTCTGAACATCTACCTTGATCCACTGACTAACACCCGCCCGATCGCCACTGCGACCACGACCGACGGCATCGGTGAAATCAAGTGGTTCTCAGGCGACCCTGAGGACAATCCGAGCAGACGCGGGGTCGAGCCCAACGGAGAGCAGTTGGAGGGCTTCAGAACGGTGCGTGTGGCCTATGAGCCAGGCAAGGAACTGCCCGGAGGCTGCCGTGCTGAGACCACACCGGTGGTCAATGGCTCGTTCATGGATATCGAGGTGCTGGTGCGTAGCCGCGTAGACATCCTACTCAAGGACCACTGGGCCAGTTCAATAGGCTACCAACCAGGCGACCAAATCACCGGGGCGGTCGCCATTCTGAGAGACAGGCTGGACCTGTCGGTCGGCGGCGAGACGGTGATATTCACGTTCCAATACTGGAACGGCTCAGGCTGGGTTACCAACGACGTCGAGTACGCCGTGACCAATGAGCAAGGGGCTGCCAACTTCACTTACGAGTACAGGGGCGAGAACGTAGGCGGGGAGATAATGTGCGCTGCTGGAGGCCCCTGCGCAGAGAGCGGCAGATGGAGAGTTTTGGTGCACTTCCAAGAATCGTCATTCTTCCAAGAAGAGTTCCTCAACAGCACTCCGATCATCTTCCTCGGTGAGGAGATAGTCCAAGAGAGAGCCAGTTGGTTCACTGCGCGTGTATTGATCGTTTTGGGTGTCGCCTTGGCTTTCGCCTCACTCATCGGCGCCATCATGTATCGCAACTACGCAGAGCGCCGACGCATTGAGATCATCCGTGGTATACTGACGGACTCGCTGATGTCACTCAAAGCCTCGAACGACTACATCCAGACCATCTTCAACTGCTACAAGGACCTAGTGAGATTCTTCAGGACCAGAGGAGCTATGAAGAAGGTCTACGAAACCACCCGTGAGTTCGAGGACGCGATTACCTCGATGCTTGGTGGAGTCGCACCACCCGAGGACCTCAACGAACTCTTCTCCATCTTTGAGGAAGCGCGTTACTCAGATCATGAGATAGGCGCCGACCAGCGTGACAGGGCCATCGGCGCTCTGCAGGGGATTGTCAATCATCTGACCGCTGCTCTCGGAGACAGCATGCTGAGCAGGTCGAACATCGATGAGTCGACCCTCTACGGCGTTGTGACCAAGGCCGGCGAGTTTGTGGACGCTGAGGGCGAGACTAGGATTGCGGGTATTGATGAGGACACCCCGAACGACGACTTCAGAATCTGATTCGGCAACTATCTGAGGTGAGGGTTCTGCCTCAACATATTTCCAGCGTAGCGTTTCGCCCCTTCGGGGCGCCCCGTAGCATTGATAACACCACCTCGGGTGGCCGCGCTACCCGAGTAACGTCGAGGGAGTCATATGAGTAAGAATGCGAGAAAGACCAATCAGGCTCTAGTCACCTTAATCGGTGATTTGAAGGACCAGAGCAGGTTGACCGGTTCTGCTCTGTGGCGAGACGTCGCTATGCGACTCGAGTCGAGCCGTAGTAATTGGGCCGAACCTAACCTGAGTCGTCTGTCGCGGCACGCTGCGAACGAAGATACAGTACTCGTTCCAGGGAAATTGCTGGGCAGTGGTGATGTCCTCGGCAAGCCAAGCGTCGCCGCCTATAGTGTCAGTGCTGGCGCCCGCTCAAAGATAGAAGCAGCCGGCGGGCGCGTCTTGACGATCCGCGAATTGATGGACGAGAACCCTAAGGGCAGGAGGGTGAGGATACTTGGCTGAGGCAGGAACGATAGTATACGACGCCAGAGACAAGATTCTCGGACGCCTTGCAAGCCTCGTCGCCAAGCAACTGATGGTGGCCCGCAAGTCCGGCCGAGAGCAACGCGTCATCATCTACAACGCCGAGCATGCGGTGGTCTCCGGACCTAGGACCAGGGTCCTAGCCGATTACGACTTCAAGTACAAACTGAACCATCCGAGAAAGGGTCCCTTCTATCCGAGGATGCCAGACCAGATTCTCAAGAGAACGGTCCGCGGAATGCTGCCTTACCAGAAGAACAGCAGTGGGCGTGCGGCTCTGCGTGACCTGAGGGTCATGATAGGCCAACCAACCAACCTCTCCGGCGACGATCTACCTGAGGGCCATGCTTGGGGGGACACCTCAGGTATCGAGAGGCCGCTGCCGCTGAAGTTCGTCCGCCTCGGTGAGATCAGTTCTTCACTCGGCGTCGACGCGACCCGCTGGGAAGGTGAGTGAAGATGGCTAGGAAGTCGAAGAAGACCGCAGTAAACATGAGCGGCAAGCGCAAGACCGCCATCGCACGCGCTACCGTCCGCAAGGGCAACGGACGCATCCGCATCAACAGCAAGCCGATTCACATTATGGAACCCGAACTCGCCCGCCGCAAGGCGCTGGAACCGGTCCAAATCGCCGAGGCGATGGGCCGCCTCGCAGATGTCGATGTCTCAATCATCGTCCAAGGAGGCGGCCAGATGGGGCAGGTAGACGCGATTCGCACTGCCATCGCCCGTGGATTCGTCAAGTGGAACGGGGGGGCCGAGGGCGACGACGAGGAACTCCGTGACGAGTACCTGCGCTTCGACCGCAGTCTGCTCGTGAACGACCCGCGCCGCAAGGAGCCCAAGCATCAAATGGGGCGAGGCGCTCGTAAGAAGTGGCAGAAGTCGTACAGGTGAGTGATAAGATGTTGATTCCAGTAAGGTGTTGGAGCTGTGGCAAAGTCATCGCCCACATCTACGAGCAATACAAGCAAGCGGTTTCTGATGGCGAGGATCCGCAGAAGGTCCTCGACGACGTCGGCCTTGAGAGATACTGCTGCCGCAGGATGCTCGTCGGCCACGTCGACCTGATAGACGATATCTCTCCGTTTAGCATTGCCAGAGATCAGTGAGTTCGCGCTCCGACAGGGCTTTGACGGATTCCTTTCTCGCTCCGAGAGCCCAAGGGGCCTGTAGGTTAGTTTGGCCTATACTTCGCGGCTGGGGGTCGCGCGACCCAGGTTCAAATCCTGGCAGGCCCACCATTTTCGCTTCAGATTGATACGTTCATCTAGAAAGTAGGAGCCCTACGGGCTCCTAAACCGCAGGTTCAAGGCAGTGGCCGCACTTCGCGTACTATGGTAGCGGAGCGGCCCAGCGAAGGCGGTGAGGACGCTCAGGTCGAATGGCTCGCCACGCAGATAGCACACCACTCGCACCTCTACTACAACGAGGCGAGCCCGGAGATCTCGGATGCTGAGTACGACGAGTTGTGGGATGAGTTGAGCAGACTGTCCCCGCGGCACCCCCAACTTCAGAGGGTTGGCTCCGACCCGCCACCCGGCTCGGTCAAGGTGGAGCACCTGTTCGCGATGCTCAGCCTCGACAAGTCGAGCACCGAGGAAGAAGTCTCGCACTTCGTCGCAGAGACCACCGCTCAGAGCCGCAGGTTCGTGTGCCAGCCCAAGTTGGACGGCTCTGCGTTGTCGCTGGAGTACCGCAGGGGTCGTCTGGTCAGAGCCGCTACTAGAGGCAGCGGGACACGTGGCGAAGACGTTACAGCAAACGTCCGCCGGATCCCGAATGTCGCAGAGTCACTCAGTTGGGGAGGTGACTGCCACGTTAGAGGGGAGGTGGTGATGCCCTTGGTGATTTTCAGGGACAGTTACGCCGAGGTGGCACCGAACCCGAGAAACCTCGCCGCTGGCTCACTAAGGCAGAAGCATGCCGAGGCCGGCAAGGGCAGAGCCGAGGACCTCGTCTTCCTCGCATACGGAGCTGAGTTTCCCTCTGGCGCATCTAGGCATCCTGACAGTCCCGAGCCACCGGTATTCGAGTACGATTCCGAGATCATCTCGTGGTTGCAGGGAGTGGGCATCGAGGTGGCCGGGAACGAGGTCGTAGGTGGCTCCGATGACGACTCCACCAGCGCGGCGATAATGTCTGTCGTGAGGAGCTGGACCGAGAGCAGGGACGCCGCTGACTGGGAGATCGACGGCGTCGTCATCAAACTCGACAGACTGGGCAAGCGCGAACTCCTTGGTATGACTGCGCACCACCCCCGCTGGGCCCTAGCCTGGAAGTTCCCCCCTGAGGAGGCGACCACGGTACTCATGGACGTCGACTGGCAGACTGGTAGGACCGGGAACGTGACCCCTGTCTCCAGAGTCGCCCCCGTAATGGTGTCCGGAGTGACGGTGGAGAACACCACACTGCACAACAGGGGCGAGGTGGAACGTCTCGGAATCCAGCTCGGAGACAAGGTCAGGGTGGTGCGCCGAGGAGATGTCATCCCCAAGATAATCGAAGTTCTAGGACCTGCAGTGGCCTCTGATATGGAGGGCAGACGGCACTCCGACGGCACCTCTTTCGCAGAACCGCTGCCAGAGAGGAGGGAGGTGTCCGTACCAACTGAATGCCCGCGCTGCGCCACCACGCTGATAGAGGACGGGGCTTTCATACGCTGCACAAATCTAGACTGTCCGTCCCGTCTCGAGAGGGCAATTCTCTACTGGTGCAGGTACCTCGAGATGGATGGTATAGGAGAGAAACTGGCCGAGCAGATGTGCGAAACAGGACTTGTGTCGAACCTCGCCGATCTATACAAGTTGAAGCGCGAAGACATCGAGCGACTCGAAAGGATGGCCGAGAAGTCTGCGAGTAATGTGATCGACCAACTAGAGGGCAGCAGGAGCATGGCGCTCAGCACTTTTATCGCAGCGCTGGGTCTGCCGAGGATAGGCCCCGAGATAGCCTCGGTCATTGCGACTGAGGTGGGCAGTCTCGGAACCCTTCTCGAACTGGTCGAGAAGAGGGACGAGCCACCGGCGATGAGCAGGCTCATCGCCATCGATGGTGTGGGGAAAACGGTCGCTAGGCTTCTCCTCGAGGGTCTGGACACTCGTTCCGCAGTCGTGAGGGAACTCAGCCTAGAACTCGATATCACGGAGGAGTCTCCCAAGCAGGAGACAGGTCCGCTGCAGGGTCAGACATTCTGCATAACCGGTTCCCTCAGCCGCCCGAGGAAGGAAGTCGCACTTTTCATCAAGGCCGAGGGTGGGAAGGTGGTGACTTCAGTTTCTGGCAAACTGGATTTCCTTGTCGCAGGAGAGTCGGCTGGGTCAAAGCTCGACAAGGCCAACAGACTAGGCGTCGATGTTCTGACAGAGGTCGAACTTACTGATATGATAGGGACAGAGCCCCCCAAGGAAGAGTCGCTAGACGATTTCTAGCCATACATCGAACTAGGTGCGCCTTCGGCATCGCTGGGCGGATTGAGGTGCACCGCCATCATCTCGCGGATCTCGCCCTCTATCCTCTGGGCCTCGGCCAACAGAGGCTCAGGGTCTAGGTGCACCGCAGGCAGCAACTCGTCGAGACACTCGATGATGCGTGCCGCCGCACGAGCGTCTGGGAGGCTGCCTCCGATCTCTCCGTCTGACTCGGCGAGAATCGCCATCACATCGATCTCTCTCCTCCGGCTTTCTCCCATCATCACTCCTGTGATACCCCCAACCACTCCCTGCTTGAGCAGAGGCACTCCGAGGTCGGCCAGAGTCTTGTGTGAGTTTTCAGTAGAGCCTATTCCGAGCATAGATTCTTCAGTTTCGTCATCGTCGAAAATCGAGTGCTGCTGGCCGATGCCTTGGGCGTAGGAATCAATCAGGATGGTCGCGCCTACCCCGCTCTCAGAGCACCAGTCGAGCAGAGTATCTGCAAGCGGCAGGTTTAGTTCCGGCAAGACCTGAATCTCAGAAGCAATCAGAACAACCTTGTCGCACCGCTCCATGTTGCAGATCGGCTCTCCGGAGTAGAATCTCATCGGAGGAAGTGGCTTTCCGTCCTGAACGAGACAGACCGGGGGCAGTTTCGGATGTCTGACACCGCCTACCAGTTCCAGATCTAGTTTGTCGACTAGGTAATGCGCCACGATGCTGCTTACGAAGCCGATAGACGGGAAGCAACTGACGACGAGAGCGCCTGCGGCGTTCAAATCCGAGTCGACCTCTACCTCCGGCTTCTCCGACATCGATGGGAAATGCACCTACGATGCTGTTAACCGTTGTCACGCCCGGTCCATGTGCAGGGGGCGGGAATAGAGTGGAAGGCGACTTCACTGCACATCAGTTGTCACCTTCTTCGTGGAACCGGTACGAGGAGTGTCCGCGCAAGTACTGGCTGTCCCGTCAGCGGCTGCCGCGCAAGGCCAGCATGCCAGCAGCCATGGGAACAGCCGTGCATAACTCGGTCGAGGATCTGTGCAATCTCGATCTCTCAGACAAGGATGATTCCGAGATTGCATGGCTACCTCCTACTTCCAAGGCGGTACTCGACCGCCACTGGGCCTTGGAGCGCGATATCTTCCTCGCCACCCCTCGTCATCCGAGGTGGAAAGACGAGATGATCACGAAGGCCCACGATGGACTCGTAGGCGCACTCAACATCCTTTTCTCCAAGTCAAATATGGGTAAAGTTGCCCTTTCAGAGGTCACTGTGGCCCAGTGGAAACAGGTCCAGAGCATAGTACTGTCCAACGAAGGCACTCTGGTGTCTGAATGTGGTCGTCTGATGGGTCGTCTGGACCTACTGGTAGCTGACCTTGACGAGAATGGAGATTCGAAGGGCTGGATTGTCGCCGACCTGAAGACCGGTAACCCACCGAAACAGAAACTCAATGAGAAGGTGAGCCGCCAACTCAGGTTCTACCGCGACCTGCTGAAGGAGATCAACCCCGACCACCCTCCAGTGTACGCCGAGGGCTGGTACTCTTCGAATCAGACCGTCCACCGAGCTGACGGCCCCTCAGTCCTCGACGACGCCTTCGCGGCCTGGGAGGGTATGAGGCCAACCGAGGAACCCCTCGAAGGTACCCCAGGGGATCTGCAGTGCGGCTTCTGTGAGTGGAAGGCTTGGTGCCCCACCTGGTGGGCCGCTCGCCGGGACGGCATGCTCTCTCCGGGCAGCATGTTTCGCGACGAGGTGGTGCGAGCAGTCAAGTTCGACCCGGAGTCGGGAGCGGCGCTGTTCGAACGCATGCCACCTGTCGGCGAAGACGGCGAACTGGCTCATTCGGATCACCGTTTCGGCGCCATACTCCGCGATCAGGCGCTCGACCAGATGCGCGAGTTGATGGACTCCGGATACGAGGACGCCATCTTCCTCGGCAGCGTCAGAGTAGACGGCAAGATAGTGCATCTGGGTGACTGGTGTGAGGTCCTTCCGTGGACGCCCCTTCTCAAGTCTATTCGAGAATGATCCTCTCAGCCTTCTCCTGATAGGCCTCTAATATCTTCCACAGGAGGAGTAGGGTGGCAGCAGCGTCGACGTCGGCCTGATGGCTTCTGTCCATCCCTATCTCGAATCGCTCGCACAAATGCCCCAGTGTGTGCCGCCCTGGGATGCCTAACCTCCTAGCTAGAACCAAAGTGTCGATAATCACCCGCGGGCGCGGGGCCTCCACCCCCGCGCGCATGCACTCCATCTCGAGAAACCTCCAGTCGAACTGAATGACGTTGTGCCCGACGATGACGGAGTCCTCAATCATAGAGGAAATGTCTGCCACATGCTGGTTGAACTCACCCACCCCCCTCACATCATCGTCAGTGATGCCATGCACCTGAGTGGTACTCGAGGGGATGGGTACCCTGGGGTCGATCAGAGACTGCAGATTGATGTGACTCCCATCCACATCGCTCCCAATCAGGGCGAACTGCACAATCCTGTCCGACCGGTAATCGAAACCCGTGGTCTCGAGGTCGAATCCGAGAACGCGATAGCCACTCAGCATTCCAGCGGACACAGTCGCCCATGCGTGGCACCGTCCATGAACTCTCGTAAACCTCACAGCACCGAGCCGGATTCCAACACCCCTATGAGCGGCCAGTATCGCAGTGACTCCGTGACTAAGAGCCCCAGAGCGTTGTGCTGCGTAATCATCATGATGCTGCTGGCAACGAGCCTTGTGGGATGCTCAGGGCTCAGTTCCACCACCCCCAACGCCAGAATCAGCGCTGACAGGCAGGAGATTAACGTCGGCGAGACAGTGAATTTTGACGCTAGGGAATCGACCACTCCGGATCCCACCATTATTGACGAGTACTACTGGGATTTCGGCGACGGTGAGGCCAGAGATACCAAACAAGGCATAGTCAGTCACACCTACGATGTAGCTGGCTACCACGAGGCGGAGGTCACGGTGGTCAATGACAACGGTGAGAGCGATACTGCTTCCATCTCTGTATTCGTGAACTCTCCACCAATAATAGAACTCGAGATGCCTACCTACATCCGAGCTGGAGACACGGCGAGGCTAGACGCGAGCAACTCAATCGATCCTGAGGGGGCCGCTGTCGAATTCATGTGGGACTTCGATCTGGGCTCGGACTCTGATCACGACGGCGACCAGACCAACGATGCCGATGCCACTTCGTCATTTGTCGACCTGACAATCTATAGTTCGGGAAATCGCACCGGCTCCGTATCGGTGATTGACGACAAGGGAGCAATGCACACCGTGGTGTGGAGCCTGATGGTGATTTCACGCACATTCAGCGTGGTCTGGGAGGAGCAGCACATCGAGGTCGAATGGTCTGGTTACCTCGAGCAAGGGCAGAGTTACGAAATCAGCCATGATCCTGGCATCGGAGCGAGGATGATACAGGTTAACGCGACCCTCACCCTCGCTCGTGACATACTTCCGATCACGTGGCCCGAGGACAACTTCACACTCTCCCTAAACATCCCCGAGACGGGTTGGAGCACATTCGCATCGACCAGCCACGACAATTTCACCGAGAACGCGAGTGCCTCTATCGACAGAGGTGACATGAACACTCACCCCGAGAGCGGCTACACTATCACAGCGGACTCATCAGAGGGCCTAGTCGAGAGCCTGCTGAACGAGCCCGGAGAGCGCTTCGGTCAAGGCACTTGGTACTGGACAATAACCGCCGACCAATGCGACCCGGATCTACCCGTGGACGATGTCGACCCTGACCAAGGCAACGATTGGACGCTAGTGGTCGAATTCATCATCCTGGTTCCTAGGGTCAGTGAGATCGGTGTGTGATAAGCTCACAGTCGTTGGCGAAGTGCTTTGAACTCGCCCTCGATGGCGATGCATGGTCAAGTCGATGGAGATAACCAAGGTCTCTGTACGTAACCGACTCGTCGTCGATGCCGAGGTCTGGATGAACGACCCGAAGGACTACGACTTCTCTCCTAGGGTAGACATCGAGGGCAACACCCTGAGCCTGAGGAACGAGGGCGATGAAGAGGCTACGACCACCGTCGAACTGGACTCCGAGCAGTTCAACACCGCTGAGAGGGACCGGATGCTGGAGTTGCGGGTGAAGTTCGCCGTGGAGGGCATGCACGGCGTGCTGACTCACAAGACCAAGAACACCAGGATCGCCCCCAACGCCAAGAAGCTGGCCGAGCCGAGGTGGAAGACCGTGCTCCCGCTGAGCATGTGATTACTGCCAAATACCGTCGGGGTTAAACAGAGGCCGCCGGTGGAAAACGTGCTGGACCCATAGTGTAGCCTGGATATCACTCTAGCCTCCGGAGCTGGAAACCCGTGTTCGAATCGCGGTGGGTCCGCCACCCCTACGACCGAGTGTTCAAGCATGAGGTGCCCGAGGCGGCAGCATGGCATTCACATCCCAGAGACGGGTCGACTTCCCGATGATCGACATGGCTAGGATAGTCTACTACCCCCAGTTCTGGGATCTCGCCCACCGGTTCTACGAGGAATCATGGGAGCACTCCTGCGGGATGCACTACGACACGATTCTCCACGAGCACAGTATCGGCTTCCCGCTGGTGCACAGCGACGCACAGTTCCTCCACCCGCTCGCCTACGGCGACACCGTCCACTGCACAATCACCGTCCCGAGGATTGGCAACACCTCGATTTCGTGGCGCTACGAGTTCCGCAATCAGGACGACGTGCTGTGCTGGACCTCGGATCAGGTAACGGTTTGTGTAGACATGGAGAACGTCAGGCAGAAGGTCACAGTTCCCGACTGGATGCGAGAAGGACTCGCCAGACTCGCTCCCGAGTGACTACTGCCTCGGCCACTTTTTGGCAAGTGCCTTGCGGAGTGAGTCATCCATCTCGGCATCCCACCAATTCGCATCACGCCAGACAGCGTACTTGCCGCGGATCCCCCGCATGTCCGTACCGTCCAGGCGCGCTCCCTGCAAGTTCGAAAAGCTCAACCTAGCTTTGACCATCTTAGCCCCTCGTAGGTCTGCTCCGTCCAGAGCCGCTTTCATCAGATTCGCCCGCTTGAGCGACGCATCACGCAGGTTAGCACCTGAGAGATCAGCTCCCTCCAGATCGGCATTGTCGAAGATGGCCCGTCTGAGATCCGCCTCGGCGAGGTTTGCCTCACGCAGGTCCTCGCCGACGTGTGAGGTGAAGGACCAATCTTTCGGCGATTCCGTCACGCGACCAACTCACAACGACAACTTCTCGAGGTGGTCGAGACCGGTCTCCGTCAAGACGACGTAGCGATTCTTTTCTGGCTTGTCCTTGCGGTATTCCAACATGGGCGTCTGCCCCGAGCCCCCCTTCAACATCCGGTTCATGTAGAGAGATAGATTCCACTTTGAGACATCATCATCAGTCCACTTCTTGGTCTGGGAGATCAGTGTCTTCAGGTCCCGGGGAGGGGTGTCCATCTCCTTCTCTACTGACCTGAGATAGTGGATGGCGGCTAGAATCACATCACTCTTTTTCTCGATGCCGCAGGTGTCGATGAGACGCTTGAATGCAGAACCGCGCTCCGGAATGCCACTTTTTATCGCGACTTCACGAGCGCTTTCGATGGCTTCCTGCCTAGCCACCCGTATTCTGGAGAGAGTTGACTGCCAGGTGTCTTGCTTGGTGATGTTCAGCCACGAGTCGTTTACTTCCCTAGCCGAGCCAGAGAGATCGATCTCCTCTGAACCCGCTTTGATGTATATCCTGCCTACTCCGCTGCTCTCAACCCTACTCATGCATCCTGCCGCTGCATGTCTTCGATGTTAATTTATCGCCGTGTTCCATAACAGCAACATCGCGATTCTCGGTGCTCCGGGAGGCATGTTCATCGGGGGATTCAATAAACCTCGATTGTGGGGGCAGTTCAATGGACGAGTACTCGAGCGGTGCCTACCCCCTAGTGCTTCACGCTGAAGCCGACCCCACTCGTCTGGGTGGTACCGCCGTATGTGGCTTCTCTACCGTGGGCTCAGTGGGCGTCATCGCGACCTCGCACCTCATCCAGACATTGGAACTGAGCCCGATGGGAACGGTCATGCATCCGGAGTTCCCAGCCATCGCGCTGATCCACGATTCCGTGCCCAAACACCCCGTGCGCGTATACCAAGGGGATGGTCTTGGCGTCTTCACCGCTGAGATACAGTTCCCCAGTGACAACGACGTATACTTCGGCGAGACGGTCCTAGAGTGGTTCACTAAGGGAGGATTCGACCGTCTGATCGTAATTGACGGCGTGGTCAGCAATGATCTTGGCATCAAGGAGGATAGTGACCTCTGGGGAGTCTCTTCGACACAGATGAGCCGAAAACAACTCGACAATGCCAACATCCAGCAGATTCAGCATGGCATCGTCGCGGGAATATCCGGCTACCTGATTGCAGAGGGCGAGAGGAGAGGACTCGATGTCACTGCTCTGCTTGCCGAATGCAACCCGATGTATCCCGATGCCAGAGCCGCTCTGATTGCAATCGAAGGTCTGAGCGAGTTGATAGACCGGGAGATTCCAGTTCAGGGCCTTCTGGATGATGCTCGAAACATCGAGGAGCGCGTACGAGAGGCCTTCGAGCGCGCTCAGTCGATGGCCCTACCTCCACCTGACACAGACGACGAGGACGATGTCCCGATGGTCTTCTGATTAGTAGAACGGATTGGTGCCCGCTGCGTGGTCAGTCGCATCGACCACTTCTGAGATACCTGGCACGCTGTCCTTGATCATGACCTCGACGCCCTGCTTGAGTGTGACATCGACCATCCCGCACCCTTGGCAGCCACCGCCGAAGGCGATGATGGCCTTGCCCGAATCTACACCAATCAGGTCGACGTGGCCACCGTGCGAGGCGACTACGGGGTTGACCTCGCTGGCGATGATATCGGCGACCGCCTTAGAGAGCTCGTCCATCCACATCGGGTTGGGATTGTCGAAACTGAAGCCGCCGCCCATAAGCGTCTCCTTGTAGTCAAGCGTGGTGCCTTCGAGGTACTGAGCGCTCCTCGCCGCGACGAGCACCTCCCTGTCCTCGATTTGCAACCTGATGTCGTCATCTTTGGCGTCATTGGCATCGATGAACTGTAGGTCGTACTGGAAACCCTTCGGCCCTCTTCCGATGATCTCTACTCTGAGGCACAGTTCGCTGGCCTCTTCGGTCTGAGATGCGAATTGGTCCAACATCTCGCCGGCTTTCGGGCTGATACTCAGCATGGGACTCGATAGCCGGCTGGTACAGCCCTTTATTCAACCTGTCCGCACACAGGCAAGCCTCATCACCGAAACGCTCCACGCTGAAACATGGCCGACTCCGACCTGCTGGACAGACTGGGCAGGCCTCTCCGCGACCTGAGGATATCGGTCACTGACAGGTGCAATTTCAGATGTAGGTACTGCATGCCCCGCGAGCGCTTCGGCGAGGATCACACCTTCCTCCCACGACGCGCCTACCTATCTTTCGAGGAGATTGAGAAGGTAGTAATCGCCTGCAGGCCGCTCGGGTTGGAGAAGGTGCGCATAACCGGCGGCGAGCCGCTGCTACGCCCTGACTTGCACGACCTGATATCCCGGCTTTCTTCCACAGGAGTCGAGGTCGCCCTGACTACTAACGCATCACTTCTCCCCGGACAGGCTCCACGACTGGCTGATGCCGGACTCGACCGGGTCACCGTAAGCCTCGATGCACTAGATCCCAAGATCCACTCTCAGATGACCGACAGCAGCATCCCGGTCGAGGTCGTGCTGCGAGGGATTGATGCGGCAGTGGAAGCCGGACTGTCTCCTGTCAAGGTGAACTGCGTGGTGCAGCGAGGTGTCAACGAGACAGAGGTCGCGCCGCTGGTCCGCCGCTTCAAGGGGACGGGGGTGACTGTGCGTTTCATCGAGTACATGGACGTGGGCAGGACCAACGGATGGCAACTCGGACAGGTCGTCTCCTCAGTTGACCTGCTGGGATACCTGCAGAAAGAGTTCGAACTGGAACCGGTCGAATCGAGCAGGCCGAGCGATGTTGCCCGTCGCTGGGCTCACTCAGATGGCTCGGGGGAGATAGGCTTCATCTCGTCAGTCAGCAAGCCATTCTGCGGGGACTGCGTGCGAGCGCGCTTGTCCGCGGATGGCAGACTCCACACCTGTCTTTTCTCCTCTGGTGGACATGACCTTAGGGCAATCATCCACAACGGCGCCGATGGAGAAGCCCTGAGTGAGGCGATTTCGGCTATCTGGTCAAGACGTGAGGACCGATACAGCGAGGTGCGCTCAGAGGAGACATCGGCCCTACCCCGGGTCGAGATGTCCTACATCGGCGGCTAGACTTATGCTCTCCATACGGCTCTGAATCGAGATACATCCGGCTCATCGCCGGGCAACGAGCATACATCGAGGCTCTGCAATGCGAGACTCTCGCCAACGGATTCGATGAACGACCTTGGAAGAGGCCAAGGAGGCCCTTCCTCGAGCTCAGTATCGGTCTGGTATCTGCCGATGCATACCAGATGCCCGCCCTCTCTGACTAGGGGCGCGAGAGCAGGGGAGGCTTGCAAACGAACAGACTCGGGCATGGCTTGCAGGGTGTGGACCTCCAGCACCATGTCGAAAGAAGCGTCCCATTCCTCTGGAAGCTCGAGCAGATCAGCCGCGAGCCACTCAACCTTGGAATCGCTAAACAGCTCCTTCGCCCATTCAATTGCTGTAGGCGAGATGTCGAAGGCTGTCACATCCCATCCGCGCTGATATAGGAAGGCGGCATCCTCACCCAGCCCGCAGCCTACAACCAAGGCACGCCCCGGGTCATTTTGCCCTACTACCCATTCGACAACCAGTGGATTCGGGCGGCCATCAGACCAGGGTATCCATTCATCGTCCCGGTCGGCTGCAGAGTACAACTCCTCGAACCATGCCAGCGGCATCCCCGCCTGTGATGCAGCCCCCGACATCGAGAGCAGCCTCTCTCGTACCTCATCCATGACTTCACCTACCTGTTCCAGCGGCCGAGACGATCGCATCCCAGGGCGCATCTGTCCTGAATGCGGGCTTGCCGTAGTGCGCAACCGCCGCCCGGTGTCCGGCCTCGCACAGCGCCTGCACCATCCCCGAGGGGCTGGGAGGCGAGCCCGAGCCGAGCCAACTGGCCAGATCGTCGACCAGAATGAGGTGAGGGGAACCGATGACCGAAGCCTCGTCTGAGATGTGCCTGACGCTACGTGCGATTCGCCTGCGCTCGTACTCGAAGTCCCTCTCCGACCATCCGATGATATCCTCCTCGGAAGCGAACGGACCACAGATCTCCAAAGCCCTTTCCTCAGTGAGCGAAGCCATCGCTTCTGATTGACCGATTGGTCCGATCCATAGTGGTCCAGAGACGCGCTTGTCAGAGCGCTCGACCGGATGTGATAGCGGTAGGAAGCAGTGCATCGGTAGCGAGTCCAGCGAGGTCTCCGGTTGCAGCCCCGCGGAAATCGACAATCTGACCTCATTGGCTGTAGGGGAACCGATCCTCCAACCTAGTGATTCCTCGACCCGATTGGCACTCTCGATACTGCGGACCACACGCATGGAGACCCTGAGGTGGTGAGACTCCCAGATCGACATCAGCGGCTCGATTGACCTCTCGTGCCGTGCCGCTGTCCTCGCCACTGTAGCAAGTAGAACCCTCAAGCCAGAGTCATGCGCCAGTCCGTCTGTTCGCACACGTGCCCCATAGCGCCGCAATAGTGCGTTTTTCGAAGAACCAGTCAAGGCTGCGCTATCGGTCGCGCTGACTTCCATGACACCTCTTCGCGCCAGCGACTGGATGGCCGTATCGAGGAAGGGAAGAGGAGAGCCGTACGGGTCGATGTCGACCCAGTGGCGGCCGTGCTCCAGCACGGTCTTCCTCAGGTCTCCGAGGTGTGCGATCAACTCACCCTCGCCATGCTCGGGCGGAAACTCCTCATGGCACCTCATGGCCCAGTCCAGTGCGACCGGATCCATGTCGCTCATCGTCGCGCTGATTCGACCGGCGATATCCACTGGGAGCTCGTTCAGCCAGCGTCGGGCACGCAAGCCCGAAGCGGACAAACCATCCAGCGCGTATACCGTACTGTCGCCGAGCAGACCGGCCTCGATCGCATGCTGCATCAGGAGTACGCTCCGAGTCCGGTTGCCAGCCATCGCTGGGTTGTGGAAGATCGCCCCCTCGCCCTTCGCAGCAGGCCCAGAACCCGCTTCCGCGGGATCGACAGCCAACCTGCACAGCGTTCGCCCTTCTCGGTGCAGCACACCGGGCCAGCCCTCGGGCTCTGGCGATTCCACGCTGGTCCGAGAAGCCTATTGCACAAGGTATTGACGACGGTGCAAACCACTCAGTAGTCCTCGAAGACGACGCTGGGATCTGCGTGAGTGACTCTTCTGCCGTCGTCGTTCACAGACCCGACTCTCCGAGTGCCCGGGAGACGCCCAGCCAACCACTCTATGACCGGATCCGCAACACTCTGGGAGACTGCCAGCACCATCCCTATCCCCATGTTGAAAGTGCGATGCATCTCCCTGCTCTCGACCGAGCCGACCTCGGCAATCCACTGGAACTCAGGAGGAACGGGCAATGGGTCGTCGATGTGCCAACCCAGCGTCTCGTGCAGCCTCAGGAGATTGGACAGTCCGCCTCCGGTGATGTGTGCCATCGCCTTGATGTCTGCCGAGGCGCAAGGACCGTTTCCGCTCCTGCAGGCAAGCACAAGATCTACCAATGGGTCGACATAGATTCGAGTTGGATTCAGGAGCACCTCCCCCAGAGTTAGGGGGCCATCGTGCTCGGAATCGAACGGAGGGGCCTCGTCGAGTTGCGCGCCGGAGCGCTCGAGCACAGCGCGGACCAGTGTGAAGCCGTTGGAGTGGATGCCACTGCTCGGAAGACCAATCAGAGCATCGCCAGATTCCAATCCCTCACCTGTGATTGCATGACCGGTCGGGAACCACCCGAGAGCAGTGCCTGAGAGGTCTAACTCTGTGACGATCCCCGGAAGGGTAGCCGTCTCTCCACCCGCCAGCGTTACCCTAGCCAAACGACATCCTTCTGCGAGCGAGGCGCCGAGCACCGAGTGCACATGAGGATCGGTCTTGGGGACAGCGATGTAATCGACGAAGGCGAGCGGTTCAGCACCCACGCATATGAGGTCGTTTACGTTCATCGCTATGCAGTCGATACCCACTCCCTCCAAGCGCCCCATCTGAGTGGCCAGTTGGAGTTTGGAGCCGACTCCATCGGTGGCTAGTGCCAGCCGAGAATCTCCGAATTCGACGATGCCTCCGAAGCCCCCTGGGAGGGGCACGGGAGCGCCCTTCTGTCCCGGGGCCCTGACAGAGGTCCCCAAAGCACCGATCAGGCTCTCGACGGCACGACCCTCGGCATCGATGTCGACACCGCTGGATGCGTAGTCCATCGGTTTGCCTCCCACAGCCCTCCGGAGAGGTTGCACTCCATCATCCTCACTATCCATTAATCTCGCGCAGGCCCCGAAAAACCGCCTAATCGTGTAATTTTTCCCAATTTTACGGCCCAATCGGTTTACCTACGGTAATAATCGCGAATATCTATAACGGGTACACATTGTCGCGCCGCCACTGGAACGTGGATACGTTATGGAAAACAAGAAAATAATTGCAATGATGCTTACCCTAAGCATGCTGGCGGCAGCTTTCGCTGGTTGTCTAGGGGGAGATGATGAACCGGAAGACGTAATGGGTTGTATGGACGCTACTGCGAACAACTACAACGCTGATGCGACATCCGACGATGGGTCGTGTACATACGACCCAACCTGGGAACTGACACCCGCAGCAGGCGTAAGCGCTGTGTGGGTGACCTCTGACTGGGACCCCATCATCCCCAACCTGAATGCGGGAGATATGTGTGATGCTATTCTCTCGGCGATGACCAAGACGGATGAGAGAGACCAAGTGGTCGATTTCACCCGTGGCTACTACACCAGCAGCCAGGGAGTCATTGGAGCTAGTGGAGCCGCTGCCATAACTGGCATCGGCGATTTGAACGCGGCTGGAACTACGATTGCTCTGCAATCTGGAACCACTTCGGACATCTACGCACAGGAGAACCTGGGCGACGCTACGATCCAAGCGTACACCGATTTCCCCTCGGTAATACTCGCAGTAAACAACGGAGATGCAGACTATGCACTCGGCGATGCACCCGTGCTCGCATTGGAGGGGACTCTTCTAACGACCTTCTCCGATGAGACGTTCGGTCTGGCTATTCGCGAAGACTCTGACGAGCTTGAAGACGCTCTGAACGTCGCGATAACCGCACTTGTCGATGGTGGTCAGTACGACGCCATCTTCGGAGCCTGGTTCGAAGGTGCTGTTGTCCTCACGGACGACAGGACCGCAGACACTGCCTCGGCTTACCCGACGCCCACTGAGGGCAGCACCCTAACCGGTGTCCTCGAGTCTGGTAACTTGGAGTTCTGCACAGACCCGTTCTACCCGCCGTTCGAGAATCTGGACGCGGATGGTAACGCAGAGGGCTTCGACGTGGATGTTGGAGACGCAATCGCAGAGGAACTGGCCGCCCACTACATGGGTGTGGCCAACCCCGATTTCGTAGCTCCTGTTTCTACGACCACGAAGATCGGACTGCTGAACCCGCTGACGGGCCCGATTGCCGTCTACGCACCGCCCTTCACTGTGGCTGCACAGATGGCTATCGCTGACCTGAATGCTGCGGCTGCGAGTGTAGGAGTTGACATGACCTTCGAGCTTGTCGAGGCCGACTCAGGCTGCAGCGGCGATGTCGCTGCTGGAGCCGCTCAGTCCCTAGTGGACGCGGGTGTTGTCGGTGTTGCAGGAGCTGCCTGCTCCGGCGCCTCGATGGCCGCTAACGCGGTCCTGAGCGCTGCTGGAGTTCCGCAGGTCTCGTACGCGAGCACCAACCCCGGTCTGAGCGACGCAGATGCCTACCCAGGCTTCTGGCGAGTCGTTCCGAGCGACGCTATACAGGGTCCCGCCATGAATGACATGGTGAACGCTGCTGGCGCGTCCAACCCGGCTCTGCTGCACATGACCAACGACTACGGTTCTGGTCTAGCAGACGCCTTCGAGGGCGCTTGGGGCACTGACAACCTGTGCACCAAGATTGGCTACGAGGACACACAGACTGACTTCTCTGCCGAGGTTCAGGCTATCGCTGACGCTGGTTGCGGCTCGGTAGTCATGGTGACCTACTCCAGCGATGGAGCGGCTATCATGGAGACCATGGCTGTGCTAGGAGTCTCTCTGCCCACTTTCGGAGCAGACGGAATCGCAGACGCGGCTTGGCTGGATGACTTCAGCGTGCCCGCAGCTGCCAACGGTGTGATGGCTACCAAGCCTCGTGCTGGTTCAAGCGCTGGCGACTTCGTCGACGACTGTTCGATGGACGAGACGTGCGCTGGTGGTATCTACACCGCCGAGACCTACGACGCTGTGATGATGATCGGTCAGGCTGCAATGCATGAGAATGGAGCCAACATGGCAAGCCACCTCAGTATGACTGGAGTGGAGTACGCTGGTGCAAGCGGTACGCACACCTTCCTCGACAACGGAGACGTTGCCGGAGCGGGTTACGACATCTGCCAGTTCAACGCGCTGTCATCCACTGACATCTACTTCAACTGCATGCAGTGGTGGTCAGCTATCGATGGTATCCAGGCCTCCGAGTTCAC
>JAKUUP010000024.1 GCA_022447095.1 Candidatus Thalassarchaeum betae
GCCATCCGGTGGGCTTCCTCGTAGGGTATGTCCTCGCCAATTGTGCCATCGAAGTCGATGAGATAGTTCTACCTCCCATCAGGCAGACTAGGGCTGATGTGTTCGCCCGACTCGTCGGTCTTGTCGACTAGGTCCATGCCTGTGAGCGGTGCGAAACCGTCCATAATGCCTCGTTCGTGCATTCCTGATTTCGGAAGCGGGTTCCCGGATTCCGAATCGTTCAAGTGAGGTTGGTCGGACGGCTTGCCGTGCCCGGAGCCTACGACAGAAGCCGGCGGGAGGCTGTAGTTAGACTCGTCTCGCCGAACTTCGACAGGGCTCTTTCGAAGTACTTCGGCACGAAGACACCAGACCCAGTAGCCGCGCAGGGCTCCCACGACGCCTATGTCACAGCCCTACGCGCGCACGGCACCGAGGTTGAGGTGCTGGACGCGCTCGACAGCCACCCGGACTGCTGCTTCGTCGAGGATTGTGCTGTGATGATCGACGGAATCGCCCTGATCAGCAACCTCGGTGCACCCAGCCGCGTCGGTGAGGAGGTCGCGGTCGCAGAGTACCTATCCGAAGACTCCGATATCCTCAGGATGCCGAAGGGGGCCACACTCGATGGCGGCGATGTCGTGTTCTTCGATGACCGTTACCTAATCGGGCTGTCAACACGCACCAATCGAGAGGGAGCAGCCTTCCTGGCCGAGCAGGTCAGGGCAGAGGGCTTCGGCGTAGAACTCGTCGATATCCCGTCCTCAACGCTGCACCTCACCACCGTGTGCTCATCCCCTCGTGAGGGCACGCTGGTCGTAGCCGAGGGGCATCTGACACAGGACCAGATAGGGTATCTGGCCGAGGAGGTTTTGTGGGTCCCCAACTCAGACTCGTACGCGGCCAACACGATAGGCTACTCGGGCGACCGCGTGATTATTGCTGACGGATACGCGTCCACGAGGCAGGTGATGATGGATGCTGGCTTCTCGATAACAACTGTCGATATGGACGCCATCAGGCAGGCCGATGGTTCGCTGACTTGTCTTTCCGTGTTCAACCGTTGAAATCCCTCACCCCAAGGGTCAATAATTGGTCCTAGTAGCAGGGCCCATGCATGTAGCGGGCAAGGTGTTCCTCGGGCTCGGGGCAGTGTTACTGGTGATCGGGCTTGTGATGTCGGGTTCAGGAATAGGCACCGTAAAAGATGCGGGAGATTCATTCGAAGATTTGGGAGACTTTGCCATCGAGAACACTAACTCAGGCACGGTCAATGTGACAGACGAAGACGGGAAGGGAGACTTTGGTTTCACCTTCTGGATTAAGGGTGAGTACCTCGATGAGGATGAGGATGGTAGATGGGACCATTGCGCGGCTACTAACATCACCATACTATCGCATCCTGAAATCAGTGATGATGAGTTCTTTGGGGAGGATGCCCGAGAGCTGAATGGCTCATTCTACTATGAGGTTAGAGATGGGTACGACGGGTGTGATGCGGTTGAAGAGAACAAGGATTTGGACAGAGCGGACCCCGAGGGTCTAATCAAGGTAGGAAGAGCTTGTTTTGGTTGCTACGCGGGACCGATGGAATTCGAGTCGAATACGGAGGTTTGGGTTACGAACGATGATTACCTTATCGGGAAGTTAGTTGAGGGTTTTTTTGAGGGTGCAGGCGGCATCATGGGCATTATGGGGGGAATAGGTATCATTTGCGGCGGCGCCTGCTTCCTGCTTCTAGGAGGCGTACTAGCCATCGTACTGAAGGATCCTAAGGAAGCGACACAGATGCAGCAACCCCCGTCAGCCTGACCGAGGCATTGAACACGAAGCCGTCGCTCGCATGGGCGTGCGCTCGCGAAGCGGAATCGCCCTCCTGATGGTCGCCGTGATGGTCTCAGCGCCGCTCAGCGGCTGCTTCGGAGAGGAGGAGGCCGAGGCCAGCGCCTCCAGCCTGAGCGTGACACCAGAGGTTCTGGAGGCGGGCGTGTTCCAGCAGGTTGAGCTGACTGCCAAGGCGGGAATGGCAGTCTTCGTTCCATATCTCCTGATAGACCCAGCCACTGGCTTTGTGCAGAACTCGACCGTGGTCGATCTGTCCTCAGGAGAGAGTGTGACTCTGGAGATCCTCGCACCGCCGCGGATAGACACGATGGTACTGATGGTGGGCACCGAGGGTCGTGACCACTGGCCGGTCCGCGATTCGAACGAGTCGTGGATGACCTGGATGATGCATGAGGGGGACAAGGGTGAGTCAGGCAACGGGGTCATACGAGTGACGCATGGTGAGAATTCGACTCTGGACACAGTGAACCACAGCACCGAGCGCGGTGGGCGCGTATCGGTGAAAACGGTGAGTTCGGTTCGCCCCTCGATTGCCAGCATGGACCAAGGCGGGCCCTACTCCAGCGGCCTGTTGCATGGAAGAATCGTGTACGACCGGCTCCACGAGATCACCAACCCGGGTCTTGCAGTGGATGTCGATGGGCGCGCAGGCTATTGGGATCGCTGGGCCGGACAGGGCAACCCGGCTTACGAGGATGCGGCGCAGTACCTGATCGGCGAGTTGGAGTCGTTCGGTCTCGAGGTGATGACTCACCGCTTTGAGTTCACTGACATCTTCAGCATCCAGAACCCCGAGGCGTACAACATCTGCGCGTACAAGTGGGGCACAGAGACTCCCAACGATTGGCTCGTCTTCGGGGCGCACTTCGACGTAGCGCCTCCGGCGAATCTGGTTCTGCTTGACCCACACACCACCGGCTCACGCACCTACGGGACCCGGGTTGGAGCATACGATAACACAGCCGGGACATCCATGGTACTCGAGACCGCGCGCGTGCTGGCGGACTTCGAATCCCGCCGTACGATGGTGTTCTGCCTGTGGTCAGGCGAGGAAGGGGGGAAGCGCGGCTCGGACTACTGGACCGACTACTACGTCAAGGAGGATAATCCGGAGGTCACGGTCACGAACTACATCAATCTCGACATGGCGGGGGTGAACTGGCCCGGAGGAGGGGGGGCTCCTCACGGTGACCCCGACCCGCAAATCGACGAGGACGGTTATCCCAAGGACTCCGAGGTGTGGCCCATGCGAGTCTACATCGGGCCCGGGCCGAACCATGACCAGTTTGACCAGCCCGGTATGATTGGCCTGTCGAACTGGATCGGTGCAGACGCTCTCGGTCTCGAGGAGCAGATTGGCACTCTGATCGGCGTGAACTACACAGCAGACACCTGGAAGACGGACGTCTGGCTGGACATTGACAGGCCCGAGATTATCATCTACGAGGATACCACTGCGAGAAGCGACCACGCCAGCTTCCAGGACAACTTAGGCACTGTCACCGTGGGTTTCGGAGGACTCGTCGATGGTTACTGGTGCTACCATCAGGTATGCGACACACTCGAGGAGATGGAAGACTGGATGGACACCACCGGGAAGGACTACGGGGAGGAGAACACTGGGGTCACCAATCTGGCCAACAGCCTCGATATGATCACATGGTGGGCTCTGATGATCTTCTTCCACTGCGACGAAACCCCAATAATCAACGAATTGCTATGATGTTCCTATCAATGATAGGTATATTCAATAAAATGGGGATTTTCGGCGCTCTATGGAGCCGGGGAAAATCGCTACCATCGTCAAAATGCGTGCACTGGGCTACAGTCAGCGAGAGATTGCAGAAGAGATCGGCGTAAGCCAGCCATCTGTCGCCTACCAGTTACGTAAACTCAAGCGGATGTCTGTTGGGAGCTCGAAGGACGAGCTCCTCTCCAGAGTCCTGCTAGGGGGCTTCCTAGACTCGCTCTCGGGCTCTGCCCTTGCAAGATTCCTGCACTTCTCTGAGTCTGAAGAAGAGACGAAATCGACCCTCAGCCCCGACACCTTCGATGACGCGATTTAGACGCGACTTTGTTAATCGCCGACTCAAAGAATCAAAGAGGATTAAGATTGATAGTCCTAGTCGCTAAACTCAGGCCGCATCGCAGCGTCGTCACACCTCTCTCACTGGTCTCATTCACATTCTTTCCCGCGCTGCGATGCAACTCAATCGAGCAGGGCGCCGAGTTCGGTGAGGTTGAACCATACCATGCTGAATGTGATGGTCAGCCAGATCCAGAACATGGCATCGGACCACGTCTTGATCTTCTTGCCGTCCAAAGGTCCGAATGGCAGCATGTTGAGAGCACCGAGAATGCCGTTAGCCCACATCCAGTAGTGAATCAAGGTGGCGGGGATTCCCCCCGTGCCCCCGATTGCGACAGCGAAAACCAATCCTATGCACCATAGAACCACATTGCTGACCGGTCCTGCTAGGGCGACCTTACCGAACTGTTCCTTGGTCGTGTTGCCTGCCACCATGACTGCGCCGGGAGCCATGAAGACGATGCCCACTATCGCCGCAAGTAAGACTCCCCACCGAAGGCCCGAGGGAGAGGCGCGGAACTCGGCCCAGCAGCCGTACTTGCGCGCCTGAATCTTGTGAGCTATCTCGTGTACGAGGAAACCAGGTGTGAAGGTGACCAGAGCCAATACACCGTAGACCAGGAAGGCGTACGGATTGGAAAGCGCTCCTAGGATTCCGCCGCTGAACATGAATGCCAGTGCCATGGTGAACGCTAGAGTTGCTAGGGTCAGGTGGTTGATCTCCGTCTTGGAGAAATGCCAGATTGAGCCGGTGTGCACCGGAATGGGGCGAGCCTGCTCTTCGAAACCGAACATACGCACGAAAGGCGCTCCTGAGCCCGTTGCGTGGACCACGCGGATGTGCGGCTGGCGCCAGTTGCCGTCGTCCCTCGCTGCGCTGTGGCTGCCCGGGGCGCCCCTCTTATCGAACGGGTCGTCGTCGAGCCAGTGGGCCCGTGGGTCCCTCTCCCCGGTCATCCCTCATCCTCTTCCAACAGTTCCTCGACCTCTGCGAGAAGCTCTTCCCAAGAAGGGACGTGCCTCGGTGTGTCCCCTGTGATCTTAGCCAGCATCTCCTCCCTCTGCTCCTCAGTGAGTTCGACGTCGTTCCACTCGTTCTGATTGGCGACGTCGCGTATCAGAGAGCTCTTTCTCTTCTTCCTCTGCAACTCGAACCTAGCCACCACCTCCTCTATCGTGGTGGCAGGGGCCTCGCCTTGGTGGGCGTCAATCAGGGCTGAGTAGTGAGTCATCATCTCACCGTGAGTGGAGTCGTCGTTGTAGGCCGATGGATTGGCGAGCATGGTCACGAACTCCCTCGACAGCCGGTCCGCCTTGGTCAGGGCTTGGCCTGAGATCTTCTCTCTGGTGCGGGCGTGTGAGGATATGCACTTGCGGCACCTGTCGGATCCAGCCACATCGGGCTCGTCGCAGCGCAGGCAGCACACTGCGAAACCCATCATGTTCATCGAGGACCGGGGCAGGCTCACGTGCTCCGCTCCGCCCCGACCGTCATCAATCCTACTCACGGCCTGTGCATTCATGAGTCGTCTGCCCTTGGATGGCCCGTGGACGCGCAGAAGGTGTACGAGAGGAGATGGAAGATCCTCGCGGTGATGAGTCTGAGCCTAGTGATCACCCTTCTAAACAACGTCACCGTCAACGTGGCGCTGCCCGAGCTCTCGAAGGATTTGGGGGCGGACAACACCGAACTCCAGTGGATCATGGACGCCTACGTAGTGGTGTTCGGCGGGACTCTGTTGGTGATGGGTGCTTTCGGCGACAGTTTCGGGCGCAAGCCAGCACTGATGACGGGGCTCGCTGTGGTGGGGCTGGTTTCGGCACTGACAGCCCAGTATGCCACTACCTCGGATCACGTCATCGGGGCAAGGGCTCTGATGGGATTAGGAGCGGCTCTGGTGATGCCGGCGACCCTATCGATCATCGTCGTGGTGTTCCCTCCTGAGGAGAGAGCCAAGGCGGTCGGTGTCTGGGTAGGCATGGCTGGAATCGGTGCCCCAATCGGGCTACTGGTAGGTGGATGGGCAGTGGAGAACTTCGACTGGAGGGCTGTCTTCTGGATCAATCCCCCTATCATCGCCCTAGCAATGGCTCTGGGTCTGGCATTGGTGCCCAACTCTCGCGACGAGAAGGAGACCCCGATGGATCCGGTCGGCGCGGCGCTATCGGTCGGCGCCTTGGGCTCAATCCTGTATGCGATCATCGAGGGGCCGAGCCTTGGTTGGACCAGCAACGAGGTAGTTGGATTTGGGTTGCTGGGCCTAGTTCTCACCGTCCTGTTCGTGCGTTGGGAGAGAAGGACGGAGCATCCGATGTTGCCTATCGAGTTCTTCCGAGACCGGGGATTCGCCCTGGGCCTCATCGCCATCAGCCTAGCGTTCTTCGTGATGTTCTCCTTCATGTTCACCCAGATGCTCCACTTCCAGCTTGTCCGTGGACACAGTGCGTTCGAGGCGGCCCTGCGCTTCCTGCCACTGCCGCTGGGTCTGATGCCCATGGCAGCCAACAGCGACCGGTTGTGCGCGAAGTTCGGCAGCAACAACGTGGTCGCCGTCGGGCTCACCCTGGTCGGCGCGGCGATGCTAATCTTCACGACCGTGGAGGTCGGCACGGACTACGTCGTTCTGGCTCTGATCTTCTTACTGACCGGGATGGGGATGGGCCTCACGATGGCACCGTCAACGACCATGGTGATGGATTCCATACCGCACGACAAGGCAGGCGTGGGCAGCGCGACGAATGATGCGAGCAGGGAAGTCGGAGGGGCTTTCGGAATCGCCATCGTCGGCAGCGTGCTCAACGAGATCTACCAAAGCAAACTGGTGGTGCCCGGGGGCTTAGAGGAGCATTCTGGCATCGTATCCGAGTCGTTTCCCGCGGCCATGCGGATAGGAGGAGAGTTACTTGCTCAGGGTAACACGCTTGGGGGCGAACTAATCGAGAATGCGAGGTGGGCGTTCGTAGAGGGAATGACGGACGCAGCAGTGGCGCCCGCAATCGTGGCTCTGGTCAATGCCTACCTCGTCAAGAGGTACATGCCCAGCGGTTCGAAGCAAGAAGAACGGTCAATCCCACCAGTTGAGTCGGTCGGTGAGAATTTCGCCTGACTTGACCGCCTGCAGAACGATTGTCGAAGGCGTGTCCGGCTTGGTCGGCGAGAACACAGCACAGGGAACGATCTCGTAGGTACCGTCTGGCTTGGTCCAGCGCAGCTTGGCCTTGGCCTGGCCGCCATTCTCGTAGTACTCCATCCTGAAGTCGTAGACATCTCCGGCCTCGAGCTCGGCGGTTGCCTGATGCTTGCCGACCTGGTCGTACCACTCATCAATCAGGAGTTGTCCATCGAGCCACAGCCTGACTCCGTCGTCGTTGCTGGTCTCGAGGGTGTACGAGCCGGTCTCTCTGGGCAGTAGAAAGCCGGACCAACGGATGCTGAACTGGTCGACGCCGACTCCTGGGGGCCCGCCGCCTCCCCAGTTGATCTCGATGTTTGGGTCAACGCCGGAGACCTTTGGTTCGCCGGAGAGATCCTTGTTGCCCCAAATCTCGGAGAACAGGCCACCACCGCAGTTGATTTGTACCACGGTCAGGGGTTGGGTCACCGCCTCGGTCGTTGTGTGGTTCCTCGCGCCCTCGGTGCCGTGGAAGATTAGGAAAAGGCCCCAGAAAGGTCCCTGAAGGGCCAACGCGGTAAGCATGAGCGCTGGGATGAAGAGGGCCCAATACCACCCTTCCGGTTCCATCCCGATGCCGAACATGCCGCCCCACCAGGTGTAGCACGTGGAGCCCACGAAACAGAGCCAGAAGAGAAGAAAGCCGCAGTGAGTCAGGTGTATGCCGCCAATCTGCTCGGCCGCCCTCGCCTCGTTCGGCTTGCCCCGGATAGCCCATGTGAAGAGTAGGGTCGAGTAGCACCAAGGGTAGAGGGCGAAGCCGGTGAGGAGGATTGCGAGCTCACCCCACCCCCACCCCGCGTAAGATGAGAGGGCTTCCTCCCACATCCATGGAATCCCCCAGATAGCGAGTGCGAAGGCCACCCAAGGGAATCCTAAGGTCATCACGATGCAGGCGGCCGTGAACAAACCGGAGTCGAATTCGCTATCTTTGGGGAGCATCCGATATTCACCGGTTCCAGATGGTTTGTCTGCCTTGTCGTAGGATGACACAAAATTGCGTTGGGGCCTGAGGATAAGGGATTATCCTACATTCTAGAAGCGGCGTACTCCACCGCGTTGTGGAAAATCGCCATGCCCTCTCCCTCGCCGTGCTCGGTGTCCTCTCGCGTCCAAGTTGCGCCCAGCCAGGTCGAGTGATTGGCCTCGGGGTGGGGCATCAGACCGAACACGAGACCAGAGGGATCGCAAACGCCCGCGATGTTTCGCCAACTCTGGTTTGGTGATACGGGGTAAGACAGAACCTCGTCGCTGGCGCCAGGATACTCGGAGGATGGGTCGACGTAGCGGGCCACCAGCTGGCCGGTCTCCGCCCACCGATCGAGCAGGGCTCGGTCGTCGGTCACAAACTTACCCTCCCCGTGGCGCACAGGGACGCGCATGCGACTCAATCCCCTCGTCCAAATACAGGGACTGTCGGCGTCGAACTCCAAGGTAGCCCATCGATTCTCGTAGTGGCCGCTGTCGTTGAGTGCGAGTGAGGCCGTCTGGGTCAGGCTGACCTCGTCGTCTCCGGGAAGGAGCCCCATCTTGACCAGTACCTGGAAGCCGTTGCAGATTCCTATCACCGGCTTGCCAGCCCTCACGAAATCACTGATCTGCTCTCTGAGGCCAAAGCGAAAGCGGTTGCCCATCAGGCGCCCGCTGCCGAGGTGGTCTCCGAACGAGAAGCCGCCCGGGACAGCCATAATCTGGTAATCCTCGAGGTTCACTTCACCGCTGACCAGCCGGTTGACATGTACCCTGTCCGCCGTTGCTCCTGCCATCTCGAAGACTGCCATGGTCTCCAGCTCGCAGTTGATGCCGAAACCTGAGATGACTGCGACTCGTGGAGTTCCTGTCATCAAGCATCACCCCCGAGAGCGCCTTGCCAAGATTCTCTAAGTTTGCTCATGGAGGCCCTCAATACCTCGGTTTCCCCAGAGCGGACAATGATGTCGTCTCCTTCTTCGACTGTGCCAAGGAGAGTGCATGAGTTGCTCCCCATCACTTTGGAGAACCCTTCTGAATCGTCAGGAGAGATGCTGACTAAAATGCGACCCATACTCTCTCCGAACAGCGCGCCCCACTCATCCAGATGACTGCGGTCGCTCTTGAGTCCTGCGATGTCTACGGACGCTCCTGAATTGGCTCCGAAGCAGCACTCCGCCAAAGCCACTGCGAGACCACCGTCGCTGCAGTCATGGGCGCTTACCACCAGACCCTCGGACATCGCTGACGTCAGAGCACGGTACATCGCGAGGTTGCGCTCGGGGTTGATGCGTGGGATCTCGCCACCGATACCGCCGGAGCATTCGTCACGGAACATGAACGCGAGTTCACTCGCCCCGAGTTCCTGATGCGTCTCTCCGAGGAGGTAGATGCGGTCGCCGGAGCTCTTGAAATCACTTGAAACAGCCTTGCGGACATCGGCGTGGTTACCGATGAGACTGAACAGGATTGTCGGTGGGACGCTAATCTTCTCCCCGTACATCGTCACATCGTTCTTCATCGAGTCCTTGCCGCTGATGCAGGGCAGCCGATAGGCTCTACATACATCGTCTATGGCCTGATTCGCACGAACCAACTGAGCTAGTTTGTAGCGTCCGTCGGGAGTCTTGGTGGATTCGACGGAATCGGGCCAGCAGAAGTTGTCGAGACCCGCTATCATGTCGAGATCCACGCCAACGCACACCGCGTTGCGCAACGCCTCGTCGACACATGCCGCCGCCATGGAGTAGGTGTCGATATCCGAATACCTCGGAGCTATCCCATTCGATATCACTGTCCCTTGGGTCCCCCCTTGGATGGGGGCGATGACTGCGGCGTCGCCGGGAGCATCGTGATTGACGCCGCAGAACGGTTTGATGACTGACTGGGCGATGACCTCGTGGTCGTATGACCTAACCCACCATTCCTTGCTCGCGACGTTTGGTCTCGCCATCAGTCGGCCCAAGATGTCGCCCAACCCAGCCGCGTCGGCCTGAGGTGGGACCATGGTGTCGTGAACTGGTGGGGTCCACTCGGATTCGAGTTGCAGTTGCGGGCACCCATCGTGGAGAAACGAGATTGGTAGGTGAGCGACGGGGGTCTGTCCGAAACGCACTACGAATGCGCCTGAGTTGGTGAATTCGCCAATGTTTGTAGCTTCGACCTCATGCAGGTCAGCAAGTGCTTCGAATGCTGCGCAGTCCTCTGGTCTCACACCTACAGTCATGCGCTCCTGAGACTCGGAAACGAGTATCTCCCAAGGTGAGAGGCCGGCTTGTTTGAGAGGGACGACTGAGAGGTCAATGTCGGCGCCGTTGGTCAACTCTGCCATCTCTCCGACGCTGCTCGACAGGCCCCCGGCGCCATTGTCTGTGATGATCTGAATTATCCCGTCGTCACGGGCTTCGAGAATCATGTCAATCATCTTCTTCTGGGTGATAGGGTCACCAATCTGGACAGCAGAACTCGGGCTATCCTCAGTCAACTCCAAGCTCGAGAATGTTGCTCCGTGGATGCCATCACTACCGACGCGCCCTCCGACCATGTAGACGATGTCGCCAGGAGTGGGGGTCTTATCGTGGCTCTCTCGCCCGTCAGCCAACCTACGCGGCATGATGCCAACAGTACCACAGTAGACCAGCGGCTTGCCGATGTACCGCTCGTCGAAGACCATGGCTCCGTTGACTGTTGGTATCCCCGACTCGTTTCCTCCGGCGCGAACTCCCGAGTGCACGCCCCTGAATACCCTCGAAGGGTGGAACAGCCCCCCTGGCAGCTTGCCGCTGTAGTCCGGAGGTCCGAAGCAGAACACGTCGGTGTTGGCTATGGGGCGTGCGCCGAGCCCCGTCCCGAGGATATCCCGATTAACGCCAACAATGCCTGTTATCGCTCCTCCGAACGGGTCGAGGGCGGAGGGCGAGTTGTGGGTCTCCGCTTTCATGCAAAGGCTCCAGTCGTCATTCCAAGCGATGACCCCGGAGTTGTCGTGGAAAACGCTGAGAAGCCAGTCGACCTCTTTCTGGATGTCGAGTGTCGGGCTCATGATATGGGTCTTGAACAGTGAGTCGATCTGCTTGGTCTGGCCTGTCTCGTTGTCCTTGTGATTGATGAAAGCAGCGAAAATCTTGTGCGAGCAGTGCTCCGACCAGGTCTGCGCCAAGCACTCCAGTTCTGCGTCCGTCGGTGCGTTGGGGGGAAGGTCAAGTCCCTCCCTAGCCGCTCTGACCTCAGGGCTCCTGTAGTGCGCTTGGATCGCATGCATCTCGTTGAGGTTAAGCGCGAGCAGTCCGGACTCGCTAATCTCCTGTAGTTCCTCGTCGCTGACTTCGAGGTCGATTACCGCCGGCTCTGTGAAGACAGCGGGTGGGCGGTCGGGGAAGGACAGTGATGGCCAGTAGCCGCCTGCACAATCATCAGCATCGGCGAACGCACAGCGCTCTATCATCGGGTTGTGAAGGGCATTCGCCAGATGTGAAAGTTCGATTCCTTCCGGCAAGCCCCAGAACAGGTAAGTTCGCGATGTGGCGACCTGTGCGGCGTTTCTGAGTTCCGGGTACAGAGTCAGTAGCCCGTCTAGGCCTGCTTGCCCGGCGTTGTCTGTGACTCCGGGTTTGAAGCCGACTTGGATGGCTGCCTCAGGGGTGGAGGGGAATATTCCCTTAGCTCCCAACAATGCACCGTTGCACGAGCCGTGCTCAATCACCGGATCTGCGAACAGGTCGTACACGGTGCGCTCGATTTGATCGGACGTCATCTCGGCCTGAACATGGTACCCCAAGGAAACCCGAACATCACCCACCAAGATATCGTGATCGGCGGTAAGCATGCTTCGCACACTGTCGCCGCGCGCATCGGGCAAGCCCTCTAGGGCACGTGTCGTCACCTCGACGAAGTGAATGTGAGGGCTACCGCTCATCGTGCATCCTCCGTCGCCGCCCGTCCATGAACAAAGCGGCTCAGGCCTACGGCCTGATTTAGCCTACAGAAAGGGAAAGCCTTGAGAGAGGGTCGGCAGCGAGGCTGTTCGATGCGAGCCGATGAGGCGTGGGGCGCTAGATGGCGGAGTTGTGCTCATCCTCTGTCGCATCGATTCATGGAAACGGCTGCTGAGAAGGGGACATTGGTAGTGCTGGCGGCCGATCTCGGTAGTACCGAGGAATTGGTGTCTATCATCCATCAAGTAGGTCCTCATATCGCTGCACTCAAGACTCATGTGGATATGGTCGAGGACTTCTCGCAGGAGTCATGGCAGGAGGTCGTAGATGCCGCTCACTCACATGATCTGATGCTCTTCGAAGACCGCAAGTTCGCCGACATAGGCAGAGTATCACAGACGCAGATGGGAGGAATCTACGACATCCGCTCGTGGGCCGACATCGTCACCGCCCACCGCGTCTCCGGGCCGGACATCATCGATGGCATCGCCGCGGGGTGGGATGATGTACAGAGGATAGGGGGTGTATTCCTGCTCGCGCAGATGTCGAGTCGTGGCAACCTGCTCTCCGAGGGCTACACCGACGAGACGATTGCGACCGGCGCCGCTTCGCCCCATGTGCTCGGCTACATCGGCAACGGTAGTTCGCCTGACGAGATCTCATCGCTACGGGGAAAGGTCGGCGAGGGCAAGATGATCTGGACGCCGGGAGTCAACCTATCAGCTGAGGAAGGTGTCCTTGGTCAAAGGTACGGCCATCCATCGGATGCCATCAGAGCTGGTTCTGATGGGGTGATCGTGGGCACAGGGATACATGGCTCGGACGACCCTGTGGCGGCGGCCAAGGCATACGCCGATGCAACATGGGCTGCATTGATGTCCAGATGAGTTTCACTCGCTCTCAGAAGAGTCGGATGACCCCTCATATGCTACACAAGGAGTTAGCGCAACAAGGCCAATAAAACATAGAATCATGAAAAATTCAGCCGGCCCCTCTGAAGGTGCTCCTTCTACCACGGTCCAGAGATATTGGGAGATTAACAAAGCAACCGCTGCCATTACACCACCATGCCAAGGACGCATCGGCCCTACCTCCTTGCCCATTACGGCCGTCAGTAGGAACACCAGAACCCCGATTACACCCACTGCTAGACCGCCCTGTGCGATTGTCTGCTGGGCAGAGTCTAGTACCATGGTAAATTCGTTCCCATCATTATCCTGTTCTGTGAGTTCGCCCTCTGTAGCCATATCTGCTAAACCGGACATCATGAACATCATCAACAAAGAGAAGACAATCCAAAGAATACCAAGTCTTTGCAGCCTGGTTTCATCGTCTAGACCCAATGTCGGGTCGCCGGTCGCCATTGCTGGCATGTAGGCAATTGGACCTATCATGAACAACATGAAAACGGCCCAGAACATCATCTCATTCTCACCCATAACCACACCCATCACGACCATCGCTGCTGGAATTCCCAAGGTTACCCCCATCCTCGCGTTAGGGACTGAAAGGAAGAGTGCCAAACCAGCACCCGCCATCATCACCAGAAAGAGGTAGTCAATATTGTCCTCTACTCCTCCCTCCACTGCCCAGTAGGCGAAAACAGCAAAAATTCCCAACTGAGATAGTGTCAGCAGGGATTTAGCAGAAAGGTCGATTGTTGGCATTTTGAACATAGCAGAATCACTCATAGGGTCTCATCAAAGAAGATGGTTGATTATGGTTAGGGACCTAGAAATTATGGAAAATATGACTCCAGTGTTGCGAAATACTCGCTGAGATCGACGAGGCCGGCATAGTGGGCGCCAGCAGCTGCACCACCCGAAATCACCGCCAATAGTACGATTCTCCTCAACCACTTGCGCTTCTTCTTGGGTGGTTCCTCGTGCTCTGACTCAAGGGAATCTCCTGAAGGCATCTCTACTGCCTCTGGAATAGGCGGCATCTCGGGAGGCATTGGTGGGAGTAACGGCATCTCCGATTCTTCCACCTCCGGATAGAGCTCGTCGAGATCAGAGAGGCCGGGGGCCTCTGGGATATCGCCCATCATGGAATCCCACTGTTCGTCGAAAACTGACTGAGTCAAGGGGGTCACGAGTAGCCCGACAGCACCCGCGGAATAGGCTGCGTCCTCGGCTTTCTCCTGGCGGGTTCTGCTGGTAACGATGGCGATTCTGGCATTGTAATCAGTCTCCCTCATCTCAAGCGCGGCGATGTGTCCGTCCATCGAAGGAATATCTAGGGACAAGATTACCATATCAGGGCGCAGTCTGACGAATTCATCGACGGCTTTGTCTCCGTCGCCGCAAATCTCCGTGCGCCATCCCTGATGTTTCATGATGCTGCGTATTCGGCCTTCTGTGGTGGTGTTGCCGACCACCACGAGAGCCAATGGTGCCTCTTCGCTCGACATCTTCAGGCGCACGTATGGGCCGCGCTTCAAGAACGACGCGGTTGCCTGTAGTGCAATCACTCAAGAATGGAGTTTACGAGCCATTCCGGATCAAATGGAATCATGTCGTCGTAGCCTTGACCGATGCCAGCGAGCACTATGGGGCGGCCTGTGGCGTGGGCAATCGACAAGGCAGCACCGCCCTTGGCGTCGGTGTCGAGTTTGCATAGGGCCGCTCCGTCAAAACTGAGTATGCGCTGGAACTCGATTGCTTGGGCAACGGCGTCGTTTCCGGCAAGCGCATCTGCGACGAAGAGTACGAGGTGGGGTTCTGAGACCCTGTGTACCTTGCGCAGTTCCTCCATCAGGTTGGACTTGTTCTGCATCCGGCCTGCCGTGTCGATGATGACGACGTCTTCACCGCGGGCTCTGGCGCTCTCCACGGCGTCTCTGGCGACAGCGGCTGAGTCCCCACCCCTCTGGCTGCGGATGCAGCGGACCCCGAGGCGTTCGGCGTGGGCGGCCAGTTGGTCGATGGCGCCCGCGCGGAAGGTATCAGAGGCGGCTAGAACCACTGAGTGGCCCTGTTGGGAGAGCCTGTGGGCCATCTTGGCGCATGTGGTGGTCTTGCCGGTACCGTTCACACCTACCACCATTATCGTGACTGGGGGGCCGGCGTCGATGAACGACTGCACGGTCTTGTCGAAATCCCAGTAACCGGCTTCCAAGAGTCTCAGAAGCGCGTTTGTGAGCGCCTCCTCAATGACTACCTCGAGTTTCTTCCGAGTCGATATCCTACTTCCAATGAGGGTTGCTTTCAGGGTTCTGGAAACTTCCTCGACAGCGCTCTGCGCCATATCGGCAGACAGCAACTCTTCCTCTAATTCCTCTATGATTTTGTTGAGTTTCTCGCTCCCTGAAATGACCCGCCCACCTGTGGAAGAAGCTGAGTCGCCAAAGTCAATCTCGATCTTCGCCGGGCCAGAGGCGACCAGCTTTCTCCCTGTGGTGCTCTCCATCCTGTCTTTGGGGGTTCGTTCTCTCTTCACCGAAGTCTTTGTCGCTTTCTCCACAGAGCTTGCTCTCTTCGCTTTCTTGCGCTCCTTGCGCTCCAAAGGCTTAGCGAAAGGGTCTTCGGCTGGCTCTTCATCGAAATCATCCCACTGCTCGCCTGTTTCGGCCGGGGTTTCAACCGCTTTAGGGGATGGAGGGTGGATGGGTTTTGAGTCCTCAAGAGATTCAATGAGTTCTTCCCTCTTTTCCAAGGCCTTCTCAGCCTCTACAGAGTCCTCCTCAACGGTGATTTCCTCAGCGCTCTTCTTGAAGCGCTTCTTGAAGCGATCGAACAGGCCCATGCAATACCTCAGTCGTCGAGAGTTAGGTCGGTGCCGCGTTTGCGCTTCCTTCTACGCGCAGATGATCCTGAGCCCCCGGACGCTGTGCGAACGGGCTCCTCATTTTGCGGTGTCTCAGACTGCATTGACTCGACGCCTTCGTTAAACTTCTGTGCAAGGCCAACCGTGCTGTTCTCCAAGTCGTCGAACTCGGATTTCATCCTCTCGATTATCGCAACTATCTCTTCGCTACGTTTGCCGAGAATCTCCGCGGCCTCGTCACGTGTGCGTTCGGCCTGCACCCGGCTGCCGATATCTATCACGGCACCAGCGTCTGCAGGGATATCTGTGACTATCTGGACACCAGACCCGAGGGGGATCATGGCACCTACAGCACCATCCTCTGGAATCGCTAGCAAAGCCTCTATGGCTTGAATCTGCTCGATTCTGATGGCTTCGAGTTGGTGAATCTGCTGTTCGATGGCCTGCATGCGCTCGCGGTTGGCCTCAACGAGTTGTGCGATCTGCTGCAACTCATCTCTGTCTACCGTCATCGGACCGTTCGAAATGCCCGACACCCATGAAGCCGTCGCAGGCTCACTCGCCGTCCCATATGCCTTCCCGGATCATGAACTCCATGACCTTGGCAGAGACGTTGGCACGGTTGCCACCGCGCACACCCGTCGCAGAGACCTCGAATACCTCTGGAGGGATGTCGTCGGTCTCTCGGACCTCATAGCCGACCTTACGGCCGTACGATATGGCCTCGATATCGGGCATTATCCAAGCTTCGACGTCTTCGGCCTCGTATCGATGCTCTATCATGCGCTTGCGCAAATCCGCCGAGAAGGGGTCCGCCTCGGTGATGGGTGTATCCCTGATACCGACCACGACCCTCTTGCCCTGGTCGAGTTCTCTCTGAATCAACCACTCGTGGCCAACGTGGAGAGGTTGCCAGCGACCTGGGAGCAGAACGGCCCTAGGCTTCTCGAAGAAGTGGGCCAACTGGTCTACGAGGTCGTTGACGGTCTTGCCCTCGACACCGCTCGAGTCCAGTGAGAAGTGTGCGCACTTCGGCTCATCGAAGGGGTCGGAAATACCAGTGAAGTTGGAAATCTCCCCTGAGCGAGCTTTGGCGTACAGGCCCTTAGCGTCGCGCTCCTCACAAAGCTCGAGTGAGGTCGAGACGTGGACCATGACGGCGTTGTCGGGGAGAATCTCGAGGATTTTTTCGCGGACATCCTCGTAGGGGGTAATGAACGAGCAAACCACATGGGTGTGCTTGGAGATCATCTTGGCCATGCGGGCTATACCCAGAAGATGGCGCTTTCGTCCCTCATAGCTGAAGTCGTGGTTAGAGAAGAAGTCCCGTATGGTGTCACCATCCAGAACCTCACACCCATACCTCTCTGCCGCTGCTATGGCTATGGTCGTCTTTCCGGCACCAGAGAGCCCCGTGAGCCAGATTACCCTGTTAGACACCTATTGACCCCCACGAGATACGGGCGTGGCGAGACTAGTTCCCTATTTCACACCGACGGGGGCGCGTATATCCTATATCGTAGCCAGTAGGGCCGTGGCTGTGTCTCTGATGCCTGCCTCGGCCCCCAAAGTGGGTGCTTTTCTCCTTGGAGCGCCCAAATCAGGCACTACCTGGTTGGCCAGCGCTCTCGAGCAGCATCCCGAGATATGTGTCTCCGAACCGAAGGAACCCAACGAGATCGCCACCCACAAAGGGACCTTCGGCCGGGATGATTCCCCACCTGATTGGGAGAGGTATTCCTCATGCTTCGATGGAGGAGGTCTGCGCATCGACTGCTCCGTCCACGCGCTGGCTTGCCCCATCGCGCCCTCTAGAGTGGCGGAATATTGGCCAGAGTCGCGCTTCCTGGTATGCCTGAGGGAACCCGTCAGCAGGACCGTGAGCCATTGGGGGATGGTTCTCGACACCGAGGAGGACAAGCGAAACGGAGCCGACTGGTCCGACTTCACTGTGGCCTGGGCGGACTCTCGTCTGCACATGGATACACTGTACGGCGCCAGCATGGCGCGGTGGTTGGAGTACTTCGGCCGCGGCAGTTTCCTCTTCATAGAGGCGAAGAGGATGAGAGGCGAGCCCGAGAGGGTCCTCTCCGAGGTGGTCGAACACCTTGGTCTAGCATCTCACGAGTTCGACCTAGCTGCTGTGTACAACGCCAACATAGCCGAAGATAGGCGTCCGTTGACTCTGTTCGGACGGGTGTTCAAGTTCACCGCCTCGTTAATTCCCAATCTCATCAAACGTCCTGTGGTATCGATCTTGGAGGGACGTGGAGTGAATGTATACAAGATGCCAGTTCTGAGTCGGGCGCGTAGCATCAGAAGGCGGGCCGGTCCTGAACATTATGCGATGCTCGGTGAGGAAGTACGCAACGATCTGGAGAGTCTCGAGGATTTGACGGGCTTCTCGACCGCGCACTGGTGTGAGTCTCTTCAGTAATCCTGCAACTCATCAGCAGCCGCTGAGAGTTTGTCGCGGGAATCGCTGTCGAGGTGAAACAGAAAGGGGTCTTCCTCGCCTACGATGTCCTTCCAAGAAGACATGGTGCGAGCCCATATCTCCTCTCTAGAGTTCCATTCCAGCCAACGATCGATGAAGTCGCAGTGTCTCTGGATCTCCTCATCTTCTGGATCCATTCGACGAAGAATAGCGTTTGTCTGAGCGAGGAGGAGTCCGAAGGAGGCATTCAGCTTGTAGGTCGTGAACGGGTTGCGTTCCTGGACTACAGTAAGGTGCTCTCGCCATAGACCCAAGGTGGCGTCATACACCCGGCCGATGAAGAGGACGAGAAGAAGAACGGTGGCGCTGATGCTGATGAGGCCCCAATAGGTCATCTGGATGCCACCGATACTGGCATTGGGGTCGAATCTCCAACTGACATATGGCCAAATCAGGAGTGTCAATGTGGCACACCAAAAGGCCATTGAGATGAGTGTCTGGCTCTGCTGAATTCGCCAGTACTGACGCATCAACTGCTTCTTCATCGGAATCTCGCTCCTGTGGCTCTCCTTTCACCGTTGCGCGTCTGCGTCATATCGGGACTCGCTTCTACTGCCCGTCGATGATTAGGCTGGTGTCGATATACTGTGATAGATTCGCTTGGAAATCTATCTCTTCGGCGAACGCTGCCTCCAGCTCCTTCCGGGTCTGTTCGCTCAATGCCGGCCTCTTGTAGGGTTTCGGCTTGAAGCCGGGCGCACGTATCGGATCCAATACCGCTCGGCGCATCCCCTTAGTCGGTAGGAGGGTCTTTGCAAGTGAGGTCAGCCAGCCGGGTGGTTCTCGAAGCATCTTTGCCCATGCCGATTGGTTCATCCCCCCGCTCTCGTTGTGTCGAGGGAGTTTTGTATCGGCCGGCATCTCAGGAATATCGAGCCAGTTCAGTAGGGTGTTGACTGTCCGCAGGGGGTTATCCTTGATCGAAGAGAGGGGGACCACCCTGACTCGGTCGCCAAGAGTCTCGGTCCAGAGAATGGTCGGTTCCTTCAGACGTGGGAATCGCAGGAAGCTGTACGTTTCTGGGTCGTCGTCGTCGGGCTCGAAGGACTGTTCCCTCGCCAACTCGATCATCGCGTCTTGTTCCACTGTGTAGTCAATGAGGCGTTTTCGGTGCTCCTGATGCATACTGAGCATCAGATCTACAGGGTGACGCAGTGTGATGATTATTTTCGCATCGGGGAGGTGGTCGCGAACAGCCTCCAGAGCCCTCTCTGAATAGAGATGGAAGGCGGATTTGTCGAGGATCCACTTATGCTCCTCAGTTCCATCCAAATCCGCTTGGGGGGCTAGGATGGCTGTCCCCTTCGGATGGAGGGGGGAGGTTGGAAACTCTGCGGCCCCGGCCATCAGGAAGTGGCTCTCGTTGGGCCATGGATGATGGATGTCGTCCTGAATGCTGAGCCAATGCATCAATGAGGTTGTGCCGGTCTTGGGGCCTCCTATGAGTAGGAGATTCGGGGCGGGGTGAAACCTGTGCATACCTACTCCCCGGAAATGCGGGCGATGGTTTCAGACTTGAACGCCGCGCTCGGCATCAGGGAAATTTCTCATTCTTCTTCGGAGGTTGTGATGTCACGAAAATGGGCAACCACGACCGGGGCTGTGGAGTCTGAAGGATCGATTTCCACAAGTGAGTCTACATTGATGAAACGGCGGGGAACGCCATGACGGCTGCC